>NZ_JACTUZ010000099.1 GCF_014490445.1 Pseudoroseomonas ludipueritiae | reverse complement strand
GGAAGCCTACTACCGCACCGTCCGTTCCAAGTGGTTCGGGACGGGGGACCTGACCGAGGTGAGCGCGCCAACGCCTTGATGCGGCTTGGCGTCGGCCTGGGCATTCTGCCCAAGCCGTGAGCGGAACCAGCGGAAGCGGCGCCTTTCGCTGGCGGTTTGGGCAAATTCCTTGGGTTGCGATGGGTTCAGGAGCATGGCGACATGCTCCTCGACCGTCATCCACCCGAGGAAGCCCCCATGCAGCGCATCCAGAGCTTCGCCGAGGACCAGGCCGAGATCCTGGCCCAGGAACAGCGTGCCGGCCGCATCTCCCGCCGCGACCTGCTGGCGGGGCTGGGTGCCCTGGGGATGGCAGCCGCCATGCCCGGCCCCGCCCACGCCCAGGCACGGCCCGAGGTAGTACTGGTGAACTGGGGCGGGGAGGCGGTGCCTGCCTTCAGGGAAGCCTTCCAGGCACCTTACGTCGCCGCCGGCGGCCGCATGGTCATCGATGGCAGCGGGCCTTCGAATGGCAAGATGAAGACCATGGTGCAGGCCCGCAACGTCACCTGGGACATCTGCGATTCCGGCGTGGCCGGCACGGGCGAGTTGGGCCCGGCGGGACTGCTGGAAGAGATCGACTACAGCATCGTGGACAAGGGCAAGGTGGATACCGCCTTCGCCTATAAGTATGGTGTGGCGAACTACATGTTCTCCACCGTCATGGCCTGGAACACCAGGAAGGTCTCCGGCACGCCGGCCATCGCCGATTTCTTCGACCTGAAGAAGTATCCTGGCCGCCGCATGCTCCGCCGCAACCAGCAGGGCATGCTGGAAATGGCGCTGCTGGCCGATGGCGTGCCGATGGAGAAGCTTTACCCCCTCGATGTCGACCGCGCCTTCAGGAAGCTGGAGACCATCAAGTCCCAGTGCCTCTACTGGAACAGCGGCGCCGAGAGCCAGAGCCTGCTGCGCGATGGTGAGTGCGTCATGGGCCTGCTCTGGAACACCCGCGCCAATCTGCTGAAGCGCGATGGCGGCGGGCTGATCGACTACACCTTCAAGGACGGGCTGTTGCAGCCGGGCCTTTGGGTGGTGCCGAAGGGCAATCCGGCGGGCAAGGAAGCGATGCGCGCCATTGCCGCCATGCAGGCGCCGGAAGGGCAGGTGAAGCTGCTGGCCTCCATGGGCAATGGCCCGGCCAACCCGGCGGCTTCCGCGCTGGTGCCGGATGCGGTGAAGGCCAGCAACCCCTCCGACCCCGCCAATGTCGCCGTGCAGGCCAAGATCGACGCCGACTGGTATGAGAAGCACGGCGCCGCCGCGCTGCAGCGCTACCTCGATTTCATCAGCGCCTGATGCGGCGCCCCTGGCTGGGCGAGGCCGGCATCTACTGGATGCTGGTCCTGCCCGCGCTGTTGATGTTGCTGGGCTTCTACCTGTTCCCGCTGGCCCGCGTCCTGCTGGTCAGCGTGACGGAACCGCGCCTTGGCCTGGGTAACTACGCGCTGCTTTTCACCAGTGCCTCGATCCACCGGGTCTTGCTGACGACGCTGCGCATCTGCCTGCTGACCACGGGCATCACGCTGCTGCTGGGCTATGTGGTGGCCTATGTCATGGCCCAGGCCGGGCCGCGCGCGCAGCGCTGGATGATGCTGGGCATCCTGCTGCCGCTCTGGATCTCTGTTCTTGTGCGCGCCTTCGCCTGGGTCACGCTGCTGCGGCGCCAGGGCGTGATCAATACCGCGTTGCTGGATGCCGGGTTGATCGCGGACCCGCTGCCGCTGATCTGGAATGAACTCGGCATCACCATCGGCATGGTGCATTACATGCTGCCCTTCGCGGTGCTGCCGCTGCTGACCGGCATGCGCGGCATCGACCGCCGCTGCCTGGCCGCGGCGCGTGGGCTCGGGGCCTCCCGCATGCAGGGCTTCCTGCGCGTCTTCCTGCCGCTCAGCCTGCCGGGCGTGGTGGGGGCGGGCATCCTGGTCTTCATCTTCTCGCTCGGCTTCCTGGTGACGCCGGCGATCCTGGGCGGGGGACGCACGCTGATGATCGCGGAATACATCTCCGTGCAGATCCTCGATGTGGTGCAATGGGGCATCGGCACCATGCTGGCGACCACGCTGATCGTCTTCATCTTCGCGCTGCTGGCGGTGCTCTCCCGCGTGGTGAATCTGCGCCGCCTGTTCGGGGCCGCCTGAGATGGATTACGCCGCCTCCCGCCCTATCAAGGGACTGGCCTGGGCCATCATCCTGTTCTTGCTGCTGCCCATCGCCATCGTCTTTCCGGTGGCGCTGACGGACCAGCGCTACCTCTCGCTGCCACAGGAGCAGTTGTCGCTACAGCATTTCGCGCATCTCTTCGGCAGCGCGGAATGGCTTTCCTCCATCGGGCAGAGCTTCCTCATCGCCTCCGCTTCCACGGTGCTGACGGTGGTGGCGGGCACGCTCTGCGCCATCGGCTGCTGGCGCATCGGCAGTCGGCTGGCGGATTTCGTGCGCGTGCTGATGATCGTGCCGATCATCGTGCCCACCATTGTCTATGCGCTGGGCATCTACCGGCTCTGGGTCGATCTGCGGCTGCTGGACAGCTACCTCGGCCTGGTCATCGCCCATGCCGTCACGGGCATTCCTTACGTGGTGATCATCGTCTCCACCGCTCTGGCACATTTCGACGCGCGGCTGGAGCAGGCGGCGCGCAACCTGGGCGCCAACCTGTTTCAGCGGCTTTGGCTTGTGATCCTGCCGGGTATCCTGCCGGCGGTGGCCTCTTCCGCCATCTTCGCCTTCATCCATTCCTGGGATGAGCTGGTGCTGGCGCTGTTCCTGGCCAGCCGCCGCGTATTCACGCTGCCGCGCCGCATTTGGGACGGCATCAACGAGCATCTGGACCCCACCATGGCGGCGGTGGCGGTGCTGCTGATCTTCGTCACGGCGCTGCTGCTGGGGGCGGAGATGTGGCTGCGGGCACGGCGCGCCAGCTAAGGCTGCACGCCGCCGCCCGCCGCCCCATATAAGGCGCAAAGGAGCACCGCCATGAGCGACAGCTATATGCGTGAACAAGCCGAGGCCCTGGCCCAGCACCTCAAGCTGACCGACGGCAAGTCCGGCTATGTGGAAGCCACCGCCGATGGCTTCGTCGTCTATCTCCGCCGCAAACATGCCGGCAAGCAGTTCCCCACCTGGGACGGCCTGCCGGTTGAGTGGCACGAGAATGTCGGCACCCATAAGGCCGCCAACCGCTGAGCCTCAGGCGGCGGATTTCTCCACCACGTAATCCGCCAAGGCCATGGAGGCTGTCAGCCCCGGGCTCTCGATCCCGAAGAGGTTGACCAGCCCCGGCTGGCCATGCTCGGCCGGGCCCTGCACCACGAAATCCTGCGCCGCTTGGCCGGGACCGACGATCTTGGGCCGGATGCCGGAATAGCCCGGGATCAGCGCGCCATCCGGCAGGCCGGGCCAGTAGCGGCGGATGGCGGCATAGAAGCTCTCGCCGCGCGCCGGGTTCACCTCGTATTCGATGCGGTCCACCCATTCCACATCCGGGCCGAACTTGGCCTGGCCGCCGAGGTCCAGCGTCAGATGCGTCCCCAGTCCGCCCGGCACCGGCACCGGATAGATCAGGTGCGTGAAGGGAGAGCGGCCGGCCAGGGTGAAGTAATTGCCCTTGGCATAGAAGGTGGGCGGCACCATCGCGGCGGGCATGCCCTCCAGCTTGGCGGCCAGGGCAGGGGCATGCAGCCCGGCGGCATTCACCAGCAGGGAACAGCGCAGCTCCATCGGTTCCTCGCCACCCACCGAAAGCTCGGCGCCGCCTTCCGGCAAAAGGCGGCCGGAGAGTACGGGGGCATGGAAGGCGAAGGCGGCGCCGGCATTCTCGGCATCGCCCTGCAGGGCCAGCATAAAGGAATGGCTGTCCACGATGCCGGTGGAGGGCGAGACCAGCGCCGCCGTGCAGGACACCGCCGGCTCCATCTCCCGCGCTTCCTCGGCGCTGATCATCCGCAGGTCCGGCACGCCATTGGCGGCGGCGCGGGCCTGGATGGAGGCAAGCTGCCCGGCCTCGGCCTCGGTGGTCGCTACGATCAGCTTGCCGCAATTGCGGTGCGGCACGCCGCGCTCGGCGCAATAGGCATAGAGCATCTTCTTCCCGGCCACGCAGAAGCGGGCCATCAGGCTATCCTTGGGATAATAGATGCCGGCGTGGATCACCTCGCTGTTGCGGGAGGAGGTCTCGGTGCCGATGCCCTCGGCGGCCTCCAGCACCAGCACCTCGCGCCCGGCCAGGGCCAGGGCACGTGCCACTGCCAGCCCCACCACCCCGGCGCCCACCACCACGCAGTCGATTTGTTCCATTGTCAGCAGCTCCTCAGCCAGGGAGTCTGCGGCGGCAGGGGCGCGGCATCAACCCCAGGGGAACCTATCAGCCCTTGACGGTTGCGCTCCGCCGCTTCACGCAACGGCCCATGGCACCGCCCCCTCTGCTTCTGTTGCAAGATATCCGGCTGATGTTCGGCACCACGCCCCTGCTGGGCGGCGCGACGCTCTCCGTCTCGCCCGGGGAAAGGCTGGCGCTGATCGGCCGCAATGGCTCCGGCAAGTCCACCCTGCTGAAGATCGCGGCGGGGGAGGCCCAGGCCGATGGCGGCACCCGCTTCCTCCAGCCCGGCGCCACCGTGCGCTACCTGCCGCAGGAGCCGGACCTGTCCGCCTATGCCAATGTCATGGCCTATGTGGAAGCCGGCCTGACGGCGGGGGACGATCCCTACCGCGCGCAATACCTGCTGGAACAGCTCGGCCTGACCGGCGAGGAAAAGCCCGCCAATCTTTCGGGCGGCGAGGCGCGCCGCGCGGCGCTGGCCCGCGCCCTGGCGCCCAGCCCGGACATCCTGCTGCTGGACGAGCCGACCAATCACCTGGACCTGCCCGCCATCGAGTGGCTGGAGGGGGAGATCGCCTCCATGCGATCCGCCCTGGTGCTGATCAGCCATGACCGCCGCTTCCTGGAGAAGCTGACGCGCGAGATGGTCTGGCTGGACCGCGGCACCACCCGCCGCCTCGCGCGCGGCTTCGCGCATTTCGAGGCTTGGCGCGACGAGGTGCTGGAGCAGGAGGAGCAGGAGGCCCACAAGCTCGACCGCCAGATCGTGCGAGAAGAGCATTGGATGCGCTACGGCGTCACCGCCCGGCGCAAGCGCAATGTCCGCCGCGTGGCGGAACTGGCCGGGCTGCGGCAGCAGCGGCGGGAGCGCAAGGCGGCCCAGGGCGGCGTCCGCATGGCCGCCGCCGAGGCCGATGCCTCTGGCACCCTGGTCATTTCCGCCGAGAATATCCGCAAGGCCTTTGGCGAGCGGGTGGTAGTGGACGATTTCTCCACCCGCATCATCCGTGGCGACCGCGTCGGCATCGTCGGGCCGAATGGCGCCGGCAAGACCACGCTGCTGTCGATGCTGACCGGCACCCTGGCGCCGGATTCCGGCGAGGTGAAGCTCGGCACCAACCTGGAGATGGTGACGCTGGACCAGCGCCGCGCCGCGCTCGACCCCAATACCACCGTGGCCCAGAGCCTGACCGATGGGCGCGGCGACCAGGTCTGGGTGAATGGCCAGCCGCGCCATGTCATTGGCTACATGAAGGACTTCCTCTTCGGGCCGGAGCAGGCGCGCACGCCGGTCTCGGCGCTGTCGGGCGGGGAGCGGGGGCGGCTGCTGCTGGCGCGCGCCTTCGCCACGCCATCCAACCTGCTGGTGCTGGACGAGCCGACCAACGACCTCGACCTCGAGACCCTGGACCTGTTGCAGGAACAGATCGCCGAATATTCCGGCACGGTGATCGTGGTCAGCCATGACCGCGACTTCCTGGACCGCGTGGCGACCAACGTCATCGCCTGGGAAGGCGAGGGGCAGTGGCAGGATTATCCCGGCGGCTATTCCGACATGGTGGCGCAGCGCGGCCACGGCGTGCGGGCGCGGGAGGATGCTGCGCGCAAAGCCGCCCCGGCCCCTGCCGCGTCAAAGCCTGCCCCTACCGCCGCCGCCCCGGCGCGCAAGAAACTGAGCTTCAAGGACCAGCACGAGCTGGACACCCTGCCGGCGAGGATGCGCAAGCTGGAGGCCGAGGCGGCGAAGCTGAAGGAGATCCTGGCCGATCCCGGCCTTT
Organism: Pseudoroseomonas ludipueritiae; assembly: GCF_014490445.1. Classification (GTDB taxonomy): domain Bacteria; phylum Pseudomonadota; class Alphaproteobacteria; order Acetobacterales; family Acetobacteraceae; genus Pseudoroseomonas; species Pseudoroseomonas ludipueritiae. The sequence goes on along the minus strand of NZ_JACTUZ010000099.1, from coordinate 10,364 downwards.
ATGCCCGGGACCGCGCCCGTTTCGACAAGGCCACGGAACTGCTCGCCCGCAGCGAGACGCAGCTCGCCGAGGCCGAGGAACGCTGGCTGGAACTGGAAATGCTGCGGGAAGAAGCGGAGGGCTGAGCATGACCAAGGAAGAACTGACCGCCTGGGCGCTGGCCAATGGCTGGCAGATGATCAGCGGGCATCCCAGCCTGACCAAGCCTTCCGCGCCCAAGGAAGCCATCGTGCGCCTGGTGCTGAAGGCGACCGTGGCCAATCTGGAAGTGAAGAAGCCGGCCGGGAAGTGGGAGAAGGTGGGCGGCGAGGCCTATCCCAAGATCACGCCGGATGAGCAGGACGGGCCGCCGCATGGCCTCGGCTTCGCGCAGGTGCCCTCCATCTCCATGCTGATGCAGGAGAACCGGGACCGGCAGGTCTTCGCCAGGTTCGGCGGCTGAGGGCCTTCCGGACCCTCTTGCGCGGCGAAGGCGCCTGCTTTCTGTTGCGGGTATGGAAACGTCACTGAGAATCGCCATCGCCGGCCTGGGCGCCGTTGGCCTGAAACTGGCCCAGGCGCTGGATGCCGGCATCCCCGGCTGCACCCTGGCCGCTGTCTCCGCCCGCGACACCGCCGCCGCCGCCCAGCGGCTGGCCGGCCTGCGCCGCCCCGTGCCGGTGGTGGGCATCGATGCACTGGAGCCATTGGCCGATGTGGTGGTGGAATGCGCCCCCGCCGCGCTGCTGCCGCAGATCGTCGAGCCCTTCCTGCGCGCGGGCAAGACCGCCGTGGTGCTCAGCGCCGGCGCGCTGCTGGGGCGGGAGCAGCTGGTGGAACTGGCGCGCGCCCATGGCGGCCGCATCATCGTGCCGACCGGCGCGCTGCTGGGCCTGGATGCCGTGCTGGCCGCCGCCGAGGGCGAGATCCGCAGCGTGCGGATGGTGACGCGCAAGCCGATGCGCGGGCTGGTGGGCGCGCCCTATCTGGCCGAGAACAACATCGCCATCGAGGATATCCGCGAGCCGCTGCGCATCTTCCAGGGCACGGCGCGGCAGGCGGCGGCGGGCTTCCCGGCCAATCTGAACGTGGCGGTGGCGCTGTCCCTGGCCGGCATCGGGCCGGACCGTACGCAGCTGGAGATCTGGGCCGACCCGGCGCTGGAGCGGAATACCCACCGCATCGAGGTGGATGCCGATTCCGCCAGCTTCTCCATGACCATCGAGAATATCCCCAGCGAGAACCCGAAGACGGGGCGCATCACCGTGCTCTCCGTCATCGCCTGCCTGCGCAAGCTGGGCGCGCCGTTGCGGGTTGGTACCTGACTTGACCGGCGGCGCCGGTGGGCGGAAACCCTTGGGCATCGTTTCCTGGAAAGGTTGCCCCGATGTCCGATACCGCCGCCGCTCCCAGCCTGCGCGCCGCGCTTTCTGCCCTCGATAACGGCGGCGCGGCCGAGGAAGCGGCGGCGCTGCTGGCCAGCCCCGGCTTCGCTGCCGCCCGCGAGGCCATCGTGGCCGACCACGACCGCATCGTGGCCGACATCATCCGCCTGACCGAGATCGCCTCGCCGCCCTTCGGCGAGGCACCCCGCGCGGCGGCCTTCGCCGAGGCGCTGCGCGAGCATGGCCTGACGGACGTGGCGATCGACGCCGAGGGCAATGTCACCGGCCTGCGCCCCGGCAGCGACCCGGATGCCGGGCTGATCGTGCTCTGCTCCCACCTCGACACCGTCTTTCCCGCCGGCACCGATGTGAAGGTGAAGCGGGAAGGCACCATCCTGCGTGCCCCCGGCGTCGGCGACGACACGCGCGGCCTAGCGGTGATGCTCGGCCTGCTGCGCGCCATGGACGCCGCTGGCATCCAGACCCGCGCCTCCATCCTGGCCATGGGCTCCGTGGGCGAGGAAGGGGCAGGGGACCTGCGCGGTGTGAAGGCCTTCTTCAAGAACGACCCGCGCCGCGACCAGGTCGCCGGCTTCATGGCGCTGGACGGGCTGGACCCCTCCCGCCTCGTCACGGCGGCGGTGGGTAGCAAGCGCTACCGCATCACCTTCCGCGGCCCCGGCGGGCATTCCTTCGGCGCCTTCGGGCTGGTGAACCCGGCCTTCGCCCTGGCGCGGGCGGCCGATGCGCTTTCCCGCATCCGCGTGCCGGCGCAGCCCAAGACCACTTTCTCCATCGGGCGGATCGGCGGCGGTTCCTCCATCAATGCCATTCCGGAGGAGATGTGGATGGAGGTGGACCTGCGCTCCGCCAGCCCCGAGGCCCTGGCGACGCTGGAGAACCGCTTCCTGGCCATCCTGCCCCAGGCCGCCGAGGACGAGAACGCCGCCCGCGACACCAGCGCCGGCAAGGTGCGGGTGGAAGTGAAGGTGATCGGTGATCGCCCGGCCGGCGTCACCGACAGCAATAGCCGCATGGTGAAGCTGGCCCAGGCCGTGATGACCGGCCAGGGCCATGAATTCCATGCCGAGGCCTCCTCTACCGACAGCAACATCGCCATGAGCCTGGGGCTGCCGGCGATCACGGTGGGCTCCGGCTGCGCTGGCGGCCGTGCCCATTCGCTGGAGGAATGGATCGACGTGGAGCCCAAGGCCAGCGCGCATGGCATCGCCACCGCGCTGGGCACACTGCTGGCCCTGGCCGGGCCCGACGCCTCAGCCGGCTGAGGCTGGCGCGGGGTAGGAGATCGAGAGGATCTCGATCTCCTCCACCCCGCCCGGCAGGCGCAGCTTCACCGCGTCGCCCACCCTGGCGCGCAGCAGCGCCCGCGCCACCGGGGAGACCCAGGAAATGAGGCCGCGCTCCGTATCGGCCTCATCGACGCCGACGATGGTGACGGTGACCTCGGAATCATCCTCCCGCACATAGGTGACGGTGGCGCCGAAGAAGACCTGATCCTTCCGGGGCTGCGCCGCCGGGTCCACCACCTGGCAATTGTCGAGCCGCTTGCGCAGGAAGCGCACGCGGCGGTCGATCTCCCGCAACCGCCGCTTGCCGTACTGGTAGTCCGCGTTCTCGCTGCGGTCGCCCAGGCTCGCGGCCCAGGAGACGATCTCCACCACTTTCGGCCGCTCCACGTGCCAGAGCTGACGCAGTTCCTCCTCCAGCGCCGCGTGTCCGGCAGGGGTCATGTAGAAGGGCGTCCCGGGCGGCATGCCCCGGGGGGCTTCGTCCTCGTCGTCATCCTGTGCGGCGATGGTCATTTTTCGTAAATCCGATATGTGACTTGATGCGATAACCGTTTGCATGAGAGTAACTTTCTCTCGCGCGGGATGCATGAACGCGGCTAGGCTTAGGCTATGGAGACGAACTCCGCGACACTACCCCTATCCTCGACCGCCCCGGCAGTGGGAGGCGTGGTGGCAGCATCTGCGGGGCTCTCGCTTCTTTTTCCGGCGCCGGCGGCGAGCAGCGCCACTGACTTCGTATGCTGGTATGTCGGAGCATAAGATAGGGTTCCTGCTGATCCGGGTGTTCCGGCACCACGGTCCCCCCGGTGCTGCAGCATGAGGGGCAACGTGTTTGTGTCCCTGCTCTGGCAGCACCTGCGGCGGGCGGCGCCATTGCTGCTGCTGCTGCTGGCCCTGCTGCTGCTGACGCGGCAGATGGTGCAGACCGAGGCCGGGGAGGCCCGGGTGCTGCGCCTCGAGAGTGGCCTGCAAGCGCAGCAGGACCTGCTGAACCTGCTGCGCTACCCTCCGGCGACCGAACGCGGGGAGCATGACACCGCCGCCGGCGCCAGCCTCTCGGCCATTCGCCTGCTGGCGGAGGATGAGCCGGCGATCCGTCCGCAGCACCGCATCCTGACCGCGGCGCTGGGCCTGCCCCAGGGCGAGCCCGGCCTGGACGAGGCGTTGATCACGCTGCTACCGCCCCGCGCGGCCGAGGCGGCCTTGCTGAGCCTGCAGGATATCGGCCTCAGCCTGCGCCGCGAGATCGGCCATGAACGGATGCGGCTGCGCGACAATTGGCGGATGAGCACGCTGGCCGCGCTGTTATGCGTGGTCCTGGGGGCGGGAACGCTGGCCTGGCGGCTGCGGCGCGCGCGGCGGCAGGACGACCGCCACGCCCGCCGGGCCGCCCTGGCCACCGCCCAGGTTTCCGCCTTCTACAAGGCCGCGCCGGTGGGCATGGCGCTGCTGGACGAGCAGTTCCGCATCATCGAGGCCAACGACAGCTTCATCGGGCTGGTGGGGCAGGTGAGCCCCGAGCCCGCCGGCCTGTTGTTCACCGAGGCCATGCCGGACCTCGCCGCCGTACTGCTGCCGCTGCTGCAACAGTCGCAGCGCAGCGGTGAGCCGCTGCAGGGCCGGGATATCATGATCGACAGCCGCCTGGGCGGGCAGCCGCTGCAATATGCTGTCGCCGCCGAGCCGGTCCGCTCGCCGGACGGGCCGACCCTGCTTTCCCTGGTGATCATGGACGTGACCGCCCGTGCCGCCGCCGAGGCCTGGCGCGGTGAGGTCATGGCGGAGCTGAACCACCGGGTGAAGAATACCCTGGCCACCGTGCAATCCCTGGCGGCGCAGACATTGCGGGGCGCGGAGCAGGACCCCAGCCGCTTCGCGGCCGATTTCAGCGCCCGGCTGGGCGCGCTCTCCCGCTCCCATGAGGTGATCGCCGCCAGCGGCTGGACCGGGATCACGGTGGAGCAGACGGTGCATGCCGCGCTTTCCCCCTGGTTGTCTTCCGGCCGGGTGGCGGTGGTGGGGCCGGCGGGGCTGCCGCTGCGTGCCGCGCAGGCCCAGGCCATGGTGATCGCCCTGGCGGAACTGGCCAGCAATGCCGTGCGATATGGCGCCCTTTCCGGCGGCAACGGCCGGGTGACCCTGGGCTGGGACACGTTGCCGGATGGCCGGGTGCGCCTGACCTGGCAGGAGCGCGGCGGCCCGGGCATACCGTCGCAGCCTCCGCGCCGAGGCTTCGGGCTGCGCTTCCTGGAGCGGGGCCTGCCGCATGACCTGGGGCCGGGTTCCTCCGCCATTCTGCGCTTCGACAGCCAGGGCCTGTATTACGAGATCTGCTTCCGGCCTCATGGCGCCGGCATGAACGAGAACCAGGCCACCGCTGCCGCCTGAGTCCCTCGAGATCAGGCGCAAAAAAACGGGGGCGGTTTCCCGCCCCCGTTCAACATTCTCCAGAAGGAAGCGGTCAGTCGGCCACTTCCGGCTCCTTCTCGCTCTCCCCATCGCCATCGGGCTTGGGCAGGGCGGCCAGGGCGGCTTCCTGGAACTCGAAGGTCAGCTCGCCATCCTTGATGCCGACCTTGACCGAACCGCCCTTCGACAGCCTGCCGAAGAGCAGTTCCTCGGCCAGCGGCTTCTTGACGTATTCCTGGATGACGCGGGCCAGTGGCCGGGCGCCATAGAGCGGGTCGTAGCCCTTCTCGGCCAGCCATTCCTTGGCGCCCGAGGACAGCTCGATGGTGACGTTGCGATCCGCGAGCTGGGCTTCCAGCTGCATCACGAACTTCTCCACCACATTGCCCACGATCTCCGCCGACAGCGCCGCGAAGGGCACCACGGCATCGAGGCGGTTGCGGAATTCCGGCGTGAAGAGCCGCTTCACCGCCTCCTCATCCTCGCCCTTGCGGACCTGGTTGCCGAAGCCGATGCCGGGCTTGGCCATGTCGGAAGCGCCCGCATTGGTGGTCATGATCAGGATCACGTTGCGGAAGTCGACGGTCTTGCCGTTGTGGTCCGTCAGCTTCCCGTGGTCCATCACCTGCAGCAGGATGTTGTAGAGTTCCTGATGCGCCTTCTCGATCTCATCGAGCAGCAGCACCGCATGCGGATGCTGGTCGATGCTGTCGGTCAGCAACCCACCCTGGTCGAAGCCCACATAGCCCGGCGGCGCGCCGATCAGGCGGGAGATGCTGTGCCGCTCCATGTACTCGGACATGTCGAAGCGGATCAGCTCGATCCCCAGCGTCTTGGCGAGCTGGCGGGCCACCTCCGTCTTGCCGACGCCCGTGGGGCCGGAGAAGAGGTAGTTGCCGATCGGCTTCTCTGGATCGCGCAGGCCCGCGCGAGCCAGCTTGATCGCGGCGGAAAGCGCCTCGATAGCCTTGTCCTGCCCGAAGACCATGGACTTCAGGTCGCGCTCCAGCGTGCGGAGCGTCTCCTTGTCGTCCGAGGAGACGGACTTGGGTGGGATACGGGCGATCTTCGCCACGATCTCCTCCACGTCCTTCAGCGTCACGGTCTTGCGGCGCTTGTTCTCCGGCAGCAGCATCCGGGAAGCGCCGACCTCGTCGATCACGTCGATCGCCTTGTCCGGCAGCTTCCGGTCATGGATGTACTTGGAGGAGAGCTCCACCGCCGCCCGGATGGCCTCGGGCGTGTACTTGACCTTGTGGTGCTTCTCGTAATTGGTCTTGAGGCCGGTCAGGATCTTCACCGCATCCTCGACCGACGGCTCATTGACGTCGATCTTCTGGAAGCGGCGGACCAGGGCGCGGTCCTTCTCGAAGTGCTGGCGGTATTCCTTGTAGGTGGTGGAACCGACGCAGCGCAGCGTGCCCTGGGCCAGCGCAGGCTTCAGCAGGTTCGAGGCATCCATCGCGCCACCGGACGTGGCACCCGCACCGATCACGGTGTGGATCTCGTCGATGAACAGGATGGAGCCGGGCTGCTGCTCCAGCTCGTTGACCACGGCCTTCAGCCGCTCCTCGAAGTCACCGCGGTAGCGGGTGCCGGCCAGCAGGGCGCCCATATCGAGCGCGAAGATGGTGGACTTCAGCAGCACCTCGGGCACATCGCCCTCGATGATCCGCTTGGCCAGCCCTTCGGCGATGGCGGTCTTGCCCACGCCAGGATCACCCACATAGAGCGGGTTGTTCTTGGTGCGGCGGCACAGGATCTGGATCGTGCGCTCGATCTCGCTGTCGCGGCCGATGAGCGGGTCGATCTTCCCCTGCTGTGCCTTCTTGTTCAGGTTGACGCAGTAGTTGGACAGCGCGTCCTGACCACGGCGGCCCTGAGGCTTTTCCTCCTTCTCCACGCCCGGCTCCTCCGGAGGGGTGTTGGGCGCCGAGCCGGTGACGGGGCGGTTGGTGGAACGCCCCGGCGCCTTCGCGATGCCATGGCTGATGAAGTTGACGGCATCCAGCCGCGTCATGTCCTGCAACTGCAGGAAATAGACGGCATGGCTTTCGCGCTCGCTGAACAGGGCGACGAGGACATTGGCCCCCGACACCTCGTCCCGGCCGGAAGACTGCACATGGATGGCGGCCCGCTGAACGACGCGCTGGAAGCCGGCTGTCGGCTTCGGGTCGCCCGTGCGTTCGGTAACGAGGCCAGCCAGGTCCTTGTCCAGGAATTCGGCCAGATCGCGCTTCAGCTTGTCCTGATCGACGCCGCAGGCGCGCAGCACGGTGGCGGCGTCGGTGTCATCGACAAGGGCGAGGAGAAGGTGTTCGAGCGTGGCGTATTCGTGGCGGCGGTCGTTGGCGAGGGCCAGCGCACGATGGAGCGTCTGCTCAAGGTTGCGGGACAGCATGTTGACGCTCCCCTTCTAGGATACGGCGCCGGCGACCTCGCCGCCGGGACCGTATGTCAGGAACTAAGATAACCGGAAGATAACTCTGATGTGGTTCCGCAATCTTACTTTCACGACCCCAAAGTCAGATTTCCGGGGATAAGTTTCGATCGGTTACAAACCAGGAACATGCGCCCCCGGATTATTCCTTCTCGATGGTGCATTGAAGCGGGTGCTGGTTCTGGCGGGCCAGATCCATCACCTGCGTAACCTTGGTTTCGGCGACTTCGTAGGTGAAGACGCCGCAGACGCCGACGCCGCGCCGGTGGACATGCAGCATGATGCGCGTGGCCTCTTCCCGGTTCTTCTGGAAGAAGCGCTCCAGCACATGGACGACGAATTCCATCGGCGTGTAGTCGTCGTTGAGCATCAGCACCTTGTACATGGCGGGCTTGCGCGTCTTGGGACGCGCCTTCACCACCACGCCGGTATTGGTGCCTTCGCCATTGCCACCGCCAGGGGGCGGGGCATCGACGCCATTGCCGCCGCCGGGCGATTCCGGGTCCGGGCCGGCCAGGGCCGGTCCCGTGCCATGGGGGTCTTGCTCCGGTCCGCTCCGATACCGGACCTGGCGCTTGTCCTGATCGGTCATTCTGCTACCGCCAGCCTGCCGGTTACGCGCTTCGCCAAAATCAGCCGTCTTTCCATCCCGAGGGTGACGCCAGGGGGCGGCCCTCCACAACACGATAACGAAGGCAACCGGGCCAGGTGAAGGGCAGAGCGCTCCCAAAGGCCAAGAAAAACAAATTTCTCATCGGCACCGACGACTTAGTGAAGATGGGAAGGGGACGGACAAGAAAAAAGCCCGGTCCCGCGCATGGCGGGGCCGGGCTTTCCGGGTAGCCAGGGCCGGAAGCACCGGCCCACCGCCTCACACGCGCGGGGCGATCTTGGTCATCTTCTCCAGCGCCATCGTCCAGCGGGCGGCCAGCGGGGCGGTGGACTGCTCGGCCAGCTTGAAGGCGGCCTCGTTCAGGCGGGCGGTCTCGCTGACGGACTTCTCCACGGCGGTGCGCAGGAAGGTGGTGTTCAGCTCGGCGGCCTCACGCAGCGACTTGACCGAGGTCAGGGCGCGGGCATTCTCGACAGCCTGCTCACCCATGCCCTGGTAGAGGGCGAAGGCCTGGCGGCTGAGGTCCTGCAGGCCGGCCATATAGGTCTGGGTGGCCTTGGTGAAGGCCTCGAGGTTGCCGCGGCCGAACTCGATCGCGTCTTCCGCGCCCTTGCTGAAGTTCTCGGAAGCCTGGGTCATCTGGTCCATAGGGGGGGTCGTCTCCAAAGCCGTGTTGGTCTGCGCCGGACCGGTTTCGAGCAGTTTCTCGACCTGCGCGGCGTTGTCCTCGGCCACCTTGCGTGCCACCTGCCCGATGAGTTTCGTGGCACCGCCCTTGGCGCCGCCCGCGAGCTTGCTCACATTGGTCGTGCCTGCCATTTGGGTCATGTCCTCATCCGAAAAGAATGGCCGCCGCCGGAGGTGTGCCGAACAACTCCCACCGGCAGGCTTATCAATCACTCTGCCGCGAGTGCCATGTTGCGCCGCAGCGATATGGCTTATGAAGACGGACGTTACGCAAGTCTAGCTATTTTTTGCAGTGCAACATAACCTCTTCGCGAGGTCCTGAAACCTTTTGGTAAATCGCATCGCACCAAGGTTAAAGGCCCCGTCCTAACCTATTGCTCATCCATCCTGTTCCTGATCGGTTCCGGGTGACAGGATCATCCACCCATCGTTATGGTTGCGCCCTGTTCCGCTGGGGGGTGGGACATGGATTCGTTGGGGGAATCGAGGTCTATGAATCTCGTTGGGGCCATGGGGAAGGTCGCGCGCGGCCTGGCGCGCGGCCGGCTGGCCGGTATTGCTGGCGCGGCGCTATTGCTGGGGGTCTTGCCTGGCGCGGCCTCCGCGCAGATCGGCAGCGCAAGATATTCAGCGGTGGTGATGGAGCCGCGAACCGGCAACCTGCTGATCGCCGACGATCCGGACGAGCTGCGCCATCCGGCCTCGCTCACCAAGATGATGACGCTGTACATGCTCTTCGACGCCATCCGCGCCGGGCATATCAGCCTCGACACACCGCTGGCCATGAGCCCCACGGCCGCCAGCAAGCCGCCCTCCAAGCTGGGCATCCCGGTTGGACGCAGCATCACGGTGGAGCAGGCCATCTACGCGCTGGTCACCAAATCCGCCAACGATGTCGCCGCCCTGATCGGCGAGACGCTGGGCGGCGGGGACGAGTTCCGCTTTGCCCAGATGATGACGCTGCGGGCGCGTGCCATCGGCATGAGCCGCACCACCTTCCGCAACGCTTCCGGCCTGCCGGATGTGGAGCAGGTGAGCACGGCGCGCGACATGGCCATTCTGGGCCGCCGACTGCAACAGGATTTCCCTGAGCGCTACCATTACTTCGGCACGCGGGAAGTGCGGGTCGGCTCCATCAGCCTCCGCAGCCACAACCGCATGCTGGACAGCTATGAGGGCGCCGACGGCCTGAAGACGGGCTATGTCGATGCTTCCGGCTTCAACATCGTCACCAGCGCCCGGCGCGAGAATGTGCGGCTGATCGTCTCCGTCTTCGGCGGCAGCTCCTGGACGGAGCGTGACCGCCAGGCGGCCCTGCTGCTGGACCGTGGCTTCAGCCAGATGGGCGTGGATGGCACCGGCCGGGTGCTGATGGCCGGCAACCATGGTCGCGCGGCCGTGTCTGCCGCTGCCGTGGCGGCCGGCACCACCGCCGTCGTCGCCAGCCGTCGCAACCGCGGTGTGTCGCTGATGGCGCGGGCCGAGGCGGCACCAGTGGCCCAGCGGGGCCGGGCGCGGCTGGTTTCGGCCACCGTGGCGGC
>NZ_JACTUZ010000098.1:1809-16610 GCF_014490445.1 Pseudoroseomonas ludipueritiae | reverse complement strand
GGCGGCCGCACCGTCGGCGCCGGCGTCGTCGCCAGCATCAGCGCGTAAGGGTTTCCACCCTTAAGTGTGCAGACGGGCCGCCCTTCGGGGCGGCCCGTTTTGTTTTTGCGCTCTTCTTGCCCGATCGAGGGCTTCACCCCCTCGACAGCCCGCTTTGGGTGACCTATAGAGCCCCCCTCGCGGCCACTGCCTGCAGGGGCGTAGCTCAATTGGCTAGAGCGCCGGTCTCCAAAACCGGAGGTTGCGGGTTCGAGACCCTCCGCCCCTGCCAGTGCCGCGAAAGGCTTTCCGCCGGGCGGTAGCCGAAAGGCTGCCGCCCGCGAAGCCTGTCCGAATGGTCAGGCTTGTCTCTATTCCGAATAACGCAGGGTCGCCGGTCATTGGCTAAGTTCAATCCCATCCTGTTCGGGCGCGACGTGCGGCAGGAGGTGGCCCGCGTCACCTGGCCGTCCCGCAAGGAGACGCTGATCACCACTGGCCTGGTGCTGGCGTTGTCCGCCCTGGCCGCCGTTTTCTTCCTGCTGACCGACAAGCTGATCCAGCTGGCGATGAGCCTGCTGTTCGGCTTCGGCGCCTGACCGCGGAGCGCGTTCCATGGCCGACATGAAGTGGTACGTCGTTCACGTCTATTCCGGCTTCGAGAAGAAGATCGCCCAGCAGATCAAGGAGCAGGCCGCCCAGAAGGGGCTGGCCGACCAGATCGGCGATATCCTGGTGCCCTCCGAGGACGTGACCGAGATCCGTCGCGGCCAGAAGGTCAATTCCGAGCGGAAGTTCTTCCCCGGCTATGTGCTGGTGAAGATGACCATGACCGATGACGCCTGGCACCTGGTGAAGGACACGCCCAAGGTCACCGGCTTCCTGGGTGCCCGCAACCGCCCGAGCCCGATCACCGAGGCCGAGGCGCTGCGCATCGTGAAGCAGGTGCAGGAAGGCGTGGACAAGCCGAAGCGCCCCGCCGTGGTCTACGAGGTGGGCGAGCAGGTCCGCGTCGCCGATGGCCCCTTCGCCTCCTTCAACGGCACGGTGGAAGAGGTGGACGAGGAGAAGGGCCGCGTGAAGGTCAGCGTCTCCATCTTCGGCCGCGCCACGCCGGTGGAACTGGAATACGCGCAGGTCGAGAAGGTCTGACTTCGGATGCTGCCCCGCACCCTGCTGAAGCGGGTGCGGGATGCCTGGGCGAAGCCTCTGGCCTCGCCCGGAAGGCCTGGGAGGTCCCCACAGTGTGGTGGCCGGTGCGGCCGCCGCCATGTTGCCCGCCTTCAAGATTGTATCTCATCCTTGCCGCCGCCCTGGCCTGGACCCCGCGCGCGGCTTGCCGGTGGTCGCCGCTTGCCATTCTTCGGCAATCCGCTGACGCAGTCCTTCCTGATCCCGCTGGGATACGAAGTGAGGCACTGGCTGGTGCCGTCTTCCCCCGGCCTTCTGCCGTAGCGCGGGCCCGCTTGGCTGCCTGCCTTGCTATCGGGGGTGAAGGAGGCTTTGGCTGGCGGCCAGGGCTTGGCGGCTTGGCTGCCGCCTCGCAGCGCGCTGCAGCTGAAATCGGCTAAGCCTCAGTAATTCCAGCGATAACATCCTTGATGGCAGCCCGGCGCGGGAGGAACCCGCCACCCGGCGCGGGTGTTCTCCGCCATGTGCCTCTCCGGCACAGCCCCCCCCCCCCCAGGAGAACGCCCATGCTCCGTCGTACCGCCATGACCACCCTGTCCGCTGCCGCGCTGATGCCGGTGCTGCTGCGCGCGGCCAGTGCCCAGACTGCCTCCGGCAGCAGCGACGCCCAGTTGCGGCAGCGCATTCTGGCGGCCTCCACCTTCTCGCTGACCAGCAGCGAAATGGCGCTGCAGAAGGCCCAGGCCCCGGCCGTGAAGACCTTCGCGCAGTTCGAGGCGAACGAGCAGCGCGCCACCATGCAGGCCATGAAGATCGCGGGCATCCCCATGCCGGCACAGGTCGAGATGGACGCGCAGAAGATGCAGATGACGCAGCAGCTGCGCGGCCTCGATGGCGCCCAGTTCGACCGCATGTACCTGCAGGGCCAGACCACCGGCCACCAGGAGCTGCTGCAGCTGCACCAGGCCCTGCTGGCCTCCGGCACCAAGGAGGAACAGGTGATCGCCACCCTCTCCGTGGCCAGCATCCAGCAGCATATCGCCATGCTGCAGGCGATGGCCTGAGCCGCGCCGGGCACCGTTGCCCGGCCGATTCTTTATGCTGGACTCGTTGGGGGCAGGGCGGTATACGCCCGCCTCCGCCGCGGCGGCCCTGGGCGCATTGCGCCCGGCGGCCGCCGTGGTGTTTCAGGGACGCGGAAGGCATCGGCCATGGGGCCCGCCGTTTGGACCGCGCGCCTCTGAGATCGCAGAGGACGAGTTATGGCGAAGAAGATCGTCGGCTACATCAAGCTGCAGATCCCGGCCGGCAAGGCGAACCCCTCGCCGCCGGTTGGCCCCGCGCTGGGTCAGCGCGGCCTGAACATCATGCAGTTCGTGAAGGAATTCAACGCGGCGACGCAGCAGATGGAGCCCGGCACCCCGACGCCGGTCGTCATCACCGCGTATTCCGACCGTACCTTCTCCTTCGTCACCAAGACGCCGCCGAACACCTACTTCCTGCTGAAGGCTGCCAAGATCGACAAGGGCACCCAGACGCCGGGCAAGGGTGGCAACGTGGGCCGCGTCACGAAGTCGCAGCTGCGCGAGATCGCCGCGACCAAGATGAAGGACATGAACGCCAACGACGTCGAGGCGGCCGTGTCAATGCTGGCCGGTTCCGCCCGCTCGATGGGCATCGCCGTGGTGGAGGGCTGATCCGATGGCCAAGCAGGGCAAACGTCTGAAGGCGCTCTACGCGTCTCTCGACACCGACAAGCTGTATGCGCTCGGCGCCGCCATCGAAACCGCCAAGGCGAATGCCAGGGCGAAGTTCGATGAGACCATCGAGATCTCGATGAACCTGGGCATTGATCCGCGCCATGCCGACCAGATGGTCCGCGGCGTGGTCGGCCTGCCGAACGGCACCGGCAAGACCGTGCGCGTGGGCGTCTTCGCCCGCGGCCCGAAGGCGGAGGAGGCTCTGGCCGCCGGCGCCGACGTGGTGGGCGCGGACGACCTGGCCGCCCTGGTGCAGGAAGGCAAGATCGAGTTCGACCGCTGCATCGCGACCCCGGACATGATGGGCCTCGTCGGCCGCCTGGGTAAGATCCTGGGCCCGCGCGGCCTGATGCCGAACCCGAAGCTGGGTTCCGTCACCATGGACGTGAAGGGCGCCGTGGCTGCCGCCAAGGCCGGCCAGGTGGAGTTCCGCGCCGAGAAGGCCGGCATCGTGCATGCCGGCATCGGCAAGGCCTCCTTCTCCGCCGAGGCTCTGCTGGAGAACGCCAAGGCTTTCGTGGACGCCATCCAGCGCGCGAAGCCGGCCGGTGCCAAGGGCACCTATGTGAAGAAGGTGAACGTCTCCTCTTCCATGGGCCCGGGCTACAAGGTCGACGTCTCCTCCCTCTCGGCCTGAGCCGAAGGGAAACCGAATTCCCGCCGCCGGCTCGCCGGCGGCGTGGGCAGGGGAGGGCCTCAGGGCCCTTTCCGAATACCTGTCCGAGAGCGCCTGTGGCCGAAAGGCCTTGATGGGGTCCGCCCCGCAAGCGTGAGACGGGATGCCCGAGAGATCGTTGCCGGCGGCCGCGTGCCTCCGGTGGGATTGGCTTGGTGTCTTCCGCCGAACTCAGATGACAGGTGAACCAGGAGCGGAGGTGCGGCCTTGGCCAAGCTGAAGCTCCCGTGTGAACCGGCTGGTGCCCTTCCAAAAGGCATCGGCTTTGTAAGAAGTTGGGAAGTATGGACCGTACGGAAAAGCGCGCGTTCGTTGCCTCCCTCGCGGAAGTGTTCGCGGATACCTCCTTCGTGCTCGTCGCCCAGAACAAGGGCATGACGGTCGCGGGCGTGAGCGATCTGCGGCGCAAGATGCGGGCGGCGGGTGCGACGTATAAGGTCGCGAAGAACCGTCTGGCCAACCTTGCCCTCGATGGCACCTCCTTCCAGGGCATCTCGCCGCTGCTGAAGGGTCCGACCGCGCTCGCGTGGTCCAAGGACCCCGTGGCCGTGGCCAAGACGGCCGTGGAATTCGCCAAGACGAACGACAAGTTCGTCATCCTCGGCGGGTCGCTGGGAAGCCAGGTTCTTGATGTTAACGGCATCAAGGCGCTGGCGGAACTGCCCTCGCTCGAGACCCTGCGTGCCCAGCTGCTGGGCCTGATCCAGACGCCTGCGACTCGTATCGCCGGCATCCTTCAGGCTCCTGGTGGTCAGGTGGCGCGGGTCCTGGCGGCCTATGCCAAGAAGGACGAGGCGGCCTAACAGCCCTTCGCGGAAGACACAGTTCCGGCCCCGCTGGGCCAGGGATTGCATTTAACAAGCCAAGCGATTACATCGAAGGATACAAGACATGGCCGATCTCGCTAAGATCGTGGACGATCTGTCCGCCCTGACGGTTCTGGAAGCCGCCGAGCTTTCCAAGATGCTGGAAGAGAAGTGGGGCGTTTCCGCCGCCGCTCCGGTCGCCGTGGCCGCTGCCGCGCCGGCCGCTGGTGGTGGCGCTGCCGCCGCCGCTGAGGAGCAGACCGAGTTCACGGTCGTCCTCGCCAACGCGGGTGACAAGAAGATCAACGTCATCAAGGAAATCCGCACCATCACCGGCCTGGGCCTGAAGGAAGCCAAGGACCTGGTCGAGGGCGCCCCGAAGACCGTCAAGGAAGGCGTGTCCAAGGACGAAGCGGCGAAGATCAAGAAGGTGCTCGAAGAGAACGGGGCCACCGTCGAGGTCAAGTAAGCTCTTTTGTCTTGCTCCCGGGGCCTCGGCCCCGGGGGATACAAAGAGTGGAGTTCGGTTCGGGCGGGGACCCTCTGGGTGCCTGCCCGCGCCTGCGTTTCACGGGGTTGTCCCGTGCCTCGCGTCCAGGGTTTCCCCTGGGATGCCCCGCCGGTTGGGGACTGATTAGCCGGGAAGATGGGTCGGCGTGAAGGGAAGCAAGACGGGCATGAACGCGATCACCAAGTCGTTCACCGGGCGCAAGCGCATCCGTAGGTCCTTTGGGCGGCTGCCCGAGGTGGCACCGATGCCGAACCTCATCGATGTGCAGCGCGCCTCCTACGAAGCGTTCCTGCAGATGGGTGTGGACCCAGACGCGCGGACGAACACCGGGTTGCAGGAAGTGTTCAAGTCGGTCTTCCCGATCGACGACTTCGCTGGCCGCGGCCGGCTGGAATTCGTCCAGTATGAGCTGGAAGAGCCGAAATACGACGTCGAGGAATGCATCCAGCGCGGGCTGACCTTTGCTGCCCCGCTGAAGGTGCGCCTGCGCCTGATCGTCTGGGATGTCGACGAGGACACGGGCTCGCGCTCCGTCCGCGACATCAAGGAGCAGGATGTCTACATGGGCGACATGCCGCTCATGACGGACAACGGCACCTTCATCATCAACGGCACCGAGCGCGTCATCGTCTCGCAGATGCACCGCTCGCCGGGCGTGTTCTTCGACCACGACAAGGGCAAGACGCATTCCAGCGGCAAGTACCTCTTCGCCGCCCGTGTCATCCCCTACCGTGGCTCCTGGCTGGACTTCGAGTTCGACGCCAAGGACATCTGCTACGTGCGCGTGGACCGGAAGCGCAAGCTGCCCGCCACGACGCTGCTCTACGCCTTGGAATCCGCCGCGACCGAGGCCAAGCGCGCCGCGCTGCCCGAGGGCGCGCAGCTGGAGCCTGGCGAAGTCCGTGGCATGGATGGCGAGGAAATCCTCAACACCTTCTACCAGCAGGTGGTCTTCAAGCTCGGCCAGAAGGGCTGGAGCCGCTCCTTTGACCCGGATTCCTTCCGTGGCCTGAAGCTGGTCGACAACCTGGTGGATGCCATCTCCGGCGAGGTCGTCGCGGAGAAGGAAACCAAGCTGACGGCGCGCGCCGCCCGCAAGATCGCCGAGGGCGGCACCACCGAGGTGCTGGTCGGCCGCGCCGACCTGATCGGCCGCTTCGTGGCCGAGGACCTGGTGGACCTGACCACCGGCGAGATCTGGGCCGAGGCGGGCGAGGAGCTGACCGAGCCCAAGCTGGCCGCCATCGAGCAGGCCGGGCTGAGCGAGCTGCCGACCCTGGCGATCGACCAGTCCACCGGCCCCTGGATGCGCAACACGCTGGTGGTCGACAAGAACAACAGCCGCGACGAAGCGTTGATGGACATCTACCGCGTCATGCGGCCGGGTGAGCCGCCGACGCCGGAGACCGCCGAGGCGCTGTTCCGCGGCCTCTTCTTCGACGAGGAGCGCTACGACCTCTCCACCGTCGGCCGCGTGAAGATGAACATGCGCCTGGGCTTCAGCCTGGACGATGTGCCGGACCACCTGCGCACGCTGCGCAAGCAGGACATCCTGGCCACCGTCAAGACGCTGCTGGAGCTGAAGGACGGCAAGGGTCAGATCGACGACATCGACAACCTCGGCAACCGCCGGGTGCGTTCGGTCGGCGAGCTGATGGAGAACCAGTACCGCGTCGGCCTGCTGCGCATGGAGCGCGCGATCAAGGAGCGCATGGGGTCGGTCGATATCGACACCGTCATGCCGCATGACCTGATCAACGCGAAGCCCGCCGCTGCCGCCGTGCGCGAGTTCTTCGGCTCCTCGCAGCTCTCGCAGTTCATGGACCAGACCAACCCGCTGTCGGAAGTGACGCATAAGCGCCGCCTCTCGGCGCTTGGCCCGGGCGGTCTGACGCGTGAGCGCGCCGGCTTCGAGGTGCGCGACGTGCACCCGACGCACTATGGCCGCATCTGCCCGATCGAGACGCCGGAAGGCCCGAACATCGGCCTGATCAACTCGCTGGCCACCTTCGCGAAGGTGAACAAGTACGGCTTCATCGAGACGCCGTACCGCCTGGTGAAGGACGGCAAGATCACCGGCGCGCCCCGCTACCTCTCCGCCATGGAGGAGGAGAAGCTGGTGGTTGCCCAGGCCGATGCCGAGGTGGACAACGACACGGGCGAGTTCCGCTCCGACCTCGTCTCCGTCCGCCAGGGCGGTGACTTCCGGCTGGTGAAGCCGGAAGAGGTGACGGCCATCGACGTCTCGCCCAAGCAGCTGGTCTCTGTCGCCGCGGCGCTGATCCCGTTCCTGGAGAACGACGACGCCAACCGCGCGCTGATGGGCTCCAACATGATGCGTCAGGCTGTGCCGCTGGTGCAGTCCGACGCGCCGCTGGTGGGCACGGGCATGGAGGCCGCCGTTGCGCGCGACTCCGGCGCGACCATCGTGGCGCGGCGTGGCGGCGTGATCGACTCCATCGACGGCGCCCGCATCGTGGTGCGCGCGACCAGCGATGAGGACGGCACCACCCGTGGCGTCGACATCTATCGCCTGCGCAAGTTCCAGCGCTCCAACCAGAGCACCTGCATCAACCAGCGCCCGCTGGTGAAGGTGGGTGACCAGGTGGCGGCTGGCGACATCATCGCCGACGGCCCCTCCACTCAGCTCGGTGAGCTGGCGCTGGGCCGCAACGTGCTCGTCGCCTTCATGCCGTGGAACGGGTACAACTTCGAGGACTCCATCCTGATCAGCGAGCGTATCGCGACGGATGACGTCTTCACCTCGATCCATATCGAGGAATTCGAGGTGATGGCCCGCGACACCAAGCTGGGCCAGGAAGAGATCACCCGCGACATCCCGAATGTCGGCGAGGAAGCGCTGCGCAACCTCGACGAGGCCGGCATCGTCTATGTCGGCGCCGAGGTGAACCCGGGCGACATCCTGATCGGCAAGGTGACGCCGAAGGGCGAGAGCCCGATGACGCCGGAAGAGAAGCTCCTCCGCGCCATCTTCGGCGAGAAGGCCTCGGACGTGCGCGACACGTCCCTGCGCCTGCCGCCGGGCACCACGGGCACCGTTGTGGACGTGCGCGTCTTCAACCGCCGCGGTGTCGACAAGGACGAGCGCGCCATGGCGATCGACCGCGCCGAGGTGGAGCGCCTGGCCAAGGACCGTGACGACGAGCGCGCCATCCAGGAGCGCAGCTTTACCTCGCGTCTGCGCGAGAAGCTGCTGAACCAGAAGGCGAGCGGCGGCTTCAAGGGCGTGAAGGCTGGCACCCCCATCACCGATGAGGTGCTGGACCAGTTCTCCCGGGCCACCTGGCGCCAGATCGGCGTGCAGGACGACGCCGTGATGGCCGAAATCGAGGCGCTGAAGCGCGAGTTCGACGCGGCCGTCGAGAAGCTGCAGAAGCGCTTCGACAGCAAGGTCGAGAAGCTGCAGCGCGGCGACGAGCTGCCGCCGGGCGTCATGAAGATGGTCAAGGTCTTTGTGGCCGTGAAGCGCAAGCTTCAGCCGGGCGACAAGATGGCCGGCCGTCACGGCAACAAGGGTGTCGTCTCCCGCGTCGTGCCCGTGGAGGACATGCCCTTCCTGCCGGATGGCACCTCCGTGGACCTGGTGCTGAACCCGCTGGGCGTGCCCTCGCGCATGAACATCGGTCAGATCCTGGAGACGCATCTGGGCTGGGCCTGCGCCGTGCTGGGCAAGCAGGTGGGCGAGCTGGTCGAGGACTACCGCCGCGTCGGCGCCGCCCGCGAGGAGCTGCTCGAGAAGCTGCGCGATGTCTATGGCCAGGAGATCTTCGGCCGCGACATCGAGGACATGTCCGAGGACCAGCTGATGGAACTCGGCGAGAACCTGAAGCGCGGCGTGCCCATCGCGACCCCGGTCTTCGACGGCGCGCGGATCTCCGACATCGAGACCATGCTGACCAAGGCGGGCCTCGATACCTCGGGCCAGACCACGCTGATCGACGGCCGCTCCGGCGAGCCCTTCGAGCGCAAGGTGACGGTCGGCTACATCTACATGCTGAAGCTGCACCACCTGGTGGACGACAAGATCCACGCGCGTTCGATCGGTCCCTACTCGCTCGTCACGCAGCAGCCGCTGGGTGGTAAGGCGCAGTTCGGTGGCCAGCGCTTCGGCGAGATGGAGGTCTGGGCCCTGGAGGCTTATGGCGCCGCCTATACCCTGCAGGAGATGCTGACGGTGAAGTCGGACGACGTGTCCGGCCGCACCAAGGTCTACGAGGCCATTGTCCGCGACCAGGACAACTTCGAGGCCGGCATCCCCGAGTCCTTCAACGTCCTCGTGAAGGAGTTGAAGTCGCTGGGCCTCAATGTCGACCTGGAGAACCGCCCGTCTTGATCGGTTCCGCTCCGACCACGACGTGCTTGATGAACCTTTTGCTCAGCCGCGCCGGGAATACCCCGGCGCGGCGGCCTCACCTTGAGAGGACGGGCGCATGAATGAACTGATGAAGATCCTGGGCCAGACTGGCCAGGCGATGACGTTTGATCAGATCAAGATCACCATCGCCTCGCCGGAGCAGATCCGCTCCTGGTCCTATGGCGAGATCAAGAAGCCCGAGACGATCAACTACCGCACCTTCAAGCCGGAGCGGGACGGGCTGTTCTGCGCGCGCATCTTTGGTCCGATCAAGGACTATGAGTGCCTGTGCGGCAAGTACAAGCGGATGAAGTTCCGCGGCATCATCTGCGAGAAGTGCGGCGTCGAGGTCACGCTGGCCAAGGTGCGCCGCGAGCGCATGGGCCATATCGAGCTGGCTTCCCCGGTCGCCCATATCTGGTTCATGAAGTCGCTGCCTTCGCGCGTCGGCCTGATGGTCGATATGTCGCTGAAGGAGCTGGAGAAGGTCCTGTACTTCGAGTCGTATGTGGTGCTGGAGCCGGGTCTGACCGACCTGAAGCTTCACCAGCTGCTGACCGAGGAGCAGTACCAGTCCAAGATGGACGAGTTCGGCGAGGACGCCTTCTCCGTCGGCATCGGTGCCGAGGCGGTGAAGCAGATGCTGGCCGCCATCGACCTGGACGCCGAGAGCACGCAGCTTCGCGCCGACCTCAAGGAGACCAACTCCGAGGCCAAGCGCAAGAAGTACGTCAAGCGCCTGAAGATGATCGAGTCGTTCAAGGAGGGCGGTGCCCGCCCTGAATGGATGATCCTCGACGTCGTGCCGGTGATCCCGCCCGAGCTGCGCCCGCTGGTGCCGCTGGACGGCGGCCGCTTCGCGACCTCCGACCTGAACGACCTGTATCGCCGCGTCATCAACCGCAACAACCGCCTGAAGCGGCTGATCGAGCTGCGCGCGCCAGACATCATCGTGCGCAACGAGAAGCGCATGCTGCAGGAGTCGGTGGACGCGCTGTTCGACAACGGCCGCCGCGGCCGCGCCATCACGGGTGCCAACAAGCGCCCGCTGAAGTCGCTGTCCGACATGCTGAAGGGCAAGCAGGGCCGTTTCCGGCAGAACCTGCTCGGTAAGCGCGTCGACTATTCCGGCCGTTCGGTGATCGTCGTGGGTCCCGAGATGAAGCTGCACCAGTGCGGTCTTCCGAAGAAGATGGCGCTGGAGCTGTTCAAGCCCTTCATCTACTCGAAGCTCGAGAAGTACGGCCACGCCACCACCATCAAGGCCGCCAAGCGGATGGTGGAGAAGGAGCGTCCCGAGGTCTGGGACATCCTGGAAGAGGTGATCCGCGAACACCCGGTGATGCTGAACCGCGCGCCGACGCTGCACCGCCTGGGCATCCAGGCCTTCGAGCCGGTGCTGGTCGAGGGCAAGGCGATCCAGCTTCACCCGCTGGTCTGCACCGCCTTCAACGCGGACTTCGACGGTGACCAGATGGCCGTGCACGTCCCGCTGAGCCTCGAGGCCCAGCTGGAAGCGCGCGTGCTGATGATGTCCACCAACAACATCCTCAGCCCCGCCAACGGCAAGCCGATCATCGTGCCGTCGCAGGACATCGTGCTGGGCCTCTACTACCTCTCCCTGGAGACGCCGGAATTCCGCGTCGCCCAGAAGGAGCTGGAGGAGATCCGCGCCGCCATCGCCAGCGCCAGCGGCAAGTCCGTGGATGCGCTGACGGATGCCGAGCGGAAGGCCCTGGAGCACCGCCCGCATGTCTTCGGCGACCTGGGGGAGGTGGAGCAGGCGCTGGCCGCCGGCGCCATCAACCTGCACACGGCCGTCATGGCCCGGGTGCCGGCGCCCACCGACGACCTGCCGAAGCGCCATGAGACGGTGCTGACCACGGCTGGCCGCATGATGATGGGCGCGCTGCTGCCGCGCGACCCGCGCACGCCCTACAGCCTGGTGAACCGCCAGCTGACCAAGAAGTCCATCTCGGACGTCATGGATGCGGTCTACCGTCACTGCGGCCAGAAGGAGTCGGTGATCTTCGCCGACCGCCTGATGAGCCTCGGCTTCCGCCAGGCGGCCAAGGCCGGCATTTCCTTCGGCAAGGACGACATGCAGATCCCGGCCGAGAAGGAAGGGCTCATCGCCCAGACCAAGGCCGAGGTGAAGGAGTTCGAGCAGCAGTACCTCGACGGCCTGATCACGGCCGGCGAGCGCTACAACAAGGTGGTTGACGCCTGGTCGCGCTGCACGGACGAGGTCGCCACGGCGATGATGAAGGAGATCTCCCGCCAGGAGGTCGGCCGCGTCACCAACAGCGTCTGGATGATGTCGCATTCCGGTGCCCGTGGTTCGCCGGCCCAGATGCGTCAGCTCGCCGGCATGCGCGGCCTGATGGCCAAGCCTTCGGGCGAGATCATCGAGCAGCCGATCATCGCGAACTTCAAGGAAGGCCTGTCCGTCCTGGAGTACTTCAACTCGACCCACGGCGCCCGTAAGGGCCTCGCGGATACCGCGTTGAAGACCGCGAACTCCGGCTACCTGACCCGCCGCCTGGTGGACGTGGCGCAGGACTGCATCATCGTCGAGAACGATTGCGGCACCGAGCGCGGCATCACCGTGCGCGCTGTGATGGATGGCGGTGAGACGGTTTCCTCGCTGAGCGAGCGTATCCTGGGCCGGACGATCCAGCGCGACGTCACCGACCCGGATACGGGCGAGGTTCTCTTCCCGCGCAACACGCTGGTCGACGAGCCCGCCGCCGAGGCGATCGAGAAGTCCGGCGTGGAAGAGGTCTATATCCGCTCCGTCCTCACCTGCGAGGCGCGCTCGGGCGTCTGCGGCCATTGCTACGGCCGTGACCTGGCGCGTGGTACCCCGGTGAACATCGGCGAGGCCGTGGGCGTCATCGCCGCTCAGTCCATCGGCGAGCCGGGCACGCAGCTGACCATGCGTACCTTCCACATCGGCGGCGCGGCGCAGCGTGGCGCCGAGCAGTCGGCGGTGGAGGCCACCGGCGACGGCACCGTTTCCGTGCTGAACCGCGTGGTGGTGCAGAACAGCCAGGGCAACCCCATCGTGATGTCGCGTAACTGCGAGATCGTGCTGAGCGATGCCAATGGCCGTGAGCGCGCCCGCTACCGCGTGCCCTATGGTGCCCGCCTGCTGGTGCTGGAGGACGGCATCGCCGTCACCCGCGGCCAGAAGCTGGCCGAATGGGACCCCTTCACCCTGCCGATCATCACCGAGAAGGGCGGTACCATTGAGTACGCCGACCTGATCGAGGGCGTGACGCTGGTGGAGCGCCAGGACGAGGTGACCGGCCTCTCCTCCAAGGTGGTGGTGGACTACAAGCAGGCGGCGCGCGGCGTCGATCTGCGTCCGCGCATCATCCTGAAGGACGAGCGGGGCAATATCGTCAAGCTCGCGAATGGCGCCGAGGCCCGCTACTTCCTGTCCCCGGACTCGATCCTCTCGGTCGAGAACGGCGCGCAGGTGGCGGCTGGTGACGTGGTGGCCCGCCTGCCGCGTGAATCCTCCAAGACCCGCGACATCACCGGCGGTCTGCCGCGCGTCGCCGAGCTCTTCGAGGCCCGCCGGCCGAAGGACCACGCGATCATCAGCGAGATCGACGGCCGCGTGGAATTCGGCAAGGACTACAAGGCCAAGCGCCGCATCCTGGTGGTGCCGGAGGCGGTGGGCGACGAGCCTCCCGTGCCGCGCGAATACCTGGTGCCGAAGGGCAAGCACGTGTCCGTGCAGGAAGGCGACTACGTCAAGGCCGGCGATCCGCTGGTCGACGGCCCGCGCGTTCCGCACGACATCCTGCGCGTGCTGGGCGTCGAGGCCCTGGCCAACTACCTGGTCAACGAGATCCAGGACGTCTATCGACTGCAGGGCGTGAAGATCAACGACAAGCACATCGAGGTGATCGTTCGCCAGATGCTGCAGAAGGTCGAGATCATCGAGCCGGGCGATAGCACCTACCTCGTGGGCGAGACCGTCGAGCGCATCGAGTTCGAGATCGAGAACGAGAAGCTCATCGCGAACAAGGAGCGCCCGGCGCGGGCGGAGCCGGTGCTGCAGGGCATCACCAAGGCCTCGCTGCAGACCACCAGCTTCATCTCGGCCGCTTCCTTCCAGGAAACGACCCGGGTGCTGACCGAGGCGGCGGTGGCCGGCAAGGTCGACTTCCTGGCCGGCCTGAAGGAGAACGTGATCGTCGGGCGCCTGATCCCGGCGGGCACGGGTTCCGTGATGAACCGCCTGCGCGCGCTGGCTGCCCAGCGCGACGGGCAGCGCCTGCCGCAGTCTCAGGAAGCCCTGCCGAAGCCGGGCGCCCAGGCGGCGGAGTAACGGCCAAGCCCTGGACGCGCCTGCGTCCAGCGCATGGAAGACTAGGAGAATCCGGGGTCCTTTCGGCCCCGGATTCTTCATGCAGAGGGTACGGCGTGCTTGACTCATGGGGGGTCGGCGCGTAGGTTCCGCGCCCTCGACGGGGTTTAATCCGGCTATCGGATTGGCCTGCGGAGTTCGGACGACAGGTTCTGTGCAACCGGTTCCCCACTGCTTCTGGTGGTGGTCAGGCCGGGGGCGGGGGCAAGGCTCGGAAGGGGGCGCGGTCAAGCGCAACCAGCCGGGCGTTCTCGTTTGCATGGGATCTGGGCGTCAGTAGAAGACACAAGGGGCGTCATGCCGACGATCAACCAGCTCATCGCCAGCGGGCGTGAGCCCAAGCCTGTCCGGAACAAGGTTCCGGCCTTGCAGAACTGCCCGCAGAAGCGTGGCGTCTGCACCCGCGTCTACACCACCACGCCGAAGAAGCCGAACTCGGCTCTGCGTAAGGTCGCCAAGGTTCGCCTGGTGAACGGCTACGAGGTGGTGAGCTACATTCCCGGTGAAGGTCACAACCTGCAGGAACACTCCGTGGTGCTGATCCGCGGCGGCCGCGTGAAGGATCTTCCGGGCGTGCGCTATCACATCCTGCGCGGTGTGCTGGATACGCAGGGCATCGCCAAGCGGCGCAAGCGGCGCTCGCTGTACGGCGCGAAGCGGCCGAAGTAAGGAATAGAGAGCGATGTCGCGTCGCCACAGCGCCGAGAAGCGCGAAGTCCTGCCGGATCCCAAGTTCGGCGATCTCGTCCTCAGCCGTTTCATGAACGTGCTGATGTATGACGGCAAGAAGAGCACGGCCGAGCGTATCGTCTACGCCGCCATGGATACCCTGAAGCGCCGCGGCGGTCCGAACAGCGACCCCCTGCGCCTGTTCCATGAAGCGATGGACAACGTGAAGCCGGCGGTCGAGGTGCGGTCCCGCCGCGTCGGCGGCGCCACCTACCAGGTGCCCGTCGAAGTTCGGCCGGAGCGTCGCCAGGCCCTGGCGATCCGCTGGCTGATCGAATCCGCGCGCAAGCGTGGTGAGCACACCATGGAGGAGCGCCTTTCTTCCGAGCTGATGGACGCGGCCAACAACCGCGGCACGGCTGTGAAGAAGCGCGAAGACACGCACCGGATGGCCGAAGCCAACAAGGCTTTCAGCCACTACCGCTGGTAACAGACCCGATCGGGAACGAA
>NZ_JACTUZ010000098.1:0-1799 GCF_014490445.1 Pseudoroseomonas ludipueritiae | reverse complement strand
GGCCGGGTGTCGATGTCGCGGGGCGGGCGGCGGTCGCCAGGGCGGGCGGCCGGGCGCTCCTCACGCTCGCGCGGCGGCCGGCCGGGGGAAGAATGGCCGGGGGAAGACGGAAAGGAACTGCCAGGATGGCGAGGGGGTCGGGACATGAGCGCATCCTCCGCATCCGCGCAGGCGGAGCAAGCGCCATGATTCGATGATTTCCTGCGCGGGAATGCATCACGGGACGTTGACAGGGGTGGGGGAAAGGCGATAGTCCGCCGGCTCCCGCCGACCGGGGTCAGGCGGAGGGGTGCCCGAGTGGCTAAAGGGGGCGGACTGTAAATCCGCTGGCGCACGCCTACGTTGGTTCGAATCCAACCCCCTCCATATCCGGCCGGCTTTTCAGTCGGCCTGGGCTTCTACCCCGGTGGGAGGTGCCACCTGCACCCGGCGCAGCTCCGGCCGCGCCGGGCGCGGTGCGGGTGTAGCTCAATGGTAGAGCCCCAGCCTTCCAAGCTGGTTGTGCGGGTTCGATTCCCGTCACCCGCTCCAACCTTGGGGCAGGTGATTGGAAGTGGGCCGATTTGCGCCATATGAGGCGCTGACCGACTGACCGACAGGGTGACGGACGATGGCGAAGGCTAAGTTTGAGCGGAACAAGCCGCACTGCAACATTGGCACGATCGGGCACGTGGACCATGGCAAGACGTCGCTGACGGCGGCGATCACCAAGGTTCTGGCGAAGCAGGGTGGTGCGTCGTTCACGGCGTATGACCAGATCGACAAGGCTCCGGAGGAGCGGGCGCGCGGCATCACGATCTCCACGGCGCATGTGGAGTACGAGACGGCCAACCGTCACTACGCGCATGTGGACTGCCCGGGCCACGCCGACTACGTGAAGAACATGATCACGGGCGCGGCGCAGATGGACGGCGCGATCCTGGTGGTCTCGGCGGCCGACGGCCCGATGCCGCAGACGCGCGAGCACATCCTGCTGGCGCGCCAGGTTGGCGTTCCGGCGCTGGTGGTGTTCCTGAACAAGTGCGACATGGCCGATCCCGACCTGCTGGAGCTGGTCGAGATGGAAGTGCGCGAGCTGCTGAGCAGCTACCAGTTCCCGGGCGACGACATTCCGGTGATCAAGGGCTCGGCCCTGATGGCGCTGGAAGACAAGTCCCCCGAGCTGGGCGAGCAGGCCATCCTGAAGCTGATGGAAGCGGTCGACAGCTACATCCCGCAGCCGGAGCGTCCGAAGGACCTGCCGTTCCTGATGCCGATCGAGGACGTGTTCTCGATCTCGGGCCGCGGCACGGTGGTGACGGGGCGCATTGAGCGCGGCATCGTGAAGGTCGGTGAGGAAGTCGAGATCGTGGGCCTGAAGGACACCACGAAGACGACGGTGACCGGCGTTGAGATGTTCCGCAAGCTGCTGGACAGCGGCGAGGCGGGCGACAACATCGGCGCGCTGCTGCGCGGCACGAAGCGTGAGGACGTGGAGCGCGGCCAGGTGCTGGCGAAGCCCGGCTCGATCACGCCGCACACCAAGTTCAAGGCGGAAGCCTATGTGCTGACGAAGGAAGAGGGCGGCCGCCACACGCCGTTCTTCACCAACTACCGTCCGCAGTTCTACTTCCGCACCACCGACGTGACCGGCGTGGTGACCCTGCCGGAAGGCGTGGAGATGGTGATGCCGGGCGACAACGTGACGATGAACGTCGAGCTGATCGCGCCGATCGCCATGGACCAGGGCCTGCGCTTCGCCATCCGCGAAGGCGGCCGCACCGTCGGCGCCGGCGTCGTCGCCAGCATCAGCGCGTAAG
>NZ_JACTUZ010000097.1 GCF_014490445.1 Pseudoroseomonas ludipueritiae | reverse complement strand
GGCGCGGGCGTGGGCGCCCTGGGCGGCCCGGTGGGCATGGCCGCGGGCGCGGTGATCGGCGGCGGTGCCGGCGCGATCACCGGCGCCACCACCTCCCCCAGCGACGTGAACCTGGGCAAGCCGGTCTGGAACAACCCCGAGGTCCGCACGCCGGTCAAGTAACCGGCATGCGGTTGGCACCGGCATCCGGCACCCCCAACCGGATGCCGGTGCAGATTCAGCGCGTGGGGCGCGGCGGGTCCTGGCTGTAGTCGTAGAAGCCGCGCCCGGACTTCCGGCCCAGCCAGCCGGCCTCCACATGCTTCACCAGCAGTGGGGAGGGGCGGTATTTGCTGTCCCCCATCTCCGCGTGCAGCACGCGCATGATGGCGAGGCAGGTATCCAGCCCGATGAAATCGCCCAGCTCCAGCGGTCCCATCGGATGCGCGGCGCCCAGCTTCATGGCGGCGTCGATGGAGCGCACGTCCCCGACCCCTTCCTGCAGCGCATAAACCGCCTCGTTGATCATCGGGATCAGCACGCGGTTGACGATGAAGGCCGGGAAGTCCTGCGCCACCGCCGTGGTCTTGCCCATCCGCTCGGCAAGCTGCTGCACGGCGTTGAAGGTTTCCTCATCCGTGGCGATGCCGCGGATGATCTCCACCAGCTTCATCACCGGCACCGGGTTCATGAAGTGCATGCCGATGAAGCGGTGCGGCCGGTCCGTCACGGCGGCCAGCCGCGTGATGGAGATGGAGGAGGTGTTGGAGGCCAGGATGGCTTCCGGCTTCAACAGCGGCACCACCTGCCTGAAGATGGAGACCTTGAGGTCCTCGCGCTCCGTCGCCGCCTCGATGACGAGGTCGGCGGCGGAAAGGGCGGCCATCTCGGTGCCGCCCCGGATGCGGTCAAGGGCGGCATCCCGGGCGCTGGCCTCGATGCTGCCCTTGGAGACCTGGCGGGCGAGATTCCGCGCAATGGTGGCGCGCGCCTTCTCGACCGCCTCGGCCTTCACATCGACCAGCACGACATCGAGCCCCGCCAGCGCCGCGACATGGGCGATGCCGTTGCCCATCTGCCCGGCGCCGATGACGCCGAGCGTGCTGATCTCCGCCATTGGCTCAGCCCAGTTCCGCTTCGAGTTCCGGGATCAGCTTGAAGAGGTCGCCCACCAGGCCGTAGTCGGCCACCTGGAAGATCGGCGCTTCCTCGTCCTTGTTGATGGCGACGATGACCTTGCTGTCCTTCATGCCGGCCAGGTGCTGGATGGCCCCCGAGATGCCGACGGCGATGTAGAGCTCCGGCGCCACGATCTTGCCGGTCTGGCCGACCTGGTGGTCGTTTGGCGCGTAGCCGGCATCGACGGCGGCGCGGGAGGCGCCCACGGCCGCGCCCAGCTTGTCCGCCACCTTGTCCAGGATGGCGAAGTTCTCGGCCGAGCCCAGGGCGCGGCCGCCGGAGATGACGACGCGGGCGGCGGTCAGTTCCGGCCGCTCGCTCTTGGCGATCTCGGCGCCGACAAAGGAGGAGAGGGAGGGCACCTCGGCACCCGGCGCGGCTTCCACCGGGGCGGAGCCGCCCTCGGCCGGCACGGGATCGAAGGAGGCGGCGCGCACCGTCATCACCTTCTTGGCGTCGGCGGTCTTCACGGTGGCCAGCGCATTGCCGGCATAGATGAAGCGGCGGAAGGTCTCGCCATCCACCACGCCGGCGATGTCGGTGATGATCTGCACGTCCAGCAGCGCGGCGACGCGGGGCATGATGTTCTTGCCCATGGCGCTGCCCGGGGAGAGCAGGTGCGTGTAGCCCGGCGCCAGCGCCACCAGCAGGGCGGCGGCCGGCTCGGCCAGGCCATGCTCATAGGCCGGGCCCTCGGCCTGGATCACCTTGGTGACGCCGGGCAGCTTGGCCGCCGCCTGCGCGGCCGCGGCATTGCCCAGCACCAGGACATGCACGTCCTGGTCGATCTGCGTCGCCGCCGCCACGGTGGAGCGGGTGGGCACGGACACATGGTCTTCGCTGCGGTCGGCGAGAATCAGGACGGCCATGGCTCAGATCACCTTCGCTTCGTTGCGCAGCTTGTCCACCAGCTCGGCCACCGAGGCGACCTTGCGGCCGGCCTGGCGCTTCGGCGGCTCCTCCACCTTCAGCACCGTCAGGCGCGGCGCCGCATCGACGCCGAGATCGGCCGGCTTCAGCGTCTCGATCGGCTTCTTGCGCGCCTTCATGATGTTGGGAAGGCTGGCATAGCGCGGCTCGTTCAGCCGCAGGTCGGTGGTGACGATGGCGGGCAGCGTCAGCTTCACCGTCTCAAGGCCGCCATCGACCTCGCGCGTCACGGTGGCGGCGCCATCGGCGATCTCGACCTTGGAGGCGAAGGTGCCCTGGCTCCAGCCCAGCAGCGCCGCCATCATCTGGCCGGTGGCGTTCATGTCGTCATCGATGGCCTGCTTGCCCATGATGACGAGGCCCGGCTGCTCACGCTCCGCGATCGCCTTCAGGATCTTGGCGACGCCCAGCGGCTCGGTGCCCTCGGCTTCCACCAGGATGCCGCGGTCGGCGCCCATGGCCAGCGCGGTGCGGATCTGCTCCTGCGCCTGCGCCGGGCCGATGGAGACGGCGATGATCTCGGTGGCGATGCCCTTCTCCTTGAGACGGACGGCTTCTTCCACCGCGATCTCGTCGAAGGGGTTCATCGACATCTTGACGTTGGCGGTCTCGACCCCCGTGCCATCCGCCTTCACGCGGACCTTCACATTGTAATCGACAACCCGCTTGACCGGGACCAGAAGCTTCATCGGTGGGGCCTGTCCTTCTTGCACCGTTATATGCTGCCGAGGTCGGAGCGACCGATGCGCTTCAGCCGCCGCCACGACCCCGGGCACCCTCTCCGGGCGCCCGCCTCCCGGCCGCGCGCCGGAAAACTAGGGCGGCGTCATGGGAGATGGCAAGTCGGGACCGACCGCTTGGACAGTCACGCCGCCTCCTCGCCCTTGCCATAAGCGCCGGCGGGCAGCGCCATGGCCGGCGACACTGTCACGCCCTGCTGGGTGGCGTGGTCTCGCGCGGGCCTCGCGCATCTTCTCCGTGGCGGGCGCGGAAACGTGATCCGGGAGCCGCCTGTCGGGAGGCAGCGAAGCTGCGGACAGGCGGGCAGGTCAGGGCAAGGCCAGGCAGGTGCGTGGCAAAGCGCCTGGGCTGCCAGCTCCGATCGTGGCCGGAATGGAATGCTCAGCTCCGGCTCATCAGCAGCAGGATGACAAAAAGCGCGAGCGCGATACCCTGCAGCCAGACCCGCCAGCGCATCAGGGTATTGGAGCGGGCGCCATCCTGCCCCCGTGCCAGCCCGAACATGCCGGCGAACAGGACCCCGAGGGTGCCCAGCATCGCCAAGGCGAGCAGGACAGTGACAATGGTTTGCATGGAGCTACAGATAAAGCGTGCCGGAAAGGGCACAAGGCACCTTCGCTCCCCGAAACGACCTATGGGAAATGCGCAGCGCGCATGGCGGCTCTGCGCATGCCGCCTTGTCCCTGAAGCGGAACGGTGCCTATGCTCTGGCCATGCGCCGCATGACGTCCCTCCGGATGATGATTAGCGGCCCGGCCGCCTGAGCGCCCTGCGGGGGGCAGCGGCCGGGATGACCCCGCACGCCTCCTCAAGCAGCCGCGCCAGCGCATGGCGCCGATCATCCGGACCCGTTCTTCCCATGTCTGACCTTTCCTGTGCCGTCTCCGCCGCCCGCTTCACCGTGGTGGCCGAAGCCTATCCTGGCCTGCTGTCCCGCGTGCTGGAGCCGCTGGCCAAGCGCGACCTGATCCCCGACCGGCTGCGCGCACAGCGCGAGGGTGAATACCTGCGGGTCGAGATCGGCCTGGATGCCATGCCGCTGGAGATGCTGCATCTGGTGGCCGGCAATCTCGGCCAGATCGTCGGCGTGCTGCGGGTGGAGGCCATGGAAGGCCGCCACATCCGCCTGGCCGCCTGAGACGAAAAAGGGCCTCCCAAGACGGGAGGCCCCATTCCGCGCAGTGTGTCGTCCTGAAGCTCAGGCGGCCTTTTCGGCAGCCTGGCGGTTCTTGCCCTGCTCGGTCGCCATCTTGGTCAGCAGCGCGTCGGTCTGCTTTTCCTCGTCCAGCGTCTGCTGCAGCAGCGTGACGATGTCGTTCTTGCCGGACTGCTGCGCCCAGGCGATCAGCGTGCCGTAGCGCGCCATCTCATAATGCTCCACGGCCTGGGCGGAGGCGATGAGGCCGGCGTCACGCACCGGGCTCGGCTCGGGCGCTTCCTCGATCAGCTCCTCGGCTTCCTCGATCAGGCCGTTGATGGCCTCGCAGGTGACGCCCTGGGCGCGCTTGCCCAGCGCCTCGAAGACCTGCTGCAGGCGCTCGATCTGGCCCTGGGTCTGCTCGCGGTGCAGCTTGAAGGAGTCGCGCAGCGCCTCGTCCTCGGCCGCCTTGGCCATCTTCGGCAGCGCCTTCAGGATCTGCCGCTCGGCGTAATAGATGTCCTTCAGCGTGTGAAGGAACAGGTCGTCGAATGTCTTGATGCCAGCCATGAGTGTCGTTCTCCTGCTTCCGGTTCTGCGCCCTTGGGGGAGTTGGCGGGCGTCTGGCAGGGCACGGGGGGATGCCTGCCGATGGCCGTTGGGACCATGCCGCCATAACGAGGCAGCGGCCCTCCGGGTGTCCTCACAAGGAGTCCATCTCGGAGGGCATTCGATCCTCAGCCGGCGCGGGAGGTTTCTTCCATCCAGGCGCGGTGGCGCAGCTCGTCCTGCAGGGCGGCCTGGAAGATCTGCCGCGCTTCCGCCGGGGCTTCCACATGGTTGGAAGCGCGCTCATAGGCGGTGACGGTGTCTTCCTCGTTGGTCCGCATGGCGCCGATCGTGGCGGCATCGCCCATGATGCTGGCCAGGGCCACCTTGCCGGTGGTCAGAAGCTGCTTCATGTCGCCTTCCTGCGGCGCCTCGGCGCCCACCGTGCTAGCCAGCTGGTTCAGCTGCTGCACATGCCGGTCGTGGTCGGCCTTGAAGGCGGCGATCTTCTCGCGGTAGCTGGCATTCTCCAGCCGGCTGATGGTCTGCTCATAGGCCGCGATCGCATCATGCTCCAGCAACAGCAGGTTGCGGATCAGGTGCGGGTAGGTGGACTCGGTGCCGACAGTGGTGGCCATGCTGTGCTTCCCTGTTTGGTGTCCGGGCGTCTGCGGCCCGTGTGGGAAGCACAACGGCGGCCCGGCGGGTCTGTTCCCGCCGGCGGCCTCAAGCCTGCTTGAGCGCGATCAGGCTTTTCCGCACCTTCTGGCCGCGATGGATGCGGTCCTCGATGAAATCGGCCTGCCCCCAGCGCACGGCGCGGCCCAGCGCCTGGGCGTCCTCGCTGAAGCGGGCCAGCATCTCCAGCAGCGCCGGCTTGTTGTTCAGGAAGATGTCGCGCCACATGTTCACGTCGCTGGCGGCGATGCGGGTGAAGTCGCGGAAGCCGGAGGCGGCGAATTTCAGCACCTGCTCCTGCGTCTCCTGCGCCAGGTCATCCGCCGTGGAGCAGATGGTGAAGGCGATCAGGTGCGGCAGGTGGGAGACGATGGCGACCACCTTGTCATGCGTCGCCGCATCCATGGTCTCCAGCATGGCGCCGCAGCGGCGCCAGAACTCGGCCACCTTCTCCACCGCCGCCGGGTCGGTGCCGGGGGGTGGGGTCAGGATGGTGTAGCGGCCCTCGAAGAGCGTGGCGAAGCCGGCATCGGGGCCGGAATGCTCGGTGCCGGCCATGGGGTGGCCGGGCACCAGATGGACGCCCGCCGGCAGCAGCGGCTGCAGGTCCCGGAGAACCGAGCCTTTGGTGGAGCCGGTATCGGTCAGCACCGCGCCCGGTGCCAGATGCGGCGCGATGGCCGCCATGACGCCCGCGAAGCCGCCCACCGGCACGCAAAGGATGACGCCGTCGCAGCCTTCCACCGCCCGCGCGGCATCGGTCTCGACCACATCGGCGATGCCCAGCTCCGCCACCCGTGCCGCGACGCCGGGGCCGGTGTCGCAGGCCACCACCGTGGCGGCGAGGCCGCCGCGCTCCTTCGCCACGCGGGCGATGGAGGAGCCGATCAGCCCCAGCCCGATGATGCAGAGCCGCTGGAAGAGAGGCTCAGCCATTCGCGAAGGCGGTCAGCGCGTCGATCACCATCTGGCATTCCTCGGCGGTGCCGATGGTGATGCGCAGGCACTGTGGCAGGGCATAGCCGCCCATGGCGCGCACGATCAGCCCGCGCTGCTTCAGCGCCGCATCGGCGGCCTTGGCCCGCTCCGGCGCGCCGAAGTCGAGCAGGATGAAGTTGGTGTGGCTCGGCCAGACCTTGATGCCGGCGGCTTCCAGCGCCGCCACCACCTTGCCGCGCCACTCGTTGTTATGGGCGACGGACTTGGCTTCCCAGCCTTCCTCGGCCAGCGCCGCCACGGCGGCGGCCTGGGAGGCGGCGGCGACATTGAAGGGGCCGCGCACGCGGTTCAGCGTCTCGATGATTTCGGCGGGCGCATAGCCCCAGCCCACGCGCATGCCGCCAAGGCCGAAGATCTTGGAGAAGGTGCGGAGCATGATGGTATTGCCCGCCGCGTCCACCAGCTTCTCGCCGGCATCATAGCCAGGCTCGGTGACGTATTCGGCATAGGCGCTGTCCAGCACCAGCAGCACGTCGTCCCGCAGCCCGGCGCGCAGGCGGGCAATCTCGGAAGAGGGCAGCAGCGTGCCGGTCGGGTTGTTGGGGTTGGTGATGAAGACGATCTTCACCCGGGGGCCGGCAGCGGCGGCGATCATGCCGTCGATATCCGCCTTCATGTCATGCTCGGCCACCTTCAGTACGCGCGAGCCGGCATAGCGGGCGGCGATGTCGTACATCATGAAGCCATAGGCCGACATCACCACCTCGGTGCCCTCGCCGCCATAGGCGAGGCAGAGATGCGAGATCAGCTCGTCCGAGCCATTGCCGCAGACGATGCGCGCCGGGTCCAGCCCATACTTGGCGCCAATGGCGTTGCGCAGCGCCGTGGCGCCGCCATCCGGGTAACGGTGGGCTTCCCGCGCCGCCTGGGTGATGGCCTCGATCGCCTTGGGCGGCGGGCCGAAGGCGCCCTCGTTGGAGGAGAGCTTGATGATCCGGTTGACGCCCGGGATCTTCGACTCGCCCCCGACATAAGGCTCGATGGTCAGGATGGAGGGGCGCGGCAGCACGGTCATGGGGCGGGGTCTTCTGTCACGGGCTCGGCATAGGCGCCGAGGATCTGGATGCGCGGGAAGGGCAGGGCAGCGAGGCGCGGGTCGTCGGGCGTCAGGAAGCCCTCCACCTCGGCCAGGGCCATGGGCGCCGGCAGGTCCCGCCGCTGCAGCCAGCGCGGCGGCAGGCCGGCGGCGGCGAAGGCGGCGATGATGCGGGCGCGGCTTTGTTCGGGCGCCGGCTCCAGCCGCAGCAGCGTGCGGTCCTGGCCGCTGGGCTCCGGCGCGATGGGGGCGATGGCGAAGGCCTGGGGCTCGGCGCCGTCGCGCCCGGCCAGGAAGGGCAGGGCCGCCACCACCTGCAGGCGGGGGGCTTCCATCTGCATCCACCAGGCGGCCTCGGCGGGGTCGCCTTCCTCGGGCGCGGGCAGGATGGCCACGCTGGCCTCGCCACCGGCCACGGCGGCCAGCACGCGGGAGGGAGTGGGGAGCAGCTTCATCGGCGTCAGCAGGCCGAAATGGCCGCGCGCCAGATGCGCGGCCTTGCTGTCGGCGGCGCCCTGCACCGCCATCGCGAAGGCGCCCTGCTGCGCCAGGGAGGATGCGATGATGTCACGCCAAAGACGCACCAGCACGCCACGCGGCAGGGGGCCGCTGTGGCGGCCCAGCAGGCGGCGCAGGATCATCGCCTCCCGCGCCGGGCGGAAGGTGGCGGCGGTGCCCTTCACGCGGCTGGCGGCCATGGTGGCGGAAATGCCCGCCCGCCGCATCAGCAGGTCGTGCAGCGCGTCATCGATCCGGTCGATCTCCGCGCGCATGGCGGCGAGGTCGAGGGGGGCAGCCACAGGGGCGGCCACCAGGGCATCCAGGGGAAGGTCCATGGGGGCATCCATCGGGGCAGGCGGCGAGGCCGGGTCAGGGGAGGCGGGCGGGGTCTGGTCGGGCATGGTGGCGGCTCAGCAATAATCCCCTCCTGGCTCCACGCCAAGCGCGGCTTGTCCCCGGCGATGAGGGCATGCTTGCCTCCACCGGGCCGCGCCATGATGGACCTGGGGCGCGCGCGATTCTATTGAGTCAGGTGGCATGACACAGTCCCCCGCCTCGCAGACCGTCGAATCCGCTGCCGCGCCGGTGCAGCACCAGGCCGTCACCTTTCCGGATGGCCTGGCGCTGGATTGCGGCGCGGTGATCGCGCCCGTCACCGTGGCCTACCGCACCTATGGCCGGCTGGACGCCACGCGCGGCAACGCCGTGCTGATCTGCCACGCCCTGACCGGTGACCAGTATGTGGCGGAGCCGCACCCCATCACCGGCAAGCCCGGCTGGTGGGAGGCGGTGGTGGGCCCCGGCAAGCCGGTGGATACCGACCGCTTCTTCGTGATCTGCGCCAATGTGCTGGGCGGCTGCATGGGCAGCACCGGCCCGAGGGAGATGATGACGGATGCCGGGGGCCAGACCCGGCCCTGGGGCACCGATTTCCCCTCCATCACCATCCGCGACATGGTGCGGGCGCAGAAGCTGCTGGTGGACCACCTTGGCATCTCCCGCCTGCTGGCCGTGATCGGCGGCTCGATGGGCGGCATGCAGGTGCTGGAATGGGCGGCCACCTTCCCGGAGATGGTCTTCGCCGCGGCACCCATCGCCACGGCCACCCACCACAGCGCGCAGAACATCGCCTTCCACGAGGTCGGCCGCGCCGCCATCCATTCCGACCCGGACTGGAAGGGTGGCCGCTACTGGGAGGATGGACGCATCCCGGCGCGCGGCCTCTCGGTGGCGCGGATGGTGGCGCATATCACCTATCTCTCCGAATCCGCCCTGGCGCGGAAATTCGGCCGCCGGCTGCGCGGCGCCTCGGCCCTGACCTTCCTGGAAGATGTCTTCGAGGTGGAGAGCTACCTGCGCCACCAGGGCAGCACCTTTGTCCGCCGCTTCGATGCCAACAGCTACCTGACCATCACCCGCGCCATGGATTACTTTGACTTGGCGGCGGAGCACGGCGGCAACCTGGCCGCCGCATTCCAGGGCACCGGCACGCGCTTCTTCGTCGCCTCCTTTGACAGCGACTGGCTCTTCCCCACGGCCGAGAGCCGCACGCTGGTGCGGGCGCTGAACGCCGCCGCCGCCAATGTCTCCTTTGTGGAGATCGCTTCCGACAAGGGGCATGACGCCTTCCTGCTGGACGAGCCGGAATTCCATGCCGCGATGGGGGGCTTCCTGCGCGGCGCGGCGGAGCGCGCCGGGCTCAGAACCGCATAACGTCAGCGTAACTCTTTGTCGAAAACCGAGTCATCTCCTCGGCGTTCTAGAACCACAACGAACAGGGCGCGCACATTCCTTCCTGGATGGGCCGCGCAGGTCGAGAACAAGACGGAGAAGACCCTATGTCCATCAGGAACACCCTGACCGCAGCGGTCGCCATCCTCGCCATCGGCGCCGCGGCGCCTGTCATGGCGCAGGGGACCGGCGGCAGCAGCAGCGGCGCCGGCGACACCAATATCGAGAACTTCATGCGCCAGTCCCCGGATGGCATGGTGCCAACCACCAACGGTACGCCGCGCATCATCGATAACCGCGACAATCAGCCGGTGATCCAGTATTCCGGCCCGCGCGGCCCAGGCATGCAGGATGGCGGTGTGCCGCGCATCATCGACAACCGCGATGGCCAGCCGGTGATCAGCTACGGCGGCCAGGTGCCCGGCGACAACAACAGCAGCGCCATGCAGGAAGCGGCCAGCCAGAACCGCGCCCGCCCCGGCATGCGCGGCACCCCGGCCGCCAATGCCGCCAATGCCTCGGCGGCCAGCCAGGTGGGCCCGCTGCTGAACAGCGCCCGCGCCTCGCTGCAGCGTGGCCGCTATGCCGCCGCCGTCACCTCGCTGGAACAGGCGGAGACCCGCCTGCTGAACAGCGGTGCTGACCGCTCCGAACTGCGCCCCATCAGCGAGGCCCGTGTCGCCGCCCAGCGTGGCGACCGCGCCAGCGCCCTGCAGTCGCTGAACAGCGTGGCGCGCTGAGAAGACACGCGAGGCCGCCCGGTGGCGGCCCGGCGGGATCGAAGAAGGGGGCGGGCCTCAGGTCCGCCCCCTCGTCGTTTCCGGGGCCTCGCCCCCAGCCCGCATGGCCGGTATAGAAAGGGCAACGCTTTCCGCTGGATCCCCTTGCCCGTGCCCGATCCTTCGACCCCCATCCGCTACGTCGCCAAGAACATGCGGCTCGACCTGCGGCTGATCGCGGAGATGATCCCGCCCGGCGCGCGCGTGCTGGATATCGGCTGCGGCGACGGCGCGCTGCTGGAGCACCTGACGCGCGAGAAGGGCGCCGATGCCCGCGGCATCGAGATCGACATGGCCCAGGCCACCGCCGCCGTGGCGCAGGGGCTGGCGGTGATCCATGGCGATGCCGACAACGACCTCGCCTTCTATCCCGACGGCGCCTTCGATTACGTGGTGCTCTCCCGCACCATCCATGCGGTGGAGAAGCCGCGCGAGGTGCTGCGGCAGATGCTGCGAATCGGCCGGCACGCCATCGTCTCCTTCCCGAATTTCGGCCATTGGGAAGTGCGGATGAAGCTGCTGCTGACCGGCCGCATGCCGATGACGGAAACCTGGGGCCGCCCCTGGCACGAGACGCCCAATATCCATCCCTGCACGTTGCTGGATTTCTTCGACCTCTGCGCCACGGATGGCTACACGGTCGAGCGCTGGCTGGCGGTGGACGAGCGTGGGCTGAAGGCGCCCTGGGAACGCTCCATCCGCCTGGCCAACCTGTTCGGCGAGCAGGCCTTGTTCCAGTTGCGCCGCGCCGGCTGAGGCGCCGGCGCCTCAGCGGACTATGCCTTGGGCCTCAGGCCGCCATCTTGCGCGCGGCGCCGTCACGCGCCAGCAGCGCCATGGCCTGCGCCACCAGCGCCGCCGCTTCCTCGGACCCCAGGTCCTGGCAGCAGCGTTCCGCGTGTCCCAGAAGGCGCAGCACGGAGGAAAGGTCGCGACGGGCCTGCTCGGTCCAAAGAACCGCGGCAATCGGGGTGTCCATGTCAGGGCTCACCGGGGGCTGATGTTGGGGTCGGCGCGGCTTAAACCATTGCCCGGGGCCGGCCAAGGAAAATCGGTGTAAACCTCAGGCCCGGCCGCAGGCGGCGGCCCGCAGCAGGGCGTTCTTTTCCGGCTCCGCCAGCGCATCCAGCAGGCTCTGCGCCTGGGCGATATGGCGGGCGGCTTCCTCCGCCCCCAGCGCGCGGCACTCCGCCTCGACATAGCCGAGCATCAGGAGCAGGGCGCTCTGGTCGGCGCGCTGCTGGATGCCGCGCGGGGGATGGGATGTCGCCATGGAAGCCTCTCGGCGCGGGCGTTAACGCGGGATACAATTAGTCACGTAATCGTGACCTACATTGTTGGAGATCGACATCGCAAGCGCAATCTTTCGTCCAGGGCCATAGTCAGAACGCAATGCAGGCCATACCGTGGCACATGGATGGCCGTGGAGCCCTGGACGAATGCGCGTGATCAAGACCCTGATGATGTCGCTGCCGCTGTTGGCGGCTGCCTTGCCCGCCCTGGCGGGGCCGACGCTGGAAGGCGTGAAGGCGCGCGGCCAGCTGGTTTGCGGCGTCAATGCGGGCGTGGCCGGGTTCTCGGCGCCCGACAGCAAGGGCGAGTTCCAGGGGCTGGATGCCGATTTCTGCCGTGCGATCGCCGCCGCCGCGCTGGGCGATTCCACCAGGGTGCGCTTCGTGCCCACCACCTACCAAACACGATTCGTCGCCCTGCAATCGGGCGAGGTGGATGTGCTGGCGCGCAATGTGACGCAGACGCTGACGCGCGACACTTCCCTCGGCTTCAACATGGCGGGCGTGAATTTCTACGATGGCCAGGGCTTCATGGCCCCCAAGGCCGCCAATATCGGCGCGGCGAAGCAACTGGACAGCGCCACCGTCTGCGTGCTGCCCGGCTCCACCAGCGAGCTGAACCTGGGAGACTGGGCGCGGCGCGAGAAGATCCGCGTGCAGCCGGTGGTGCTGAGTTCGATGGACGAGATGACCGCCGCCTACCAGTCCGGCCGCTGCGATGCCATGACCACCGATGCCTCGCAGCTGGCGGCGCTGCGCGCCTCCGCCCTGCGCGCGCCGGATGACCATGTCATCCTGCCCGAACGCATCAGCAAGGAACCGCTGGGCCCGATGGTGCGCCATGGCGACGAGGAATGGCGCGACATCGTCTACTGGACGCTGTCAGCCATGATCGAGGCGGAGGAGATGGGCATCACCCGCGCCAATGTCGCCGAGATGAAGAACAGCCAGGACCCCAATATTCAGCGGCTGCTCGGCGTCACGCCCGGCTTCGGCAAGGCCCTGGGGCTGCCGGAGGACTGGGCTTTCCAGGTCATCCGCCAGGTCGGCAATTATGGGGAAAGCTTCGAGCGGCACCTGGGTTCGGGATCACCGATTCGTTTGGACCGCGGATTGAACAACCTCTGGAACCGTGGTGGGTTGATGTACGCTCTGCCCCTGCGCTGAGCAGCCGGCGCGGCTACAACAGGCGCTGCAACAGGAGGATATCGCAATGGCTCGACTGGCCCTGGTCACCGGTGGACAGCGTGGTATCGGCGCCGCCATCAGCGAGGAATTGCTGAAGGCGGGCCGCAAGGTCGTCGCCTCCTACGCGGGCAATGATGCCGCGGCGGCGGCCTTCACCGAGCGGACGGGCATCCCGACCATCAAGTTCGATGTCTCGGATTACGAGGCCTGCCGCGCGGCGGTGGCGAAGATCGAGGCCGAGCACGGGCCGATCGAGATCCTGGTGAACAACGCGGGCATCACGCGCGACGGCACCATGAAGCGCATGGACCGCGAGATGTGGGATGCGGTGATCGACACCAATCTCGGCTCCTGCTTCAACCTCGCCAAGCTGGTGTGGGATGGCATGAGCGGCCGCAAGTTCGGCCGCATCGTGAACATCGGCTCGATCAACGGGCAGGCCGGACAATACGGCCAGGTGAACTATGCCGCCGCCAAGTCCGGCATCCATGGCTTCACCAAGGCCCTGGCGCAGGAAGGCGCGCGCTTCAACATCACCGTCAATGCCATCGCGCCCGGCTATGTGGATACGGAGATGGTGCGCGCGGTGCCGGAGGATGTGCTGCAGAAGATCATCGCCCGCATTCCCGTGGGGCGCCTGGGCCACGCGGTGGATATCGCGCGCGGCGTCTGCTTCCTGACCGCCGATGATGCCGACTTCATCACCGGCTCCACGCTCTCGATCAACGGCGGCCAGCATATGTACTGACGCACCCGCCGCACGGAGCGTCAGGCCCGGGTGAATCGCTCCACCCGGGCCATGTTGTTTTCAGCGCGCGGCGGCGCGGTCGCCGATCATGCGATTGACGGCCCAGGACACCACCCAGACGATGATGGCCCCGAAGAAGGCCGCCCAGAAGCCGGAGACGCGCATGCCCGGCATCAGCCCGGCCGTGATGGCGAACATGACGGCATTCACCACCAGGGTGAAAAGCCCCAGGGTCAGCACCGTCAGCGGCAGCGACAGCAGCGCGATGACGGGGCGGATCAGCGCATTCACCAGCCCGAAGATGATGGCAGCGATGAACATGTTGAACGGGCCGGTGAAGCTGATGCCTTCGATCAGCATCTCGGCGACCCAGAAGGCGAAGGCCGTGATCAGCGTGCGGACCAGAAAGCCCATGGCAAAAGCTCCTTCGTCACTGCCGCAACAATGCCCCCGCCCGCGCTTGGTTGCGGAGGCTGGCATGGGCCTGCCGGCATGAACCGCCACGACATCGCCGGCTGCGGCGCCCTGGCCCTCTGGGCCTTCCTGGGTCTGCTGGCGCGGCTGGCCGCCGGCATTCCGCCCTTGCAGATGACGGCCATGGGCATGGCGGTGGGCGGAATCGCGGCGCTGCTGGTGGTGGCGGTGCGGGGGCGGCTGGGCCTGCTGCGGCAGGGCGGGCTGGCCTGGGCGCATGGGGTGGGCGGGCTCTTCGGCTACCACGCGCTGTATTTCGCCGCCCTGGCGCTGGCGCCGGCGGTGGAGGCCAATCTGCTGAACTACCTTTGGCCGCTGCTGATCGTGCTTCTCTCCGCGCCGCTGCTGGGGCTGCCGCTGGGAATGGCGCGGCTGGTGGGGGTGGCGCTGGGCTTTGCCGGATGCGTGCTGCTGGTGGGCGGCGGTGCGGGCTTTCCGGCCGGGGCCATGCCGGGCTTTCTTTGCGCGGCGGCGGGGGCGCTGGTCTGGGCGCTGTATTCCATCACCGCGCGCCGGGCGGCGGCGGTGCCGACGGAGGCGGTGGCGGGCTTCTGCCTGGGCGCGGCGCTATTGGCCGGCGTGGCGCACCTGATCTTCGAGCCCACGGTCTGGCCCGATGCGCGCCAGGCCGGCGCGGTGGTGCTGATGGGGCTGGGGCCGCTGGGCGCGGCCTTTCTGCTCTGGGACGACGGCATGAAGCGCGGCGACCCGCGGCTGCTCGGCACCCTGGCCTATGCCGTGCCGATCGCTTCCACCCTGCTGCTATTGGCGGCGGGGGAAGGGCAGGCGGGCTGGCGCGTGCTGGCCGCCGCCCTGCTGGTGGCGGGCGGCGGCCTGCTGGCGGCAACAGGGGGCCGGCGCGCGGCCCCCGCCTCTTCTTAGATGTCCTCGTCGTAGCCAGCGTCGTCGAAGCCGGGGTCGTCGAAGCCACCATCGGCGGCGGCGTCATTGTTCCAGCCGCCGTTGTCGTCGAAGGGCGCGGCATCCTGGCCCGGGTCCGTCCAGGGGCTGGAGGCCGGCACCGCTTCCTGCGCG
This sequence comes from Pseudoroseomonas ludipueritiae, assembly GCF_014490445.1. Classification (GTDB taxonomy): domain Bacteria; phylum Pseudomonadota; class Alphaproteobacteria; order Acetobacterales; family Acetobacteraceae; genus Pseudoroseomonas; species Pseudoroseomonas ludipueritiae. Next base: position 1,801 of record NZ_JACTUZ010000097.1, on the reverse strand, counting down.
AAGTCGCCGACGCTGCTGGCGGCGCTGGTGGCGGCTTCCGCCGCGCCGCCATCGAACATGTTCATCAGCGCATTGCCCAGCACCATGCCACCCGCGACGCCCGCCGCCGTGGTCAGGGCGGAGCCAAGGAAGCTGGGGCCGCGGCCGGCCTGCATCATGCCGGGGTTATAGCCCATGGGCGGCTGGATCGGCTGCGGCGGCGGCGCCATCGGCACCGGGCGCTGCTGGCCGCCACCACCGAACATGCCGCCGAAGAGACCGCCACGGCCGCTACTCTGCTGCGCGGCCTGGGCCTGGCGCTTGGTGTTCTCCAGTTGCCATTCCAGCTCCTGGATGCGGTTCTGTGCCTGCACCAGCGCATGTTCCTGCACAAAGGCGGTCTGGGTCAGGCGGTAGCGCGCTTCCGGGTAGCGGGCGAACAGATCGCCAATCAGGCGATCGGCCTCCGGGTCCACCGGCGGCAGCGGCGGACGGGACTGGACGGAGGGCACGCTGCTGCCGCCCCAGGGGGAAGCGGGCTGCTGCGGGGCGGCCACACCCGCCATACGCTCAACAAAGGCGGAGATGATGCGGCGTTCTTCTTCGGTCATGTCCCTTCCCCTCGCGGGGCCTTTCCAGACGATGGTCGGCACGCGGCGGGCACGGCCCGGCACGTGCCAAGGGACTTGGCGCAGCGCCGGGCCGAGTTCAAGCGCAGATTAACTTCCAGCAATCTTTTGTCATGGAATGCCCTGCTTCAGGCGCTCATGGCCATCCCGAGGCGGCGCCACTCGATCAAGGGGCAGCGGTCCATCACCACCGTCAGGCCCGCTTCCCGCGCCCGCGCGGCGGCGGCCGAGTCGATGACGCCGAGCTGCATCCAGATGGTGCGGGCGCCGAGCCGGATGGCCTCGTCCACCACCGGCCCGACTTCCTCGCTGCGGCGGAAGATATCCACCATGTCGAGCTTGCCGGCCTCGGCCAGGGAAGCCGCGACGGTGCTGCCATGCAGCTGCTGCCCCGCCAGCCCCGGGTTGACCGGCGTCACATCGAAGCCCCGGTCCACCAGGAAGCCGGTGACGCCGAAGGAGGGGCGGGAGGGGTTGGCCGAGGCCCCCACCACGGCGATCCGCTGCGTGTTCATCAGCAGGGCGCGGATCGCCTCGTCGGTCATTCCGTCAAGAGACATGTGTGGCTCAGTCTTCCCGGTCGCGGTGCAGGATGCGCAGCGTTCCAGGCACCAGCGTCAGGTCGTAGCGGCTGCCATCCGCGCGCACGGCATTGTCGATCTTCCACAGGCCGTCGTCCAGCTTGGCGGTCTCGTAGCGATCGAAGCCCTCGCGCTTCAGCGCATCGCCGATGCGGGCGGCTTCCTCGATATTGGCCAGGCGGTTCTCGGTGCCACGGGCGATGATCGTATAATCGTCCGGCGTCACGCGCACGTCGCGGCGGCTGCCATCGGAGGCCACGGCGTCGTCCACCTCCCAGATGCCGTCATCCATCTCAATGCCGCGCCAGTCGCGGTAGCCCTGGGCGCGCAGCACCTCGGTGATGCGGCTGGCCTCGGCCTCGGTGGGGCGGCGGTCGGCGGCATGGGCGGCGGGAGCCAGGGCAGGGGCGGCCAGCAGGGCCAGGGCGAGGCCGGTGGCGGCGATACGGTTCTTCATGAGGCGATTCCTTACTGCCGTGTCATCCAGCAGGAGGAACGTGGCGCGGCGGGGAAGGTTCCCCGCCGCGTTTCTGGCCTCAGGTCAGGGCATGGCTCAGTAGACAACGACGCCGCGGATGGATTCGCCGCGGGTCATGAGGTCGAAGCCCTGGT
>NZ_JACTUZ010000096.1 GCF_014490445.1 Pseudoroseomonas ludipueritiae | reverse complement strand
CCGCCGGGCCCAGGAAGCGCGCCAGCAGCAGGCCGGGGCGGGCCAGCGTCGCCTCATGCCCCTCCTCGCGCAGCAACTCGCGGCCCGCGCTGGCTTCCTCCTCGCTGGCGGCCAGCAGCAGCAGGGCGCTGGCCTCGGCACCCGCGAAGCCGAAGGGCGCCGCCAGCCGCGCGGCGATATCGCCCGACAGATCCGTGGCATCGGCCCAGTGCAGCCGCCCGCCGCGCCACAGCCGCCAGGAATCGAACAGCGCCCCGTGCCCCAGCCGTTCCCCGCGCGCGACACGGCCGAAGACCAGCATCTCCGCCGCCAGCAGCCGGGCACCGGGGGCGAGGCGGGCCTGCATCCGCCGCTCCAGCCGCGCGCCGTCGAAGAGGATGGTCTCCTGCGGCAGCCATTCCAGCGTGGCGCCCTCGGCGACATCCAGCAGCGTGGACAGGCGCGTCGGCTCCTCCAGGCTGCGATAGACCTTCTCGGCGGCCGGCGTGGTCAGGCTGGCGCCGCCGCCGGCCGCGAGGCTGGCCTCGATCTCCAGCGAATCCCCGCCAGCCAGGCCGCCGCCGACATTCACCAGCGCGGCCAGCGGCAGGTCGTCCGGTTCCGGTGTCGGGAACAGCACGCGCAGCGGCGCGGCATGGAAGAGGTGCCGCAGCACGGTGCCGCGCTCCGTCCGGGCAAAGCCCAGCTCCGCCCGGCCATGGGCGCGTTGGTGGCGGGGGAGGGGGAGCGGCATCGGGCGGCACTCTGCCAAGGCTGGGGCGGGGCGGGAAGAAGGTTGGGGGAAGGAATTCCCCCAAGACCCCATCTTTTTTCTTCCAGTCTTGGAGCCGCATGTTTCGTCTGGTGAACTCGAAGACAAAAGAAGGGGTCCAGGGGAATTCATTCCCCTGGCCTTACCCGCCACCCAGCACGCGCACCGCCAGCGCGGCGGCGGAAGCCCTGTTCTCCACGCCGAGTTTCGCGAAGATGCCTTCCAGGTGCTTGTTCACCGTGCGCGGGCTCATGGTCAGGATCTCGGCGATGTCGCGGTTGCTCTTGCCGCGGCCGAGCCAGAGCAGCACCTCGGCCTCGCGCGCCGTCAGGCCCAGGCGGTCGCGCAGCACCGCTTCCTCCCGCTTAGGGTCGGTGGCGGTGACGCGCAGCAGCAGTTCCTCGGGCTCGATCTGGCCGACATGGTGGAATTCCAGCCGGCGGCCATCGGGCAGCGGCACGGGTGGCAGGCGGGGCACCTGCGCATCGGCCAGGGGCTGCCAGCCGGGCAGGCTGGCATCGGCCGGGTTGGCCAGGCGCAGCAGGCTGGCGGCCTGCGGCGTGGCCCAGAGCACGGTGCCGTCGCGGTCCACCGCCAGCAGGAAGCGGCCGGCGACATCCAGTGCGGCATGGGCGCTGCGGGTCAGGCGGGCATTGGCCAGATGGGCGCTGATGCGAGCCAGGACCTCATCGGGCGCCACGGGCTTGATGACGTAATCGACGCCGCCGGCATCGAAGCCGCGCACCACGTCCTCGCTTTCCGTCAGGCCCGTCATGAAGATGACGGGGACCGAGATCAGCGATGCATTGCGCTTCATGCGTCGGCAGGCCTCGAAACCGTCCATGCCGGGCATGACGGCATCCATCAGCACGATATCGGGCGTGATGCGCTCGATCACGGTCATGGCGGCGGCGGCGGATTGCGCCACCAGCACCATATAGCCGGCGGATTCCAGCGTGTCGTTCAGCAGGCCCAGGGTGCCGGGCGCGTCATCCACCACCAGCACGATGTCGCGGCGTTCCATCAGGCGTCTTCCTCCGGCAGCGCGGCCATGAAGGCATCGAGCCGGTAGTCGGAGATATAGCCGCGCAGGGCGGCGATGGCGGGGGCGGCTTCCGGCGCCTCGGCCTCCAGCGCGTCCAGCCGTTCGCGGATGCCGCCGACATAGCCGATGGCGGCGAGCTGGCGCAGGTTGGCGGCCTGGGCCGGCGTCAGCCGCGCGGCGGGGGCAGCAGTGGGCGGCGGGTCCGCGAAGGTCCAGGAAATGCCGAGCAACTGGCCGATCTTCTCCAGCAGGGCCGTGACAGAGATGGGCTTGGTCAGCACGTCGTTATGGTGCTGGCCTTCGCCGGGCGGGCCCAGTTCCAGCGCATTGGCGGAGACCATGACGATGGGCGCGGTCTGCCCTGCCTCCCGCAGCCGCCGCGCCAGGTCCCAGCCAGTCATGCCGGGCATGGCTATGTCGAGCAGGAAGAGATCCGGCGCTTCCTCCGCCGCCAGGGCCAGGCAGGTGGCGCCGTCGCTGGCGAGGCGGGTGGCGAAGCCCAGCGGCTCCAGCAGGTCGGCCACCAGGGCGCGGTGGGCAGGGTCGTCATCGGCCACCAGCACGCGCAGCGGCTGGCTGGCGCCGGCGCGGCCGGTGATGGGGCGCTCCACCACTGCCGGCGCATGCCCCTTGCCCGAGAGCAGCAGCCGGACGCGGAAGCGGCTGCCTTCGCCCAGCCTGCTGGTGACGGAGATCTCGCCGCCCATCACCTCCGTCAGCGTCCTGGTGATGGTGAGGCCGAGGCCGACGCCGGGAGTGGAGGGCGCATGAACATTGGCGCCGCGCTGGAAGGGTTCGAAGACACGGGCGAGGTCTTCCTCGGCAATGCCGATGCCGGTGTCGATGACCTCGAATTCCGCGACCTCGGAGCGGAAGCGCAGGCGCAGGGTGACGCTGCCGGCACGGGTGAACTTGATGGCGTTGGAGAGCAGGTTGATCAGGATCTGCCGCAGCCGCCGTTCGTCGGTATGCACGATCTCCGGCAGGCGGGGCGGCGCGTCGAAGGAGAAGGCGATGCCCTTCGCTTCCGCCTGCAGACGCAGCATCTGCACGATCTGGTCCAGGAAGTCCGGAAAGCGGATCTCGTCGCGGTAAAGCTCGATGCGTCCCGCCTCGATCTTGGAGATGTCCAGAAGGCCCTCGATCAGCGCCGCCAGATGCTCGCCGGAGCGGCGGATGGTGCGCAGGCCGTCGCGGCGGCGTTCCGGGATGGCGGGGTCGCGTTCCAGCAGCTGCGCATAGCCGAGGATGGCGTTGAGCGGCGAGCGCAGCTCATGCGACATGCCGATCACGTAGCGGCTCTTGGCCATATTGGCGGCCTCGGCGTTCTCCTTTGCCTTTTGCAGCGCGGTGTCGGTACGCTTGTGGGCGCGGATCTCGCTCATCAGCAGGCTGGTCTGGCGGCGGGTTTCCTCCTGCGCCACGGCGCGGCTGTTATGCGCCAGCACCAGCGTCCAGGCGGTGATGCCGCCGATGACCATCAGCACGAAGAAAGCCTTCCAGAAGGCGGCGTCGAGGTCGGCGCTGGCCGGTGCCTGGGCGCGGATGCCGAGGAAGACGATGCTGATGGTGGCAGCGATGAGCAGGAAGACCACGGTGAAGGAGCCGACCGGCGTGGACAGCGCGCGCAGCAGCGGTGCCGGCAGGGCGGCGCGCAGCGGCGTCATGACCTGGGCGGAGAGGCGCGCATGCGGCTTGCAGCCATCGCCGCAGCGCGCATCCAGCGAACAGCAGAGCGAGCAGATAGGGCCGGTGTAGACGGGGCAATAGGCCATGTCGCGCGGCTCGAAGTCATGTTCGCAGATGACGCAGGAGAGGGCGGATTTCCGCGCCCAGGCGGCGCGCGGCTTGCGCGCCAGATAGAAGCGCCCGCCGGTGGCCCAGGCCAGCACCGGTGCGGCGGCGAAGGCGGTGACGAAGGCGATGAAGGTGGACATGGCCTGCGCCAGCGCGCCCAGGAAGCCGTAATAGGCCAGGAAGGAGGCGAGCACCGAGAGCAGCATGCTGCCGACGCCCACCGGGTTCACGTCGTAGAGATGCGCCCGCTTGAACTCGATGCCGGGCGGGCTGAGGCCGAGCGGCTTGTTGACGGCGAGGTCCGCTACCAGCGCGCCCATCCAGGCCGCCGCGACATTGGAATAGATGAACAGCACCTGCTCGATGGTGTTGTAGACGCCAAGCTCCATCAGCAGCAGCGCGACGGCGATGTTGAAGACCAGCCAGACCACGCGGCCCGGATGGCTATGCGTCAGCCGCGAGAAGAAGTTGGACCATGCCAGCGAGCCCGCATAGGCATTGGTGACGTTGATCTTGATCTGTGAGAGCGCGACGAAAACGGATGTCGCGATCAGCACCAGCACGGGCGAGCCGATCAGTGCCCCGAAGGCCAGGCGGTACATCTCCGCCGGCTGCACCGCCTGCGCCACGGAGAGCCCGGCCTGCAGCCCGGCATAGGCGAGGAACGATCCCGCCAGAAGCTTGAGCACATCGAAGACGATCCAGCCCGGCCCGCCCGCCAGCAGCGCGCCCCACCAGACCCAGGGCTTCTGCGTGCTGCGTGGCGGCAGGAAGCGGATGTAATCCACCTGTTCCGCGGTCTGGGTGATCAGCGCGAAAAGCACGGAGGCGGCGGCGCCGAAGGCCAGCAGGTTGAAGCCGCCCGCGCCATGCTCGCCCTCGTAAGCGGTCCAGCCTTCGATCCATTCGGGATGCGCCACCAGCAGCGCCACCAGGGGCAGCACGTTCAGCACCAGCCAGACCGGCTGCGTCCAGGTCTGCACGCGGCTGATGAAAGTGATGCCATGCGTGACCAGCGGCACCACCACCACGGCGCAGAGAATGTAGCCGAGCCAGAGCGGGACATTGAAGAAACTGCCCAGCATGGCGGCGAGGATGACGGCCTCGATGCCGAAAAAGATGAAGGTGAAGCTGGCATAGATCAGCGAGGTGATGGTGGAGCCGATATAGCCGAAGCCGGCGCCACGGCTGAGCAGGTCGATATCCACTCCCGCCCGCGCCGCGTTCAGGCAGATGGGCAGGGAGGCGGCAAAGATGAGCACGGAAATAAACAGGATCGCGGCGATGCTATTCGTAAAACCATGCGCCACGGTCAGGGCGCCGCCGATCGCCTCCAGCGCCAGGAAGGAGATGGAGCCCAGCGCGGTATTGGCCACCCGGAAGGCGGACCATTTCCGCGCGCTTTCCGCCGTGAAGCGGAGGGCATAGTCCTCCATCGTCTCGTCGGCGACCCAGCGGTTGTAGTCGCGCCGGATGCGCATGATGCGCTGGCGTGTCGCCATGCGATGTCCCTGGGGGTGCTCTGGCGGGAAGAGTGGGGCAGGGCCGGCCGCAGGGTCAAGCAGGCCCCGCCTACGTCATTTGACGTATAACGCCCGCGGAAGGATTGCCGCGAGACTGGGCGCATCCATTGCAAGGCGGCCCCCGCCATTGCCCCAGGAGAGCGATCCATGACCGTCCGGACCCCCTTCTCCCGCCGCGCCTTGCTGGCTGGCGCCGCCGGTGCCCTGGCGATGCCGGCCATCCGCCCCGCCTTCGCCCAGGGCAGCGGCCCCATCAAGGTGGGTGTGCTGCATTCGCTCTCCGGCACCATGGCGATCAGCGAGACGGCGCTGCGCGACACCGTGCTGATGATGGTCGAGGACCAGAACAAGAAGGGCGGCATCCTGGGCCGAAAGCTGGAAGCCGTGGTGGTGGACCCCGCCTCCAACTGGCCGCTCTTTGCCGAGAAGGCGCGCGAGCTGCTGCAGGTGCATAAGGTGGATGTCACCTTCGGCTGCTGGACCTCGGTGTCCCGCAAATCCGTCCTGCCGGTCTTCGAGGAACTGAACGGCCTGCTGTTCTATCCCGTGCAGTACGAGGGTGAGGAGCAGAGCAAGAACGTCTTCTATACCGGCGCCGCGCCGAACCAGCAGGCCATCCCGGCGGTGGAATACCTGATGGGCGAGGATGGCGGCGGCGCCAAGCGCATCGTGCTGCTGGGCACCGACTATGTTTATCCGCGCACCACCAACCGCATCCTGCGCGCCTTCCTGAACAAGAAGGGCATCGCGGACGCCGACATCCTGGAAGAATACACGCCCTTCGGCCATTCCGACTGGCAGGGCATCGTCTCCCGCGTCAAGCAATTCGCCGGCCAGGGCAAGAAGACGGCCATCGTCTCCACCATCAACGGCGATGCCAACGTGCCCTTCTACCGTGAGCTGGGCAACCAGGGCATCAAGGCCGAGGACATTCCCTGCGTCGCCTTCAGCGTGGGCGAGGAGGAACTGGCCGGCATCGACACCAAGCCGCTGGTCGGCCACCTGGCCGCCTGGAACTACTTCATGAGCGTCGAGAGCCCGGTGAACACCGAGTTCAAGAAGATGTGGGGCGGCTACATCAAGAACGACAAGCGCGTCACCAACGACCCGATGGAGGCCACCTATACCGGCTTCAGGATGTGGGCGCAGGCGGTGGCCCAGGCCAAGAGCACGGCGGTGGATGCGGTGCGCACGGCGATGTATGGCCAGAAGGTCGATGCGCCCTCCGGCTACACCGAGCAGATGTGGGAGAACCACCATCTCTCCAAGCCGGTGATGATCGGCGAGATCCAGGCGGATGGGCAGTTCAGCATCGTCTACAAGACGCCGCAGGCCATCAAGGCCGAGAACTGGTCCCCCTACATTCCCGAGAACGCCAGCCGCGCCAAGGCCGGCTGATGTTGCGGCTCCTGCGCCTCTTGCCTCTGCTCCTGCTGCTGGCGGGGCCGCTGCGGGCGCAGGAGGGTTTCGAGAATGCCGCCGCCGGGCTTTCCGGCGGCTTCGCGGCCCAGGCGGAGGCGGTGGAGCGCCTCGGTGCCCTGGCCGACCCGCGGGCCTTGCCGCTGCTGCGCGCGCTGTCCGAAGGCCACCTGCAAAAGACGCCGGAAGGCGTGCTGGTGCTCGGCGGGCGGGAGGCGCTGACCGGCGCGCCGGCCCCCACGGGCCGGCTGGAGGCGGTGCGCATCAACAACCGCGTGCGCGGCGCCCTGCGTGGCGCCTTTGGCCGGCTGGAACTGGCATCCCCCGATCCGGCCGCGCGCATCGCCGCCGCCGCAGGCCTGTTCCGCGCCCGCAGCCCCGACAATATCGCCATGCTGGAGGACGCACTGGGCCGCGAGAGCGATGCCGGCGCCCGCACCGCCATGGCGCAGGCGCTGGCCGCTTCCCGCCTCGCGGCGCCGGATGCCGCGGCGAGGCGCCAGGGCATCGTGCTGCTGGGCGGCACCGGCTCGCCGGAAGCACGCTCCCTGCTGCTGGAAGCGCGTGCCGCCAACCCGGACCTCGCGCCCGAGATCGACGGTGCCATCGCCGCCATCGACAAGCGGCTGCAACTGCGCCGCGCGGCCGAGACCGCCTTCCAGGGCCTCTCGCTCGGCTCCGTGCTGCTGCTGGCGGCGCTGGGTCTGGCCGTTACCTTCGGGGTGATGGGCATCATCAACATGGCGCATGGCGAGATGGTGATGCTGGGCGCCTATACCACCGTGGTGGTGCAGGGCCTGCTGCGCGCGACGCCGCTGGCGCCCTGGGCGCTGCCGCTTTCCGTGCCCGCCGCCTTCCTGGTGGCCGCCGCCGTGGGGGTGGCGCTGGAGCGCACGCTGATCCGCCATCTCTACGGCCGCCCGCTGGAAACTTTGCTGATGACCTTCGGCGTCGGCATGGTTTTGCAGCAGGCGGTGCGGCTGATCTTCGGCGCGCAGAACCAGGAAGTCACCAGCCCGGCCTGGATGCAGGGCATCGTCACCCTGCCCGGCGGGGTGGAGGTGACGCAGAACCGGCTCTGGATCATTCTCTTCGCGCTGCTGGTGCTGGCTGTCACCGTCGCCGCCATCCGCTTCAGCCGCTTCGGGCTGGAGATGCGGGCGGTGGTGCAGAACCGGCGCATCGCCAGCACCATGGGCATCCGCACCGGGCGGGTGGATGCCATGACTTTCGCTTTCGGCTCGGGCATCGCCGGCATGGCGGGGGTGGCCTTGAGCCAGATCGACAATGTCTCCCCCAACCTCGGCACCGGCTACATCATCGACAGTTTCATGGTGGTGGTCTTCGGCGGCGTCGGCAGCCTCGCCGGCACCATGATCGGCGCTTTTACCCTCGGCCTCGTCAACAAAATGCTGGAACCCTGGGCGGGGGCGGTGCTGGCAAAGATCGCCGTGCTGGTGGGCATCATGCTCTTCATCCAGCGGCGGCCGAAGGGCCTCTTCGCCCTCAAGGGAAGGGCTGCGGAACAATGAGCGCGACAACCACCCTGGCCCCGCCGCCGCGCCTGCATGGCGCGCTGGTCCTGCGCGGGCTGCTGCTGGCGGGCCTCGCCATCCTGGCGCTGCTGCCGCTGCTGAACCGCCTGCCGGTGGATTCGGCGCTGCATGTCTCGGACTTCCTTGTTGCCGTCACGGGGAAATGGATCTGCTATGGCGTGCTGGCGATGGCGATCGACTTAGCCTGGGGCTATGCCGGCATCCTCAGCCTCGGCCACGGCGCCTTCTTCGCGCTCGGCGGCTATGCCATGGGCATGCACCTGATGCGGCTGATCGGGCCGCGCGGCGTCTATGGCAACCCGGTGCTGCCGGATTTCATGGTCTTCCTGGGCTACACGGAACTGCCCTGGACCTGGTGGGGCTTTTCCAGTTTTCCCTTCGCGCTGCTGATGGCTTTGCTGGTGCCGGGGCTGCTGGCGGGGGTGGTGGGCTACCTCGCCTTCCGGTCCCGCATCACCGGCGTCTATCTCTCCATCATCACCCAGGCCATGACCTATGCGCTGATGCTGGCCTTCTTCCGCAACGACATGGGCTTCGGCGGCAACAACGGCTTCACCGACTTCAAGGAACTGCTGGGCATGCCGCTGAATTCCGGCGGCACGCGCGCCATGCTGTTCTACGCGGCGCTGGCGGTGCTGGGGCTGTCGCTGCTGCTTTGCCGCCACATCACGCAGTCCAAGCTCGGCCGCGTGCTGGTGGCGGTGCGCGATGCCGAAAGCCGCGTCCGCTTCCTGGGCTACAACACCACGCATGTGAAGCTCTCGGTCTTCGTGCTTTCCGCCATGCTGGCGGGGCTGGCGGGAGCGCTTTACGTGCCGCTGGTCGGCATCATCAATCCGGGTGAGTTCAGCCCCGGCAATTCCATCGAGGCCGTGATCTGGGTGGCGGTCGGCGGGCGCGGCACGCTGGTGGGGGCGCTGCTGGGCGCCTTCTCGGTCAATGCGCTGAAGACCTGGCTGACCTCCTTTGCGCCGGACCTCTGGCTGTTTGTGCTGGGCGGGCTCTTCGTGGCGGTCACGCTGTTCCTGCCGCGTGGGCTGGTGGGGTTGATGAGCAAGGGGCCGGGGCGGTGATCGGCATGAGCGGCTCCTCCCTCTATCTCGATGGCGTCTCGGTGGTCTTCGATGGCTTCCGGGCGCTGAACAACCTTTCCCTGATCATCGAACCGGGAGAGCTGCGCGCCATCATCGGCCCCAATGGCGCCGGCAAGACCACGATGATGGATATCGTCACCGGCAAGACCCGCCCCACCACCGGCGTGGTGCGCTTCGGCGAGCATGACCTGACGCGGCTGGACGAGCCCGCCATCGCCAATCTCGGCATCGGCCGCAAGTTCCAGAAGCCCACGGTCTTCGATGCGCTGACGGTCTTCGAGAACCTGGAACTGGCGCTGAAGGCGCCGCGCGACTCCTGGTCCTGCCTGCGCTGGGTGCTGGGCGCCCAGGCGCGCCGGCGCATCGAGGGCGTGATGGAGGAGATCGGGCTGGCGGAACGGGCGCGGGACCGTGCCGCCATCCTATCCCACGGTCAGCGGCAATGGCTGGAGATCGGCATGCTGCTGATGCAGGAGCCGCAGCTGCTGCTGGTGGACGAGCCCGTGGCCGGCATGACGGATCAGGAGACGGAGCACACCGCCGCCCTGCTGCGCCGCATCGCCGGGCAGCGCTCGGTGGTGGTGGTGGAGCACGACCTCGAATTCGTCCGGGCGCTGGGGGAGAAGGTGACGGTGCTCTGCGAGGGCACGGTGCTCTCCGAAGGCAGCATCGACCATGTGCAGAACGACCCACGGGTCATCGAAGTCTATCTGGGACGCTGAGCCATGCTGCGGGTGGAAGGCATCGACCTCTTCTATGGCGCCAGCCGGGCGCTGCGCGGCGTCTCCCTCGGTGCCGATCCGGGGCGGATCACCTGCGTGTTGGGGCGCAACGGGGTGGGCAAATCCTCACTCATGCGGGCCATCGTGGGGCTGGAGCGCATTCGGGGCGGACGCATCGTCTGGGAGGGGCGGGATATCTCCGGCCTTGCCGCCGCCGACCGGGCGCGGGCCGGCATTGGCTATGTGCCGCAGGGGCGGGAGATCTTCCCCTTTCTGACCGTGAAGGAGAATCTGGAAACCGCCCTGGCCGCCGCGCCGCGCGGCTCGAAGCTTTCCGACGACATCTTCGAGCTTTTCCCCATCCTGAAGCAGTTCCTGCGCCGGCGGGGCGGGGACCTTTCGGGCGGGCAGCAGCAGCAGCTGGCCATTGCCCGCGCCCTGACCGCGCGCCCGCGCCTGCTGATCCTGGATGAGCCCACCGAGGGCATCCAGCCCAATGTCATAAAAGACATCGCCCGCGTCATCGCCCTGCTGGCCCGGCAGCGGAACATGGCGGTGGTTCTGGTAGAGCAATACTACGAATTTGCCCGCGAGTTGGGGGACGAGCTCGCCATCCTGGTGCGGGGCGAGGTGGCGCTGGCCGGACGGTCCGGCACGCTGGACGAAGAGGCGGTGCGGCGGCTGCTGACAGTGTGACGCATGCCCTCAGGGTGACTTGCCTACTATTCATGTATGGTAGTAGACCTGTACGACCCCAGCGCGGGGGCAGAACAACATCGCGCAGAGGAAAACGACCCACCGCCGTGCGGAAACTGCCGCACCGCTTCCCGGTGCCCATGCCGGCCCGCGTCCTTCCTCTGCCGATGCACAGGAGGATTGGATGTGAGCACGACAACCGTTCCGGCCGCGGCGGACGCGCCAACGGAAGCTTCCCCCGCCATGCTGCGGAAGGTGGCCCTGGCTTCCTGCATCGGCAGCACCGTCGAATGGTATGACTTCTTCATCTATGCCACGGCCTCGGCCCTGGTCTTCAACAAGCTCTTTTTCCCGGAGCTGAGCCCACTGGTGGGTTCGCTGGTGGCGCTCGGCACCTATGCCGCTGGCTTCCTGGCGCGGCCGATCGGCGGCCTGGTCTTCGGCATCATCGGGGACCGCAAGGGGCGCAAGTCGGCGCTGGTGACCACGCTGCTGATGGTGGGCATCGCCACCTTCATCGTCGGCCTGCTGCCGACCTATGAGACCATCGGCTCGGCCGGTGCCATCATCCTGGTGATTGTGCGGCTGATCCATGGCTTCGGCATCGGCGGCGAGCAGGGCAACGCCATCCTGATCACCTGCGAACATGCGCCCGCCCGCGCGCGGGGCTTCTATGGCGCCCTGGTGCAGCTGGGCGCGCCGGCCGGCTTCGTGCTGCCGCTGGGGCTTTTCGCGCTGCTGACCTCGACGCTGTCGGAAGAGGCCTTCCTTTCCTGGGGCTGGCGCATTCCCTTCCTGCTCAGCGCCGTGCTGGTGGGCATCGGCATGTATATCCGCCTGCATCTCTCGGAATCGCCGCTGTTCAAGCGCGAGGGCGCCCAGCGCGAGCCCAACCCGCTGTCCCGCATGCTGCGCGAATATCCGCGCCCGGTGATCCTGGGCATCGGCGCCAAGCTGCTGGAGGCGACGGTCTTCACCACCTATGCCGTCATCATCACCGCCTATGCCGTCTCCCGCGGCATCGACCGCAGCGTGATGACGGAAGCCACGCTGATCGCCATCATCCTGGAACTGATCGCGCTGCCGCTGTTCGGCATGCTCTCCGACCGCATCGGCCGCAAGCCAGTCTATCTGCTGGGCGCGGCGGTCAACCTGGCGCTGGTTTATCCCACCTTCTGGGTGGTCTATGGCGACCATGAGCCGCTGATCTGGATCATGCTGGTCGGCACGCTGGCCATCGGCCATGCCGCCATGTACGCGCCCCAGGCCGCCTTCTTCGCGGAGCTGTTTCCCACCCGTATGCGCGCCAGCGGCATTTCCTTTGTGCAGCAGATCGGCGCGCTGATCGGCTCGGTGGGCACGCTGGGCGCGGGTTGGTTCCTGGCGCTGGCCAATGGCACGCCCTGGATTCTGGCCAGCTATATCGCGCTGATCGCCGTCATCACCTTGGTCTGCGTCGCCCGGCTGCCGGAGACGCGGGGCAAGATGATCGAGCAGGAGTAAAAGAAAGGCCGGGGGAAGGAATTCCCCCGGACCCCCATCTTCTTTTTGTCAGTTCAGGCGCCGTCCAGGCCCGCTGGCGGACTCGAAGAAGAAAGAAGGGGTTCCAGGGGGAATTCATTCCCCCTGGCCTTCTCTCTTACATCGTCGCCCCGATCGGCCATGGCGCGAATTCCGCCGCGCCGAAGTCGTAGCTTTCGCTCTTGGTATGCTCGCCGGAAGCCACGCGCAGGATCAGTTCGAAGATCCGCTGGCCGCATTCCTCGACGCTTTCGCGGCCGGAGAGGATGGTGCCGCAGTTCACGTCCATATCCTCCTCCATCCGCTCGTACATGGCGCTGTTGGTGGCGAGCTTGATGGAGGGCGCGGGCTTGCAGCCGAAGACGCTGCCGCGCCCGGTGGTGAAGCAGACCATATTGGCGCCGCCCGCCACCTGCCCGGTGGCCGCCACCGGGTCGTAGCCCGGCGTATCCATGAAGACGAAGCCCTTCTCCGTCACCGGGGCCGCGTAGTCGTAGACGGCCGTCAGGTTGGTGGTGCCGGCCTTGGCCATGGCGCCGAGGGACTTCTCCAGGATGGTGGTCAGCCCGCCCGCCTTGTTGCCGGGGGAGGGGTTGCTGTTCAGCTCCGCCTGGCCGCGGGCCGCGTAGTCCTCCCACCAGCGCATCAGGTCCACCAGCTTCTGCCCCACTTCGCGCGAGGTGGCGCGGCGGGTCAGCAGGTGCTCGGCGCCATAGGTTTCCGGCGTCTCGGAAAGGATGACGGTGCCGCCATGCCGCACCAGCAGGTCCGAGGCCGCGCCGAGCGCCGGGTTGGCGGTGATGCCGGAATAGCCGTCCGAGCCGCCGCATTGCAGCGCCACCGTCAGGTGGCTGGCCGGCACGGGCTGGCGGTGGACCTTGTTGGATTCCTCCAGCACTTCCTTCACGAAGGCGATGCCGGCTTCCACCGTCTTGCGGGTGCCGCCCATGGTCTGGATGTCCATGTTGCGCAGCCGTCCGGCGAGGTTCTGTTCCTCCAGCAAACCGGAGATCTGGTTGACTTCGCAGCCCAGGCCGATGGCGATGACATGGCTGAAATTCACGTGCCGCGCGAAGCCCGCCAGCGTGCGGCGCAGGATGCGCAGCCCGTCATTGTCACCCATGCCGCAGCCGGTCTTGTGCGTCAGCGCCACCACGCCGTCGACATTGGGGTATTCGGCCAGCGGGTCGTTGCCGATGAACGGGTTCCGCTTGAAGGCATCCGCGATCATCGAGGCCACATGGGCCGAGCAGTTCACGCTGGTGACGATGCCGATGTAGTTGCGGGTCGCCACCCGCCCATCCGGCCGCACGATGCCCATGAAGGTGGCGGGCTCGGGCACATAGAGCGTGGGCTTGGCATCCACGCCCCAGGCATAGTCCTTGGTGAATTCGCCCATGCCGCAGTTATGAACATGCACCCAGTCACCGGGCGCGATGGGCTGCGTTGCGAAGCCGATGATCTGGCCGTAGCGCTTCACCGGCTCGCCGGCCTGATGCGCGCGGACAGCGACCTTATGCCCGGGCGGGATGCGGGCGGCGGAGACGATGCCGGGCGCGACCGGCGTGCCTTCCGGCGCCGCGCGCCGGGCGATCAATACCGTATCTTCCGGGTGCAGGCGGATGAAGGGTGTCTCGACCGCGATATCCATTGTCTTGGTTTCCTCCAGGGGGCAGTGACGCATCCTGGCACGGAGACGCGCCGCGCAGAACTCCTCGCGTCAGGCGTGGCCCGCACTGGCCGAAAGCAGCAGTGGGTCGATCCGCAGCTTGGCCAGGGCCTGCCGCCACTGGGTATCCGGCTGGCTGTCGAAGAGCAGCGCCTCATCCGGCGTGACATTCAGCCAGGCATTGCGCTGGATCTCGGTCTCCAGCTGCCCCGGCCCCCAGCCGGCATAGCCCAGCGCCAGCAGGCCCTGGCGCGGCCCGCCGCCGGCGGCGATGGCCTTCAGGATATCCACGCTGGCGGTCAGCGCCAGGTCGCCGGAGACCTTCAGGCTGGCATCGCTTTCCCAATCGGCGGTGTGCAGCACGAAGCCGCGCCCGCCCTCCACCGGCCCGCCGGCCAGCAGGCGGATCTGGCGCTGCGGCGGCAGGGGCTGCACCTCAAGCTGCTTCAGCAATTCCTCGAAGCTCAGCGTCTCCAGCGGCTTGTTCAGCACGATGCCCATGGCACCATCCGCCGAATGCGCGCAGACGCAGATCACGGCGCGGGCGAAACGGGGGTCCGTCAGGCCCGGCATCGCCACCAGAAGCTGGCCGCCCAGGTAGCCTTCCCCAACCGTGCCATCGGGGGAACGGGGCAGCTTGGCCTCGGGAAATTCGTGCTCGCTCGCGCGTCTCGCCATGGTTCCTCGAAGATGGCGGGGCGAAGGGCGGCGTGCAAGCACCACGGTTGACAGGAAAGCCGATGGCGTAAAAGTCACCGCTGACCATACCGGCAGGAAAACGCCACCATGACCATCAAGATCGGCGACACCATCCCCACGGCCAAGCTGACCCAGGCCACCGAGCAGGGGCCGCGCGAACTGTCCACGGAGGACTTGTTCCGCGGCAAGACCGTGGTGCTCTTCGGCGTGCCCGGCGCCTTCACGCCCACCTGCTCGGCCAAGCACCTGCCGGGCTTCGTGCAGCAGTCGGCGGCGCTGAAGGGCAAGGGCATCGACACCATCGCCTGCATGGCGGTGAACGACCCCTTCGTGATGAAGGCCTGGGGCGAGAACCAGGGCATCCAGGACGAGGTGCTGCTGCTGGCCGATGGCTCGGCTGCCTTCACCAAGGCCCTGGGGCTGGAACTGGACCTGACGGCGCGCGGCATGGGTATCCGCTGCCAGCGCTTCGCACTCGTCGCCAAGGATGGGGTGGTGAGCTACCTGGGCATCGAGGAGCCCGGCGCCTTCGAGGTCTCCAAGGCGGAGACGGTGCTGGCGGCACTCTGAGGACAGGCCAGGAGCGCTGCCCCCGCGAACGTATACGTTCGCGCCCGCCGGGGTGGAAAGTCCACCCCGGACCCCGCTGTCAGTTTTCAAATTGGGGCTGAAAGACGCGGCGCGGCGCCAGCCGTGCGCGTTGGAATTTGAAAAAGGCCACGCGGGCTGAAGCCGCGGTCGCCGGAGGTCCATGACCTCCGGCGGAACCACCGTGCCACCAGCACCAAATTGATGGCGGGGTCTGGGGTGACACTGTCACCCCAGCGGGGAGGCCTGGAGGGACGGCGCCCCTCCAGCCTTTCAGAAGAAGGCGTTCAGGCCCGTCTGCGCCCGGCCCAGGATCAGGGCATGGACGTCGTGGGTGCCTTCGTAGGTGTTCACGGCTTCCAGGTTCATCACGTGGCGGATGACATGGTATTCGTCCGCGATGCCGTTGCCGCCGTGCATGTCACGCGCGACGCGGGCGATATCCAGCGCCTTGCCGCAGTTGTTGCGCTTCAGCAGGGAGATCATCTCCGGCGCCACGCGGTGCTCGTCGAAGAGCCGGCCCAGGCGCAGCACGCCGTGCAGGCCCAGCGTGATCTCGGTCTGCATGTCGGCCAGCTTCTTCTGGATCAGCTGCGTCTGCGCCAGCGGGCGGCCGAACATCTGGCGGCCCATGGTGTAGTCGCGCGCGGCGTGCCAGCAGAACTCGGCGGCGCCCAGCGAGCCCCAGGCGATGCCGTAGCGGGCGCGGTTGAGGCAGGAGAAGGGGCCCTTCAGGCCCTTCACGTCCAGCTTGTTCTCTTCCGGGCAGAAGACCTCGTCCATCATGATCATGCCGGTGGTCGAGGCGCGCAGGCTGAACTTGCCCTCGATCTTCGGCGCGGTCAGGCCCTTCATGCCCTTCTCGAGCACGAAGCCGCGCACGTCGCCGGCATCGTCCTTGGCCCAGACCACGAAGACATCGGCGATCGGGGAATTGGTGATCCAGGTCTTGGAGCCGGAAAGGAGGTAGCCGCCATCCACCGTCTTGGCGCGGGTGCGCATGGAGGCGGGGTCGGAGCCGGCATCGGGCTCGGTCAGGCCGAAGCAGCCGACCAGCTTGCCCTGCTGCATGCCGGGCAGCACGCGGTCCTTCAGCGCATCGGTGCCATAGGCCCAGATGGGAAACATCGCGAGGGAGGACTGCACGGAGAAGGCCGAGCGGTAGCCGGAATCGACCCGCTCCACCTCACGCGCGATCAGGCCATAGGAGACGTAGTTGACGCCGGCGCAGCCGTGGCTGTCCAGCGTCGCGCCCAGGAAGCCCATCTCGCCGAACTCGTTCATGATCTCCCGGTGGAAGACCTCGTGCCGGTTGGCTTCCAGCACGCGCGGGAAGAGCTTCTCCTGGCAATAGGCGCGCGCGGCGTCGCGGATCATCCGCTCATCCTCGCTGAGCAGGTCCTCCAGCAGCAGCGGGTCTTCCCAGTTGAAGGCGGGGCGGGTCTGCGATGTGACGACGTTCATGGGCGTTTCCTCCTCGGCCCGCCGGCGGCCCGGAAGGCGGGCGGCCGGTGGCGCGATCTCAGCGTGAAGGAGAGTGACGCCCCAGGCCCGCCCCGGCAACCCGGCCGGCCTGGGAGGCGCCGGGATCGTCAGGCGGCGTCGTTATCCGACGCACGGTATTCGCGCTTGGTGCGCGGGATCGGGATCAGCATGAAGGCCGGCACCGCATCGCCGAAGCCCACCACCGGCGGGCCCAGGTCGTCGCGGTCGCGCCGGTCGCGCCGGTTCTCGTCACGGTCACGGCCACGGCGGTCGTCGCGGCCACGCGGCTCGCGCGCGTGATCCTCGCGCGGGGCGCGGGGGCGCTCCTCCTCCCGGTGG
>NZ_JACTUZ010000095.1 GCF_014490445.1 Pseudoroseomonas ludipueritiae | reverse complement strand
TACGAGGTTTATAAGAAGGTTGTTCAGGAGCGGAAGCTGCAACCCGACTGAGCTTCAGGATGATCGGCGCGGTAGCCAAGAGCCGGAAGAGAATCAGGCGACGTGGAGGAAGCCATGTTCAAGCGCCTACCCAGTGATGTTTGCCCTTGTTCTCACTGGAGCAATCCTGGCGTTTTCAGGCGCCGCGCGTGCCGAAACCACCGTCATGACTTCAGGTGGCTTCTCCCTCGCCTATCAAGAGCTGCTGCCTGAGTTCGAGCGCACGATAGGTGCCAAGGCCGTCACGATCTCCGGCGCGTCTCAGAGCACTGGGCCGACCAACATCAAGGCCGCTCTATTCGAGCGGTTCCTGATATACGGCTTCGATAAGCTGCCTCGTTGAGGCAGCTAGCGATGTGAGCGGACACTATTCCCGTGTGGCGCCCACAGAACCCCGTTGATCGAAGCAATAAAAGACTTCGCTTCTGTCGCGCTCCTCCCGCGCTGTCCACCAGTCATTAGCTGCATCGGCGAGAAGGGTGCCTGCATCAACAGTACCGGCCAAGTTGCCACGTAAAGAGAGAATAACGTCGGCGCTCGCTAAGTCGCGCATAACGAGAACCTCGCCGCTGATCTCGGTTGGCGTGCAGCCTGCCTGCCGCAGGAGCCACGGCAGATCCCGCCCGATCGCACCTTGCCCCGCACCCATATCAGCCTTCTGGTGGACATAGGCTCGCAGGACTTCCATCGGCCCACCAGCGACCACTACCGTATGGCAGCCTGGTTCGAGGGCGGCAAGACGGCCTCCGTGCCACAGTACACGGGCGAGTTCGGCCATCGCACCCACCGGATCGGTGAGGTGCTGCAAGGTCCGCTCAATACTTACGGCATCAAAGGAGGCATCTGCAAATGGCAGAGCCATCACGCCTCCGGTTTTGAAGGAGCTGGGACATGAATGACGTGCTGTCCACTGCAATCAAGGGCCAGGTCGCATTGCTGATGCTCAACCGCCCCGAGAAGCTGAACGCTCTGGACAACGGCTTGCTGGCCGCGATCGCCGCCGCCTTGGACGTCATCGAGTTGAATCCCGCCCTGCGTGCGGTTGTCATCACGGAAGCTGGCCGGGCCTTCAGTGCCGGTGCCGACATTGCTGCATTCCGCGTCGTGTGGAGGCCGGTCCGGCTGAGGCCGTCGCATGTTTCATGCGGCGTGGCCATCGGATGACCCGGTGGGTCGAGAGCTTTCCCAAGCCCATTATCGCCGCGGTGAATGGCCTCGCCTTTGGGGGCTGCGAACTGGTAGAATCCACGCACATTGCTTGGCCGCCGACATGGCCGTGTTCTCGAAGGCAGAGATCAATATCGGGATCATACCGACCTTCAGGGACACCCAGCGCCTCCCCGCAACATCGGTCGCAAGGCGACTACCGAACTTATTCTGACCGGGCGAAGGTTCGACGCCGCAGAAGCCCTGCGCCTCGGCTTGGTTAACCGCGTCGTGCCGCCTCTGGCCTGCTCGATGCCGCGCTGTCCCTCGCGGCGGATCTGGCTGCCAAGCCGCCCTTGACGCTGGCCGCTGCCCTGTCCGCGATCCACCGGGGCATGGAGGCTTTCATCGATGATGGCCTGGCGATCGAGGGAGCCGCTTCGCGCGCATCGTGCAGACCCAGGACGCAAGGGGAGGGACCGCGGCTTTTCTGGAATAACGGCCGCCATCATACGAAGGCCGGTGAACAGGGAACCGGTATGGGTTACTGAGCACGCACCACCAACGGCAGGGTCGGAGGTGGGCTCGCCCTGGCCAGCCATCTGATGTCCGCCCTTCTACGAGATCTCTTGGTGGCGGACGTGTGTGGTCCCGCGGAGTAGTGGCGCATCTGCCTGTACCGGCCACGAAGGATGCTGCCCACGACAGCAGCTTCAACCCCGTCCACCTGCATCAGACAAATTTATAAGGCGGCGCCATCAGGCTGAATACAGGCCCTTGACCCTCCCACGGTGGGAAACGCCACCTTCGTGGCTCGACAGCAATGCGAAGGAGACACCCATGCTGCGCTTCAAGATTTCGAACATGACCTGCGGCGGCTGCGCCGAGGGCGTGGTGGACACCGTGCGTGAGGTGGACCCGAACGCCGTGGTCGAAACCAACGTTGAGCAGCGCGAGATCAGCGTCGAGACCAAGGCGGCCGACGCCGACACTCTGGACCGCGCTCTCCGCGATGCGGGCTGGAAGAGCGAGCGCCAAGCGGCCTGACGCGCAGGTCCGGGCTTGCGGAAGACTCCGCAAGCCCGGCGCCGACGCACCGCAAGCTCCATCCCTCGGGGCGGCGACGAAAATCACAGAGGAAGAATCATGGCTCCGGACACCAATGCCGTGCCGCAGGTCCATCGGGCTGGCGCGCAAGAGGCTGAGAATGCCTTGTCATTACCCATCGAGGGAATGACCTGCGCCTCCTGTGTCGGCCGCGTGGAGCGTGCCTTGGCCAAGTTGCCGGGGGTCACCCAGGCCAGCGTCAACCTTGCCACCGAACGCGCGGAGCTTCGCTTTTCCGGGCGCCCCGACCTCCCCGTACTCCTCGCAGCGGTTGGCCGCGCAGGCTACGCCGTGCCGGAGGAGACAACGGAGCTTTCCATTGAAGGAATGACCTGCGCCTCCTGCGTTGGCCGCGTGGAGCGGGCCCTCAAGGCTGTGCCGGGAGTTCTGGAAGCTTCGGTGAACCTGGCGACCGAGCGCGCCCTCGTGCGTTATGCGGGCGGCGCCGTGAATGCCGCCACCCTGGAAGCGGCCGTGCGCCGCGCTGGTTACGTGGCCCGCCGAACATCGCTTGAGGCCGCCGATGCGCGGGTGGACCGTGAGCGCCAAGCCCGCGAGCGCGAACTCTCCTCACTCCGGCGCGCGATGGTGCTCGCGGCCGTGCTGACGGCACCGCTTTTCCTGCTGGAGATGGGCAGCCACTTCGTTCCTGGGGTGCACCATTGGATCGCGTCCAGCATTGGCATGGAGGCCGCCTGGTACCTCCAGTTCGGCCTGGCGACGCTGGTGGTCTTCGGCCCGGGGCTGCGCTTCCACAGGAAGGGTTGGCCCAACCTGCTGCGCGGTGGCCCCGACATGAATTCCCTGGTGGCGCTCGGCACCGCCGCCGCCTGGATCTACTCGACGGTCGCCACCTTCGCGCCCGCGTTGCTGCCTGCCAACGCGCGCAACGTCTACTACGAGGCCTCGGCTGTCATCGTCACGCTCATCCTGCTTGGCCGCTTCCTGGAGGCCCGCAGCAAGGGGCGCACCTCGGAAGCGATCAAGCGCCTGATGGGCCTTCAGGCCAAGACTGCGCGGGTGGAGCGCGGCGGCCAGACCGTGGAACTTCCGGTGGCCGAGGTGGGAGCGGGCGACATCGTGCTGGTACGCCCCGGCGAGCGGCTGCCCGTGGATGGCGAGGTGCTGGATGGCGCCTCCTTTGTGGATGAGAGCATGGTCACCGGCGAGCCGGTGCCGGTCCGGAAGGAGGCGGGCGCGTCCGTCGTCGGGGGGACCGTGAACAAGACCGGCTCCTTCCGCTTCCGTGCGACCGCGGTCGGAGCCGACACGGTGCTGGCCCAGATCGTGCGCATGGTGGAGTCCGCACAGGGCTCCAAGCTGCCGATCCAGGCCATGGTGGACCGGGTGACCATGTGGTTCGTCCCGGCCGTCATGGCGGCGGCTGCCCTTACGTTCGCGGTCTGGCTCGTCTTCGGCCCCGATCCGGCGCTGACCTTCGCGCTCGTCAATGCCGTGGCGGTGCTGATCATCGCCTGCCCCTGCGCCATGGGGCTGGCCACGCCGACCTCCATCATGGTGGGAACAGGACGGGCGGCCGAGTTGGGCGTGCTGTTCCGCAAGGGCGAGGCATTGCAGACGCTGCGGGATGCCCAGGTCGTGGCGGTGGACAAGACCGGGACGCTGACCAAGGGTCGCCCGGAGTTGACCGACCTGGTGGCCGCTCCCGGCTTCGCTGAAGCCGAGATTCTCGCGTTGGTCGCCGCTGCCGAGGCGCGTTCCGAGCATCCCGTGGCGGAAGCCATCGTTGAGGCGGCCCGGCAGCGCGGGCTGATGCTGTCCACGGTTGAGGCCTTCGAGGCTGTGCCGGGCTATGGCGTGGCCGCCACTGTCGATGGACGACGGGTCGAGGTCGGCGCCGACCGCTACATGGTCCGCCTCGGGCATGACCTGACCGCCTTCACGAAAGCGGCGGCACGTCTCGCCGACGAGGGCAAGACGCCGCTCTATGCTGCCGTGGATGGGCGGCTTGCTGCGGCCATTGCCGTCGCCGACCCGATCAAGGAGACGACGCCCGCGGCCGTGGAGGCACTGCACCGGCTCGGCCTCAAGGTGGCGATGGTCACCGGCGACAACCGGCGCACCGCCGAAGCCATCGCCCGCCGCCTCGGCATCGACGAGGTGGAGGCGGAGGTGCTGCCGGATGGCAAGGTGGCCGTGGTGGAGCGCCTGAAGGCGGGTGGACGGCGCAAGGTCGCCTTCGTCGGCGACGGCATCAATGACGCGCCAGCGCTCGCCGCCGCCGATGTGGGGCTCGCCATCGGTACCGGCACGGACATCGCGATCGAGAGTGCGGACGTGGTTCTGATGTCGGGCGACCTGCGGGGCGTGCCGAACGCGATCGCCCTGTCGCAGGCGACGATGCGCAACATCGGCCAGAACCTGTTCTGGGCCTTCGCCTACAACACGGCGCTGATCCCGGTGGCGGCCGGTCTGCTCTACCCGGTGTCCGGCGTGCTGCTTTCACCCATGCTGGCGGCGGCGGCCATGGGACTCTCCAGCGTCTTCGTGCTCACCAATGCGCTGCGCCTGCGGGGGTTCCGCCCGCCTATGGAGGCCACGCACGACGGTGCCCGGTCGCCTGCCACCCACACCGCATCCGCGGCTGCCTGACCGGTGCGGGTGATCAGCTCGTGTTGGGCGCCGAGGCTCACGCCGCTCCGACCCGGCCGGGCTGCCGCGCCGGGAGCCCGCCGCCGGGCGGTGTGGGGTGGGTCCCACCGAGCGCGGGCTTTCCGGCACGGCGAGCGGCAGGAGGATCACGGTCCATGGTGAAAGTGACGGGGGCGTGGGGGGGCCTTGACCCTCCCACGATGGGAAACCCCAACTTGCGGAGCAGGCACCGCCGCGAGGGCGGTTTGGAGAAGGATGCAGGCATGAACATCGGGCAGGCATCGGCGGCCTCGGGCGTGTCGACCAAGATGCTCCGCTACTACGAGAGCATCGGGCTGCTCCCCAAGGCGGCCCGGACCGAGGCGGGCTACCGCGTCTACTCGCTGAAGGACGTGAGCACGCTGCGCTTCATCCGGCGGGCGCGCGACCTCGGCCTCTCCATCGAGCGCATCAAGCTGCTGGTCGGCCTGTGGCAGGATCGCGAACGGTCGAGCGCGGACGTGAAGGTGGTCGCCCAGCGGCACGTGGCCGAGCTGGACGCGAGAATCCTGGAGCTCACCGCCATGCGGGACACCCTGCAGGAGTTGGCGGACGCCTGCCACGGCGACCATCGGCCGGAGTGCCCCATCCTGCGCGACCTCGAGGGCGGGCCGCAGGCGGCGGCGAGTGGCGCCGATGTGACAGGCCATTTTGGCACCCGGAAGCGCGGCGCTGCGGGATGCCCGGCTCAGCCGCACGCGGGCTAAGCCTGATGCCGCGAGCAGGTTCAACCAAGGGCGGCGGAGATCAGGAATGCCGAAGGGCGAGAATCGAACGATGACCAATGACAAGCTGAGCAGGCGGCAGGCGCTGGGCCTCGGGGTCGCCTCCCTGGCGTTCCCGGCCGCGTCCGGCGCCCTGGCCCAGCCCGCCGTCGGCCGGGCTATGCCGCGCGAGTTCAACCTGACCCTGTCCCACGTGACGGCCAACATCACCGGGCGGCACCGCCCGGCGATGGCCATCAACGGGCAGATCCCAGGTCCCGTCCTGCGCTTCCGCGAGGGCGAGGAGGTTGTGATCAACGTCGCCAACCGGCTGCGCGAGCACACCTCGATCCACTGGCATGGCCTGATCCTGCCGAGCAGCCAGGACGGCGTGCCGGGCATCAGCGACGGCTTCCAGGGCATCGACGCGGGCGGCACGCACCAGTACCGCTTCTCGCTCGTCCAGGCCGGGACCTACTGGTACCACAGCCACTCGGGCGTGCAGGAGCAGTCCGGGCTCTACGGCGCCATCGTCATCGATCCCGCGGCGCCGGAGCCCTTCGGCTACGACCGCGACTTCATCATCCAGTTGTCGGACTGGACGGACGAGACGCCGAGCCACGTCATCGCCAACCTCAAGCGCGATCCCGGCTACTACAACTACAACAAGCGCACCCTGGCCAGCCTGATCGGCGAGCTGCGCCGCGCGCCGGACGGCGCCGCCCGTTCGGCCATCGTCTCCGACCGCATCATGTGGGGCGACATGCGGATGGACCCGACGGACATCGAGGACGTCGGCGGCTACACCTACCTCGTCAACGGCCACACCCCGGCGCAGAACTTCACCGCGCTGTTCCGGCCGGGCGAGACGCTACGCCTGCGCTTCATCAACAGCGGCGCCATGACCCATTTCGACGTGCGCGTTCCCGGGCTCGAGATGACGGTGGTGCAGGCGCATGGCAACAACGTCCGCCCGGTCACGGTGGACGAGTTCCGCATCGCCCCGGCCGAGACCTTCGACGTGCTGGTCCGCCCGCGCGACGGGCGACAATACCAGGTGCTGGCGGAATCCATGGGCCGCCAGGGCTTCGCGCAGTTCAGCCTGGCCACGCAGGAGGGCATGCCCGCCCTGCCGCTGCCGCCGCACCGCCCGCGCCCCGTGCTGACCATGGCCGACATGGGCATGAACTACGGGCCGAGCGGCCTGGACCGCGGCACGCCGATGCCGGAGGTGGACGCGCCCGGCCATGTGGCGCCGATGGACATGGGCGGCATGGACCACTCCGCCATGCCGATGCCCGCCGGAGGCTCCCAGGTCATGCAGCACGGCCCCACCGGCAGCATGAACCACGGGAACATGGCCGGGATGGATCATTCCGCCATGGCGGGCATGGACCACTCGAGCATGGCCGGAATGAACCATGCCGGAATGGCTGGCATGAATCACGGCACGATGGGCGACATGGCGGGCATGAACCACGGTCCCGCGGGCGGCGCGGCGCCGGGCGGCATGGACCACAGCGCCATGGGCCATGGCGGCATGGCGACGCCGGACCCCCTGGTGAACGACGTCGGCGCCCCGCCGGGCGCCCGCGTGCTGTCCTACCGCGACCTGCGCGCCGCCAAGCCGCTCTATCCGGTCCGCGACCCCACCCGTGTCATCGAGATCCGGCTGACCGGCAACATGGAGCGGTACTTCTGGTCCATCAATGGCAACAGCTTCAGCCAGGCGCAGCCCATCCAGTTGCGCCTCGGCGAGCGGGCGCGCTTCCGCTTCGTCAACGAGACCATGATGAACCACCCGATGCACCTGCACGGCATGTGGATGATGCCGCAGGTCGGCAACGGGGCCGAGAATCCCCTGCTGCACACAGTCAACATCAAGCCCGGCTCGACACTCGACGTGGACATCGAGGCCGACGCGCCTGGCGGCTGGGGCTTCCACTGCCACATGCTCTACCACATGGAGACCGGGATGATGCGCAAGGTGTCGGTCGTCGCGCCGCGGCAGTCGGTCTCGGCGCGGTGACGGCCATGAGGACCAGGAGCATCCTGACCGCCGCCACATCCCTCGCTGTCCTGGCCTCGGGCGTCTTCCAGGCCGTACCGGCGCAGGCGCAGGCCATGCAGCACAGCACCGAGCCGTCCTTCAGCCACGAGGTGTTCACCGGCGCGGTGCTGTTCGAGAAGCTGGAATATGGCTGGGGGCTGGACGGCCCCAACATCGGCCGCTGGGACGGGCAGGCTTGGTATGGCGGCGACGTCAACCGCGTCTGGCTGAAGACCGAGGGTGAGACAAAGCGCAACGGAACGGTCGAGAGCGCCGAGGCCCAACTGCTCTACTCCCGCCTGCTCGGCTACTACTGGGACTTTCAGGCCGGTGTCCGCTACGACATCCGCCCGCGCCCTGACCGCTTCTACGGCGTCATCGGCCTGCAAGGGCTGGCGCCCGGCATGTTCGAGGTCGACGTCCAGGGCTTCGTCAGCGAGAAGGGCGACCTCTCGGCGCGCGCCGAGGTGTCCTACGACGCCTACATCACCCAGCGGCTGGTGCTCCAGCCCAACGCCGAGGTCAACCTTGCGCTCCAGAAGGTGCCCGAGCTGGGCGTCGGCAGCGGCTTCAACGATGTCGAGGCCGGGCTCCGCCTGCGCTACGAGTTCACCCGCGAGGTCTCGCCCTACATCGGCGTCAGCTATGAGCGGAAGCTCGGCGACACCGCGCGTTACGCCCGCAACGAGGGGGAGGATGTGGGCGGCTGGGCCTTCCTGACTGGCATCCGGCTGTTCTTCTGAGGCCGGTCATGGTGCTCCGCATGCACCACTCTGGGCTCGGCATGGTCCTGGCCGTGATGGGAAACGCCGACATGACCGAACTCGCAGCGTGGACTGCATCAGCCGATGCCGCCGGTCGATCCTGACACCGAGCGGGAGGCGCGGGCTGTCAGCCCGCTCCCCGCCGAGGCCCACATCCTCGTCGTCGAGGATGACGGGGAGATGCGCACGCTCATCGCCAAGTTCCTGCGCCAGAACGGCTTCCGGGTGACGGGCGCGCGCAGCGGCGCCGAGATGTGGGACACCATCGCCCTGAAGCGCGCCTTCGCCAACATCATCGACAATGCGGTGAATTACGGCAGCTCGGCCCGCGTCACGTTGGTCGACCAGCGGCAGGAGCTCGTCATTCATGTGGACGATGCCGGGCCGGGGGTGCCGGAGGAGCAGCTGGAGAGCGTCTTCCAACCCTTCTGCCGTCTGGAGCATTCCCGCAACCGCCGGACCGGCGGCTCTGGCCTCGGCCTGGCCATCGCCCGCCAGGCAATCGGCCGCCATGGCGGATCGGTGACGCTCCAGAACCTCACGGGCGGCGGCCTCCGCGCCAGCATCCGCCTGCCCAGACCTGCCTAGGAGATTGACGATGCACCCTTGGAGCACGCGCCGGAACCTCATGATTGGCCTGCTCGGCCTGGCCGTGCTGCCCGTGGCCTGCGGCGGCCCGCCCAAGGTGGAAGCCTGGCGGGACCGCACCTGTGGCTGCTGCGGTGGCTGGGTCGAACACCTGCGGGCCGAGGGCTTCGAGGTGGACGACAAGGTGGTGGACGCCGTCGGCCCGCACCGGCAGGCACTCGGGACGCCATCCGACCTGATCTCCTGCCATGCCGGGAAGGTGGGCCGCTACGCCCTGGAGGGCCATGTCCCCGCGGCCGCCATCCGGCGGCTGCTCAAGGAGAGCCCCAAGGGCATCGCCGGATTGTCC
Source organism: Pseudoroseomonas ludipueritiae (assembly GCF_014490445.1). GTDB lineage: Bacteria > Pseudomonadota > Alphaproteobacteria > Acetobacterales > Acetobacteraceae > Pseudoroseomonas > Pseudoroseomonas ludipueritiae. The sequence continues at coordinate 7,509 of NZ_JACTUZ010000095.1, read as the reverse complement.
GTGCCCGCCATGCCGGTCGGCGTGCCGGGCATGGAGGTGCCGGGGGCGGAGCCCTCGACCTACGAGGTCGTGGCCTTCGGTCGCGACGGCGCCTGGCGGCCGTGGATGCGCTTCCGCGGCCTGGAGGTGGTGTGAGCACGGCCGCCATCCCCGCCCGCGGCGGGCCACCCGAGGGCCTGCCGTCGCCCCACGCCGTGTACGGCGCGTCGGTTACGGTCCCTGTATCGAACCCGCCATGCAGCGTCGTCACCCTAGCCTGCTGCGGCGGACTCGGGCGTCTACAGAACCTCTGCCACCCCTAGGAGGACACATGGTCCACACCACATCGAAGGTGATCGGCAAGCTCGCCCTGGCGGCGACGCTGCTGCTGGGCGTCGCCGCCTGCGCGCAGCCCGGAGGTCCCCCGGCCACGACGCCGACCTCGTCGCAGATGTCCCTGACCCCGGCGCCGAGCACCCCGGGCTCGTCCGCCGCCATGGCCAGCAGTGGCGCCCAGGGCAGCATGGGCTCCATGCCCGGGCACAACATGTCCGGCATGCAGGGTCGCAACATGGGAGGCATGGGCGGCATGAACATGCAGCAGATGATGCAGCATTGCCAGCAGATGCGGGCCCAGGCCCAGCAAGGTTCGTTGTCGCCGCAGATGCAGGAGATGATGCAGCACTGTCAGATGATGAACCACTGACGAGATGGGGCGGGGCGCCCAGGGCGCCCACCTCGCACCCACGGAGGAGCTGGATGCAGTTCCGCTGACATCAACTGATAAGATGGCGCAAGCGGACGGACACAGTGGCGGCCCATCCTCTTCAGGTGCCGGACAGAACGGCAAACGTGATTGAGGATCTCGCTATCACACCCCGCTTCCAATCCGCGCTTTCCGCCTCTCCTTGTTTGCGGCGTTCGGCGCTTCCGCCGTGGTGACGCGGGCCAACGGGCCCATCGAGGTTGTTGGGCAGGCGAGAACATCGCCGTGGTCTACCCGCCTGACCACAACGAGAATGTCGTGGGTGGCGGGCGTGTCGCCGTTGCCGGGAACGGGGAGAACCTGCGAATCCGCTATGCGGAGCCGACGCACTTCATGCCGGGAACATCGAAGCGGTACATCGTGCTCGCCTCGCGAGTGACCGCGCCACAGGCGCCAGAAAGAGCCATCCGGCGCCTTGACCTTCCCACACCGGAAATCTCCATCTCCGGAACAGCCACAAGACCACAGCAGCCGCGGAGGAGCGCCGCAGATGGACGAGCACAAGCCCCACCACCATCGCCACGGCCATGGCGCGCAGCCCAGTGGGCACGCGCCCGCTAGCGGCGACCAGACCACGGTGCACGATCCCGTTTGCGGGATGGTGGTCGATCCGGCCAAGACGCCGCACCACGCGCATCACGGCGGCGCCGCCTTCCACTTCTGCTCGGCGGGCTGCAAGTCGAAGTTCGAGGGCGACCCGGGCAAGTACCTGACGGCGGAGAAGGCGGCCGCGCCGACTGCGACGGAGAAGGCCACCATCTACACCTGCCCGATGCACCCGGAGGTGCGCCAGCAGGGACCCGGCAACTGCCCGATCTGCGGTATGGCCCTGGAGCCGCTGGAGGTCACGGCCGAGGCCGCACCGAACGCGGAACTCGCCGACATGACGCGGCGGTTCTGGATCGGCCTCGTGCTGACCCTGCCCATCCTCGTCCTGGAGATGGGCTCGCACATCCCGGGTCTCGACCTGCACCACCTGGTGCCGCCCAGGGTCTCTGTGTGGCTCCAGTTCCTGCTCGGAACGCCCGTGGTGCTCTGGGCGGGCTGGCCGTTCTTCGTACGCGGCTGGCAGTCGGTGGTGAACCGCAGCCTGAACATGTTCAGCCTGATCGCGCTCGGCACCGGCGCCGCCTACCTCTACAGCCTGGTCGCGACCTTCGCGCCTGGCGTCTTTCCCGAAGGGTTCCGCGGCATGGGCGGCACGGTCGCCGTCTACTTCGAGGCTGCGGCCGTCATCACGGTGCTCGTCCTGCTCGGCCAGGTGCTGGAACTCCGCGCCCGCGAGCAGACCGGCGGCGCCATCCGTGCCCTGCTGAACATGGCACCCAAGACCGCGCGGCGCGTCAAAGATAACGGCGAGGACGAGGAGATTCCGCTGGCCGAGGTGCATGTGGGCGACCGGCTGCGCGTGCGGCCTGGCGAAAGTGTGCCAGTGGACGGCGCGGTGCTGGAGGGCAGCGGCGCCGTGGACGAGTCCATGGTCACGGGCGAGTCCTTGCCGGTCGAGAAGCAGCCCGGCGCCAAGGTCATCGGCGGCACGGTGAACGGCACCGGCGCGCTGGTGATGCGGGCGGACAAGGTCGGCTCCGACACCATGCTGTCGCGCATCGTTGCCATGGTCGCCGAGGCGCAGCGCAGCCGGGCGCCCATCCAGCGCATGGCCGACACGGTGGCGGGCTGGTTCGTCCCCGCAGTCATCGCCATCGCGTTCATCGCCTTCGTCGCTTGGGCGGTCTGGGGCCCGTCGCCCGCGCTCTCCTACGGGCTGATCGCGGCCGTCTCGGTGCTCATCATCGCCTGCCCCTGCGCGCTCGGCCTGGCCACGCCCATGAGCATCATGGTGGGCGTCGGCAAGGGCGCCTCGGCGGGCGTGCTCATCAAGAACGCCGAGGCGCTCGAGCACATGGAGAAGGTCGACACGCTGGTCGTGGACAAGACCGGCACGCTGACCGAGGGCAAGCCCAAGGTCGTGGCCGTGGTCCCGGCGCCCGGCCTGACCGAGGCCGAGGTGCTGCCTCTGGCGGCCAGCCTGGAGCGGTCGAGCGAGCACCCGCTGGCCGCCGCCGTGGTGGCCGCGGCCACGGAGCGCGGCATGGCCTTTGGCGAGCCCGCCGACTTCGTCTCCGTCACCGGCAAGGGCGTGACCGGCACCGTCGGCGGGCGCCGGGTGGCGCTGGGCAACGCGCGGCTGATGCAGGAACTCGGTGTGGGCCTCGTTGGTCTTGCCGCCAAGGCCGAGGAGCTGCGGCGCGAGGGCGGCACGGCGCTGTTCCTGGCGGTGGACGGTGGGCCGGGCGGTGTCATCGCGGTCGCCGACCCCGTCAAGCGGAGCACGCCTGCCGCGCTGGAGAGCCTGCGGGCCGAGGGCATCCACATCGTCATGCTGACGGGCGACAACCGCACGACGGCGGAAGCGATTGCCCGCAGGCTCGGCATAGACGAGTTCCAGGGCGACGTCCTGCCCGAGGACAAGCACCGCATCGTCCGGGAACTCCGCGCCCAGGGGAAGGTCGTCGCCATGGCGGGCGACGGCGTCAACGACGCCCCGGCGTTGGCGGAGGCCGACGTTGGCATTGCCATGGGCACCGGCACGGACGTCGCCATGCAGAGCGCGGGCGTGACCTTGGTGAAGGGCGACCTCGCGGGCATCGCCCGGGCCCGGACACTGAGCCGAGCGACGATGAGGAATATCAGGCAGAACCTGTTCTTCGCCTTCGTCTACAACGCGGCCGGGGTGCCGCTGGCGGCGGGGGTGCTCTACCCGTTCATCGGCCTGTTGCTCAGCCCGATCGTCGCGGCGCTGGCCATGGCGCTGAGCTCGGTCTCGGTGATCGGCAACGCGCTGCGCCTGCGGGCCACGCGCATCTGACGGGCGGGGTCGAGGAGGACTTGACGGACCGCTCCGCCACCGACGGGTTTCGAAGCCTGTCGCCCGCGGACCTGCCCGCGCTGTCCAGCGAGGACCTCCGCAAGCTCCTGCTCTCCCTGCTGCGCCGGAACGGGTTCACGCTATCGATGCCCGAGACGGCATGGAGATGCGGCGTCTCCTTGCGACGCCGCCGTTGGACCTCGCCCTGCTCGACGTGACGCTGCCCGTCCAGGTCGGGGCTCGACGTCCGCATCACCCGGCAGCCGGGGCAGGCCAAGCATGGTGCGCCGAACTTCGCGCAGGCCTGGAGGATTGCGGGGGTCGCCAGCCTGGATGTCGGGCGGGGCAGGGAGGACGGGCGGCACCCACAGGTCGAGTGCGTGCTGCAGGCCGACACGACCGATCTCCGGTCTTCCGGAGTTCGCCAGACGCCGACCTTCTTCGTGAACGCACGGCCGTTGCTCTCCTCCCGGCCACGGCGGCTCTACGAGCTTGTCCTGACGAGTTGAACGCCCCGCGCTGAAGGCCGGGTTCAGGCGGCACGCCGTCACCGAAGGATGAGGCCGATGATAACCTTCGCCGCCAGCCCGCCGAGAGCGCCGCTCTGACCCACCCGGTCGTCGGTAGCGAGCGTTGTCGGCAGGGCGTGGCTGGCTCCCGGGTCCAGGTTGCTCGAGGCTGCACTCGCCTGCGCGCATCCGGCACCCGGGCTCCAGGCACCTGTCAAACCGCAGGCTTCCAGGCGAGCAGGCGCAGCGCGTTCAGGGTGACGAGCACGGTCGCACCGGTATCTGCCATGATGGCGGGCCAGAGGCCGGTCACGCCGACCATCGTCGTCACCAGGAACACCGCCTTGAGGCCGACGGCGATCGCCACGTTCGTCTTCACGTTGGTCATGGTGGAGCGCGACAGGCCTACCAGTTCCACGACGCCGGAGACGCGGTCCTTGAGCACCGCGGCGTCCGCCGTCTCGAGCGCGACGTCGGTGCCGCCGCCCATGGCGACGCCGACCGAGGCGGCCGCGAGCGCCGGGGCGTCGTTGATGCCGTCGCCCACCATGACCACGGACCCGGCGGAGCGGAGCGCCCCGATTTCGCGCAGCTTGTCCTCGGGCAGCAGCTCCGCCTTCACGTCCAGACCCAGGCCACTGGCGATGGCGGCACCGGTCCGGGCATTGTCTCCGGTCAGCATCACTGAACGGATGCCGAGCTTCGACAGCGCGGCCACAGCCGCGGCGGCGTCCGCCCGTGGCTCGTCCCGGAGGGCCAGGACACCTGCCGCCGCGCCATCCACGACCACCACGACCGCCGTCTTGCCTTCGCCTTCCAACCTCGCGGCCTGCTCGACGAGGCCGCCCATCCTGGCACCCAACTCCGCTGCATGGCGCGGGCTGCCCACGCTGACCCTCCGGCCACCCACCGTCGCGGTGACTGCCTTGCCCGGCACAGCACCCTGGTCCGAGGCTGCGGGTGTCGCGATGCCGCGCGACCCGGCCTCGGCCATGACAGCCTTGGCCAAGGGATGCGAGGATCCCTGCTCCACCGCCGCGGCATAGGCCAGGAGATCCGACGCCGATGTCCCGGACGCCGGGAGCACGTCCGTCACCCTGGGGTGGCCCGCCGTCAGCGTGCCGGTCTTGTCGAAGGCCACCGTCCGGGCCGTCCCAATCTCCTCCAGCGCCGCGCCGCCCTTGATCAGGAGGCCACGCCGGGCTCCCGCCGACAGCCCGGAGGCCAGGGCGGCGGGAACGGAGATCACCAGCGCGCAAGGGCAGGCGATGAGTAGCACGGCCAGCCCACGGTAGACGCTGGTCCACCAGTCCCAGCCCAGCAGGAAGGGCGGAACCAGGATCACCAGGGCAGAGACCACCATCGCGCCCGGGGTCCAATAGGTCGAGAAGCGCTCGATGAAGCGCTGGGTAGGCGCACGGGAGGCGGTGGCCTCCTCCACCATGCGGATGATGCGGGCGATGGTGTTGTCCGTGGCGGCGCGCGTCACGCGCACGCGCAGCGCGCCGTCGGTGTTGATGGACCCGGCGACGACCGCCTCTCCGGGGCCGCGGTTTACTGGCACGCTCTCGCCCGTCACCGGGCTTTCGTCCAGGGCGGACCGGCCATCCTCGATGATGCCGTCGCATGGCACGCGGTCGCCGGGGCGGACCAGCACGAGGTCGCCCACCGACAGGCGATCCGACGGCACCTGCTCCGTCGAGTTGTCGGCCCGCAGGCGTAGCGCCGTGCGGGGCATCAGGTTGGCCAGCGCCTTGATGCCCGCCCGGGCGCGCCCGGCCGCCACGTTCTCCAGCAGCTCGCCCAAGGCGAAGAGCAGGACGACCACCGCCGCTTCCTCCGCCGCGCCGATGACGGCCGCGCCTGCGGCGGCGGTTACCATCAAGGTCTCGATCGAGAATGGTGAGCCTGCCCGCGCCAGGTTGAACGCCCGGCGCCCGAACGGCACCAGGGCGACCAACGTCGCGATCAGGAAGAGCGGGTAGGTCAGGTCGTGCGGCAACACCAGTGACAGCGCGTAGGCGCCAACGACGAGGGTGCCCAGCAGCCAGACCAAGCGCGCCTTGCCCGTCGCGTACCATGGCTTAGTCGCGTCGGCGGGGTCCTCATGATCGGCATGCGAGTGGCCGAACGCGCCACCATGGGCATGGCTGCCGTCATCGGCGCTCCCGGACTGGGTGCCGACCGGCTTGGGATGGGCGTGTTCGTGTTCGCCGTGGCCATGGTCGTGGCCGCGGCAACGGTCGTGATCGTGCCCATCCGCCGGAGCGGATGGCGTACCGGGGGCATCCTGGCGCGCCAAGGCTCTCACCTTGTAGCCCAGCGCCCCAACCTGCCTCTCCACCGCCGCGACGTCCGTCGTGCCCGGCGCGAGACGCAGGGTAAGCCGCTCGGCCATCAGGTTCACCGAGACGTCGGAAACCCCGGGGAGGCGGCCTACGGCCTTCTCCACCTTGGCGATGCAGGAGCCGCAATCCATGCCTTCCACCCGCCAGGAGAGCGGTGGCGAGGCAGCCGCGGCTTCCAGGCGCGTCGCCTTGTAGCCCAGTGCGCCGATCTGCTTCTCCACGGCCTCCGGCGTTGCGCCGTCGGGTGACAGCGTGGCGCCGAGGCGCTCCGCCATCAGGTTGACCTTGATGTCGCTGATACCCGGTAGGCGGCTCACCGCCTTCTCGACCTTGGCCACGCAGGATGCGCAGTCCATGCCTTCAACTCGCCAGGTCACCGGCTGTCCGGGGATGTTGCCGCCACGCGGGCCGTCCATCGAGCAATCTCCTGCTGATGGTCCCCTAGATACAACCTCCAGTCACTGGAGGTTCAAGGGTAGATTCATGCTGTTGTGTCCCAGCCCACGCCTCCGCCATCCGGCCCACCATGCGTTCGATGGAACCCACCCCGCGCGCCTCGATGAGCCGGTCCTGGCTCCGCGTCCCGAACAGCATGGCCCCGTCGACACGCGGAGGGTGCCGGACGGTGATGGCGATGAAGGGCTCGGGTTCCTCCTCCTCGTCCTCGGCCACCAGGACGAAGGCGATCCTGGCGCCGGTGACGGCGCCGGTGCTGGGCATCTCGAGCTTCAGCGGGAGCTGCTCGCTGCGGATGGACACGGCGTGGATCCAGGGAGGTGCCGGGAAGGGGCGCCAGAAGGAGGGCGCCGTTCTCTATGAAGCGAGAAGGCATGACCCGTGCTGGCCAGGAAGTGATGTCGAGGGAGGTAGGCTCCGGACCCATTAACGATCCCTTTGCGCTTTGATCCTGCTGTGATTCCATGGCAGCGGAGGTGCTGCCATGGCTGACCTGTTCTGGCTCACGAAGACACAGATCGAGCGGATCTCGCGCTAGAGGCTGTTATGGACCTGCGTCCAGTTGAGCAGCCTGCCTGAGCA
>NZ_JACTUZ010000094.1 GCF_014490445.1 Pseudoroseomonas ludipueritiae | reverse complement strand
CATCCTCTGCCTCGCAGCCGCCGCCGTTTGGATCAAGATCTAACAGGCCCTGAATCATGTCGCTCCTTATCGGCAACTCCAACCTCTAACCGCGTTAGAGGTTCATCATCTCCGTAGGGATTGTTGCTGAAGGTCCCTGAAGCACGTATTCCCTACGACGTTCAGGGAATCACGGCGGTTAGATTATGAGTAAACCCAGAAAGCCTACGGCACCCAATAAACGAGCTGCCACGAATGCCGTCGAGCGCAATCGTGGCGCTGGACCAGCCCCTCGGTGGATCTCGATCCAGTCTCCCAAGGGAGGAGTAGGAAAGACCACCCTCGCCCTTAATCTAGCCGAACTCGCTGCTCGCGACGGATTACACGTCGCTCTCCTAGACACAGATCTGCAACGAAGCCTGACTAAATGGCATCTGCGTAGGCCGGAGGAGGCGCGTCATCTGCTCCTGCTGACGCGCCCGCTTGCTGAAGTTGAGGAGGCCATTCAGGAACTCCAGCAGAAAAAGGGGCTCGATCTTGTGATCGTCGACACTCCACCTGCCGTCGAGTACGTACCGGACCAGACAAAGATACTCATGGAGCATTCGGATCTCGTACTCGTCCCCTCCACAACAGGTTCAGCAGATGTGGAGAGTGTCATCGAGTGGATGGGCCTCCTGCGCCGTAGGAACGTCCGTGCTGCCTTTGTGATCAATCGCGCGAACACTCGTGTTACCACGCGGCATGCAGATGGCGATGAAGCCGCTGTGGGCACACTAAGCTATCGTGACGCGCAGCGGCATCTCAACGCGGCGGGTTTGCTTTGTCCTGTGCCGGTGCGACAGTTCGAAGACATCAACAACTCGCACGGCTATGGAGTAGGGGTAGTGGAAGTGCGCGGAGCGAAGGGAGCCGACGACTTTGAGAGCGTGTGGCACTTTGTGCGTAATATGGCGGAGGTGCGCTAATGGCCTTCAGTAAAGCCAAACTGGCACGCCATAAAGAAGTAGCCAGATCCTCTAACAGCGATGTGGTCGACGATCCACGCGTCTCTAAAGTGGAGAATGCTGTCGGCCGTATAGAAAGCCCTGAGAAAGCCGTCGAGGAAATCACAAGCCTTTGGCGCCAAGCACAAGAGAAGTTTCTGGCGATAGGACGTTACCTCCTAAAGACCAAGGATAAATTTCCTAAAGCCTTCGAACGTGAAGTTATTGCCAAGCTTCCCTTCGGCTATAACGTTGCTCATCAGTTGATGAGCGTCGCCAGGGCCGTTGACAGCGGTGTGCTGAAGCCAAATGAGCTGCCGAGGACCTATAGCGTTGCTTACCATCTTACGACGCTAAGCAATGCTCAGCTTTTGGAGGCTCGCCGAAATGGCTTGGTCAGTCCTGACGTCAGTCGTCGGGCTATCATAGAATTCAAGAAGGCTATTGATCGCCAGAGGTTTGAAGCGCTGGGCCGGCGCGCGTTGCTCGAGCGTGAGCGTGACGAGCTGAGAGGGAAGTTGGAAAAGCTCCAGCAGCAGGCAAGCGCTATCACCAACCAGATAAAGGAGATTGAGGCAAATCTGCTTCGATATTCTGATGCCATAGTTATCGACGGCAGGCCTGATTAATAAAAAGAAATTCATTTCAATTATTATTTAGCATACAGCGTCCACGAACATAAAGTGGTTCTCTTAATGGCTTGTGCCTGTCCGTCGGACAGCACCGGCATATATCTTCCATAAAGATACGGGATCACCCTGCTACGTGCAGGCTAATGGTGACCCTGTATCGCGGTAGGATGCTGCTAAGGTACACGGCTTTCTATAAGTTCCTGGTAGCCTTCAGCCCAGTTGCAGAACATGCTCCTGTCTTGTTCTCGACCTGACCTGCGCCAGCGGAGCTGCCATTTTGCCTGAAAGAGAAGGGAAAGCTGCATTCTATGCGGCCGTAGGCGCAGAGATCATCGCCCATACGGTGGACGCAGCAGAATTGACGCTTGAGCGCCTGTCTAGCGTCATGGTTCCGGAAGCGGTGCAGTATGCCTATCCGCATCCCCGCCTTCCGCTGCTGTACGTTGGCTTCAGCAATCGCCCCACGTCGCCACGTGATGACCGGCATGGCGTACAGGTCTACCGGATAAACCGTCTGACAGGCGCGCTTTCGCCGATTGGCACGCCGGTCTTCCTGGCAAGTAGACCTATCCATTTGACAGTGGATCCCACAGGGCATTTTTTGCTTGTTGTCTACAACACGCCCTCCGCCCTTACTGTCCACAGGCTGGCAAAGGACGGCACCATTGGCGGTGAGGTGCAGCAAGCGGTGCCGGTGGATGCTGGCATCTATGCTCATCAGGTGCGCGTGGCACCGTCCGGCCGCCTGGTGGTGCTTTCCGCGCGCGGCAATGATGCCGGTGCGGACATCGCAGGAGACCCTGGCGCGCTGCGCGTCTTCCGCTTCCAAGATGGTCAGCTGTCGCCGCTGGCCATGGTGACGGAAGGCGGTGGTCTGGAATTCGGGCCACGCCACGTGGATTTTCATCCAGATCGGCCATGGCTCTATGTCTCAATGGAGCGGAGCAACCAGCTCCTGACCTACCATGTGGGCGAGGAAGGTATTTCACCCCGGCCACTCTTTGTCCGAGACACCGCGCTGCAGTGGGCCCGCAGCAAAGCTCCGACACAGTATCTTGGCCCAATACATCTGCATCCAGATGGACGGCACCTCTATCTTGTGAACCGCTCCGACAGCACACGCGACTTCGGCACCGACAAGGTGCATGCAGAAGGTGAGAACACCGTTGCCTGCTTCACCCTGGACCTCACCTCCGGAGAGCCGAAGCTGGTCCAGACAATCGATACCCAGAGCTTCCATTGCCGCACCTTTGCCATTCACCCACAAGGCCGCATGCTGGTCACGGCCGCCGTGGCGCCCCTGGCGGTACAGGAAGGGGAGGGGAGCCGCCTTGTCCCGGCAGGGCTAACCGTCTTCCGGGTGGAGGAGGACGGCACACTGAGCTTCGCACGCAAGTACGATATGGAAACCAGCGGGCGCCCCCTCTTCTGGTGCGGGATGGCCAGCCTTTAGCGGTGGGTGCATGCTGGGCGTCCCGCCGCTAATCTGGCCTCATGATGGAGGCTCGGGTTCGGCGCCGGTGGCTAGCATGGGGTTTGACAGCGGGACTGCTGATGGCAGCGGCTGCCGGCGGCGTGATCTGGCTGGAGGGAAGAGAAAGCCTGCTTTCCAGTGAGCCGCCCCGGCGAGCGGCCACGCTCAGGCTGCCAGACCAGGAAAGTGCCGTAGCCCTTGGCCTGCGCCTCCCGCTGGAGCTGCTGCGGCAAGCGGCGGAGCGCACCATACCCGCCACCTTCCGCCAGGTCAGCGACGAAGGGGCGGAAACCCGCTACGACCTCACCATCCGGCGCACCAGCGGCATCTCGCTCTCAGAGGTTAATGGCCGGCTGCGCGCCACGGTAGCCCTCGCCCTGGATGGCACCGTCGGCCTCGCCGGCGGGTTGGCGAGCCTGCTGGCGCTGGATGCCAAGGCTGTCGAGGCCGCCGCCGAAGCGCAGGTGGATTTCACCATTGGCCTGGATGATGGCTGGTGCCCGGTGACACAGGTGGCTGTTACCTACCGCTGGACCCGCACGCCTCGCCTCGAAATCATCGGTGGCATCTGGATCGGCATTGAGGAGCGGGTGAGGGCACAGGTGGAGGATGCTCTGCGCGGCCTGCCGGAGCAGCTCAAGACCCTGCTGCCCTGTAGCGAAGTGCGGGAACAGGCCCTGGCGCTCTGGCAGCCTCGCAGCATCAAGGTGCAGCTGCCGGCGGCGCCGCCGCTGTATGTCAGCTTGCACCCACAGTCCGTGGGCTTGTCGGAACTGCTGGTGGAACCACGCGACCTGCGGCTGGTGCTGGGCCTGCGGGCACGCACCAGCATCTCCTCCACGTCGCCAGGGCCCTTGCCGGCCACCTTCCTGCCGCCACTGCATCCGCTGCCTCCAGGGGCCGCAGAGCGCAGCGGCCTGCTACGGCTCTCCATCCCCGTGCGTGCCGGCTATGACATGATCCGCGACTGGCTGATGCAGGAATTCGGCCGCCGCGACATTCCCGTGGAGACGCCGCTCGGTCCGGTGACACTGCGGGTACGCGAGATCTTCATCTACCCCAGCGCCCCCGCTATCGCCCTGGCCGTGACCTTCGATGCCGATCTGCCCGGGCACTGGCCGGATACGAAGGGTCGGGTGGTCTTCTCCGCCCGCCCGGTGTTGAGTCCTGACGGACGCAGTGTCCGGCTGACAGATCTGCAATTCACCCGCAGCCTCGACAGTGTCCTGTGGTCAGCGGCCAGCATCGCCTTCGAGCAGCAGATCCGGGGCTGGCTCAGCGATATCGCCGTCTACGACATGAAGGACATCATGGACGACGCCATGGCGGAGCTGCGCCGGCGGCTTTCCGACCCTTCCTTTACCGGTGGGCTGCGCGTCGCCCTGACGCGGCCCAGCCTGCGGCTGCAGCAGGTGGTGCCGGAGAACGACGCGCTGACCATCCTTGGTGCCGCGGAAGCCGGCGTCGAAGCGGAAATCACCGCGCTGCCGCTGCCCTGAAGCCTGGCTCAGCCTGAGCGCGGCACGCGGCCTTCCAGCGGATAAGCAGGGTCGTTATAGCCCGGCGTGGAAGGATGTCCGGCGGGCACGAGGGAGTCCACCAGCGCCTCATCCTCAGCGGTGAAGCGGTAGGAGAGGGCGCCAAGGTAATCCTCCCATTGCGCCTCCGTGCGCGGCCCGGCGATGGGTGCGGTGACGAGGCGATTGTTCAGCACCCAGGCCACGGCGAACTGCCCGGCGGTGATGCCACGCTCCTCTGCATGGGCGCGCAGCCTCCGCGCGATCGTCAGGCTCTCCGGCCGCCACTCCGTTTCCATGATGCGCTTGTCGGCGCGGCCGGCGCGGGTATCGGCGGGCGGCGGCGCCTGCGTGTCGTACTTGCCCGTCAGCACGCCGCGGGCCAATGGGCTGTAAGGCACTACGCCAAGGCCGAAATACCCGCAGGCTGGCAGGTGCTCGACCTCCGGCATGCGGTTCAAGGCATTGTAGTAGGGCTGGCTGACCACCGGCCGGTCGATGCCGATCTCATCGCACAGCCGGCAGATCTCCGCGATACGCCAGGCGCGGTGGTTGGAGACGCCGAAATGACGAATCTTGCCGGCACGCACCAGGTCCGCCATGGCGCGCACCGTTTCGGCCAGGGGCGTGCCGTGATCTTCCTTGTGCAGGTACAGGATATCGATGCTCTCGGTGCCAAGGCGCCGCAGGCTGTCCTCCACGGCCGTCAGGCAATGACGGCGGGACAGGCCGCGATCATTGGGGCCGTCCCCGGCCGGATTGGCCAGCTTGGTCGCCAGCACCCAATGGCCGCGCCGGGCCCGGATGGCGCGACCCGTCACTTCCTCCGACGCGCCGCCATTATAGACATTGGCGGTGTCGATGAAGTTGATGCCGTGGTCACGCGCATGATCGATGATGCGTGCCGAGGTCGGTTCATCCGTCGCGCCCCCGAACATCATGGTGCCGAGGCAAAGGGGAGAGACCTTGAGGCCGTTCCGGCCAAGGTTGCGGTATTCCATGGACGTACCCCGATGCTGATGGGCCGCGAGGCAGCATTGGCCACCGGCCGGTTCTTATGAACGAAGCGGGCAACATGGTGCCTGCGGCCGGCGGCGCCGTCGAGGCTCTCTCGCCCAGCCGGGAAAGCACGGTTGCGCGCCATGGCGGCTCCGCGCAAGCTGCCGCCGCGTATTCCGGAGATTGCCTGTCATGAAGCTGCCCGCCCTGCCGTTCCACGCCATGCACTGGGACGCCCTGCCTGCCACCGAGCACAAGGGAGAGAAAGGGATGGCGCTGTGGCGCACCATGACCAATGGCGATGTCCGGATGCGCGTGGTGGAATATTCGCCCGGCTACCTGGCCGACCATTGGTGCGACCGCGGCCATATCCTCTATGTGCTGGAGGGCGAGCTGAAGACGGAACTGAAGGACGGGCGCGAATTCACCTTCGGCCCAGGCCAGGGCTACACTGTCTCGGATTTCGGCGATGCCGCGCACCGCTCCTCCACCGAGAGCGGCGCGCGCCTCTTCATCGTTGACTGACCGTTCGGTCAGCTTCAGGCAGGCTGGCTGAGCGCCCGCCGCAGGGCATCGTGCCAGCCGGCGATCATTCGCTGCCGCTGCGCGCCTTCCATGCGCGGCAGGAAGCGCCGTTCCAGCGACCAGTTGCCGGCCAGCGCCGCCATGCCCGGCCAGACACCTGTCGCCAACCCTGCCAGGAAGGCGGCGCCCAGGGCGGTGGTTTCCAGCACGGGCGGGCGTTCCACCGGCACGTCCAGCATGTCCGCCAGGAACTGGCAGAACCAGTCATTGGCCGCCATGCCGCCATCCACGCGCAGCGCCTGCGGCCTTCCGGCGCCGTCCTTCCGCATGGCCTCCGCCAGATCCAAGGTCTGGTAGGCCACTGATTCCAGCGCGGCACGGGCGATATGCGCCGCCGTGGCATCCAGCGTCAGGCCGCAGATCAGCCCGCGCGCCTTCGGGTCCCAATGCGGCGCGCCCAGGCCGACGAAGCCGGGCACCATATAGACACCGTGGCTGTCCGGGATGCGCGTGGCCATGTCGTCGGTCTGGGAGGCATGGGTGATCAGCCCCAGCCCGTCCCGCAGCCACTTGATGGCGGCGCCGGCGACGAAGATGGCGCCTTCCGCCGCATAAGTGGTCTGGCCCCCAAGGCGGTAGGCCGTGGTTGCCAGGAGCCGGTGCTGAGAGCGCGGCGGCGTGCCGCCGGTATTCATCAGGGCGAAGCAGCCAGTGCCGTAGGTGGCCTTCACCATCCCGGGCTCGCAGCAGAGCTGGCCGAAGAGCGCCGCCTGCTGGTCCCCCGCCATGCCGGCAATGGGAATGGCGGTGCCGAAATGCTTCGGGTCCGTCTCGCCGAACAGGTGGCTGTTGTCATGCACCGCCGGCAACATCGCCGCGGGAATGCGGAAGAGGGCCAGCAGCTCCTCATCCCAGCATTGCCGGTGGATGTCGAACAGCAGGGTGCGGGACGCATTGGTCGCATCCGTCGCATGCACCTTGCCGCCGGTCAGGCGCCAGAGCAGGAAGCTGTCCACCGTGCCGAAGGCCAGTTCCCCACGCTCGGCCCGGGCCCTGGCGCCAGCCACGTTGTCCAGGATCCAGGCCAGCTTGGTGGCGGAGAAATAGGGGTCCAGCAGCAGCCCGGTGCGCGCCTGCACCAGCGGCTCCGCACCCTCCTGCCGCAGCCGCGCGCATTCCGCCGCCGTGCGGCGGTCCTGCCAGACGATGGCGCGGTGGATGGGCTGGCCGCTCGCGCGGTCCCAGACCACCACCGTCTCCCGCTGGTTGGTGATGCCAATGGCGGCAACGGGCAGGGCGGCCTTCTCCAGCGCTTCCCGCGCCGTGGCCAGGGTGTCGCGCCAGATGTCCTCGGGGTCGTGCTCCACCCAGCCATGGTCCGGGTAGTGCTGCGGGAATTCCCTGCGCGCCGAGGCGACTTCACGCCCGGCGGCATCGAAGACGATGCTGCGGGTCGAGGTCGTGCCCTGGTCGATCGCCAGAACATGGCGCGGCTCAGCCATGCCGGCACGCCGCCGCTTGAGTTTCGACCGGCATGTCTTTCCTCCCTTTTCCTGGCGCGGCGGCTCAGCCCGCCGCAGCCATCCTGCGCGGCTCGACTTCCGCCAGATAGTCCCGCAGCCGTTCCTCCGTGCCAGCCGGCACATGCAGGCCGAGCTTGGAACGGCGCCAAAGGATATCCTCCGCCGCCACCGCCCACTCTCTGCGCATCAGGTAATCCACCTCGGCACGGGTCAGGCCACCACCGAAGTCCTCGCCCAGGTCGGCCATGGCGCGGGCACCGCACAGCAGGTCATCGGTGCGGGTGCCATAGGCGCGGGCGAGGCGGCGGGCCAGGTCCTCCGGCAGGAAGGGCGCGCGCTGCCGCAGCCCGAGGAGGAAGCGGTCGAAATCGGCATCCGGCATGTCGCCGCCGGGCAGGGGGGCACCCGCCGTCCAGGATGTGGCGGGCATGCCGAGATGCGGCTGCAGCTTCTCCAGCGCATGTTCCGCCAGCCGGCGGTAGGTGGTGATCTTGCCGCCATAGATCGAGAGCAGCGGGGCACCGCCGGCAGGCGCATCGACATTCAGGACATAGTCGCGCGTCACCGCGGAATCGCTCTTGGCCGCGTTGTCATAGAGCGGGCGGACACCGGCATAGCTCCAGACCGCGTCCTCCGGCCGGACCTGCCGGCTGAAGTAGCGGTTGACGCTGTCGCAGAGGTAGCTCGTTTCCTCGGGCGAGATCGCCACCCTGCCCGGTGCCTGCTTCCAGGCCACGTCGGTGGTGCCGATCAGCGTGAAGTCCCGCTCATAGGGGATGGCGAAGACGATGCGCTTGTCGGGGTTCTGCAGGATATAGGCGTGGTCGCCCTCATAAAGGCGCGGCACCACCAGATGGCTGCCCTTGACCAGCCGCACGGTGGCCTCGCCCTGGATGCCGAGGCCCTGGCCCAGCACCTGCCCGACCCAGGGGCCCGCCGCATTGACGATGGCGCGCGCCGTCACCGCCTGCCGCTCGCCGCTGCCCAGGTCCTGCACCGTGGCATGCCAGAGCGCGCCCTGCCGCCGCGCATCCAAGAAGCGGGTGCGGGTGCGGATGGTGGCGCCGCGCTCCGCCGCATCCATGGCGTTCAGCACCACCAGGCGGCTGTCCTCCACCCAGCAGTCGGAATAGATGAAGCCCCTGCCGATACCCGGGCGCAGCGCGGAACCGAAGCGTCCGTCGGGGAAAGCGACGCCTTCCGAACCGGGCAGGCGCCGGCGGCCACCCAGATGGTCGTAAAGGAACAGGCCGAGCCGGACCATCCAGGCCGGGCGCACCGCATTCTCGTGCGGCAGCACGAAGCGCAGCGGCCAGATGATGTGCGGGGCCATGGCCAGCAGCCGCTCCCGCTCCATCAGTGCCTCACGCACCAGCCGGAACTCGTAATACTCGAGGTAGCGCAGCCCGCCATGGATCAGCTTGGTGCTGGCGGAGGAGGTGTGCTGCGCCAGGTCCTCCTGCTCCACCAGCAGGACGCGCAGGCCGCGCCCGGCGGCATCCCGCGCGATGCCCGCGCCATTGATGCCGCCACCGATGATCAGGAGGTCGAAAGGCTGGTTCTGGTCCGCCGGCATCACGTCTTCCGCGCTTCTGGATCTGGAGGGGAGCATAAGCTGGTGCCTCGCCCTCGTTTTCGCAAGCGAAAATTAGATGTTCGTTTTATTATCCAGGGCCAAGGCCGGCGCCTCGGCGATATGCAGCCGGATGCCGTGTTCCGACAGCAGTTGGCGGATGGCCGGCGGCGGAGGCCGGTCGGTGAAAAGGGCGGAGATTTCCGAGAGATGCCCCAGCCGCACCAGCGGTCGCCGGCCGAACTTGGCATGCGTCACCACCAGGAAGACCTGCCGGGAGTTGCGCATGATGGTGCGCGCCGCCCGCACCTCGTCGTAGTCGAAGTCCAGCAGCGAGCCGTCCTCGTCGATGCCGCTGATGCCGATGATGCCATAGTCGGCGCGGAACTCGCCCAGCATGTCGCAGACCGACTGGCCCGTGATGCCGCCGTCATGGCTGCGCACGGCGCCGCCGGCGATGATGACCTGAAAGCGGGTCTCCCGCGCCAGCAGGGTGGCGACATTCAGGTTGTTGGTGATGACGCGCAGGTCTTCATGGCCGGTCAGCGCGCGCGCCACGGCCTCGGTGGTTGTGCCGATATTGATGAAGAGGGAGGAGCGGTTGGGGATCTCGGCCGCCACCAGCGCGGCGATGGCGGTCTTCTCCGGCAGGTTCAACACCTGCCGCTCGGTATAGGCGATATTCTCGACGCTGGAGACCAGGCCGGCGCCGCCGTGGTGGCGCGTCACCAGCCCTTCCTCCGCCAGGAAGTTCACATCGCGCCGGATGGTCTGGACGGTGACGCCGAGTTGCCGCGCCAGTTCGTCATTGGATGCGTAACCGCGCTGACGGATCAGCGACAGGATGTGCTGGTGCCTCGCCTCAACCTTGCTGCCCGACATACGCCCTGCCGATCCTCCCTGGCTGGTCAGCCTAGCAGCATCGCCACGCCATCGGTAGCGAAGCAAGAAAAGCGCGGAAACGAACCTCAGGCATCGACCGTCTGCCGAAGCGGTAGCCGGGGCCGCGCAGGCAGAACGGCGGCACGCAGCGCCGCCAGCGCTGGTGGCACGGGGCCTGAGCCGAAGGGCTCCGCCACCTCGACCGGCTGCCCGTCCTGCATGACGTAGCAGCGCTGCGCGAAGCCGCGCACCAGCCGCAGGTCATGGGTGATGAAGAGGAAGGCCACCCTGGTACTGGCGCGCAGCTCCGTCAGCAGGCGAAGGATATGCGCCTGGGTCTCCAGGTCCAGGCTGCTGACCGCCTCGTCCAACAGCACCAGCCGGGGGCGGGGTGCCAGGGCGCGGGCGATGCAGAGCCGCTGCAATTGCCCGCCACTGAAGCGATGCGCCAGCCGGCCCAGCTCCGCCGGGTCCAGCCCCACTGAGGCGGTCAGCTCTTCCACCCTTGCCCGCAGCGGCGCGCCACCCAGGCCGGCGTAACGCAGCGGCTCCGCCACCACCTCGAAGGCGTTGAAGCGCGGGCTGGTGGCGCCATAGGGGTCCTGGAACACCGCCTGTATGGCGCGGCGCGTCTGGGCCCGCATGCGCCCACGCGCATCCAGCAGGGGCTGCCCCTCGAAGAGCACCTCGCCGGCATCCGGCGTCTCCAGCCCCAGCAACAGCCGCCCCAGGGTGCTCTTGCCGGAACCACTGGGGCCCAGCAGCGCCACGCATTCCCCCGCGCCGATGTGCAGCGTGGCATCGCGCAGCACCGGCAGGGGCGGCTGGCGCCGGAAAGGGCCGCCACGGCGATAGGCCTTCCAGAGCCCGCGTATCTCCAGCAGGCTCACGGCAGTGCCTCCCCGTAAAGTGCCAGGTGCTGGCGCAGCAGCGCGCGGCTGGCGGAATGGCTGGGGCCGCCGAAGAAGGCCGCCACCGGCCCTTGTTCCACGATGCCCCCGGCCTGCATCACCGCTACCGTGTCGGCGAGGCGGGCGACCACCGAAAGGTCATGCGTCACCAGCAGCACACCCAGGCCGCGCTGTGCGGCAAGCCGTTCCAGCAGGTCCAGCATGGCGGCCTGGGCGACCAGATCCAGTTCGGCGGTGGGCTCGTCGGCCAGCAGGAAGTCCGGGTCGCGCGCCAGGGCCAGGGCCAGCATCACCCGCTGGAGCATCCCGCCGCTGAGCTGAAACGGATAAGCCCGCAACAGGGATGCCGGGTCGTCAAAGCCGACTTCCACCAACAGGGCGGCGGCGCGGCCAGGGGCGGCGCCACGCCCCAGGGTTTCTGCGAAGTGCCGCCCGATGGTCAGGATGGGGTTGAAGCAGGCGCGGGGCGACTGCTGCACCAGCCCCACGACGCGGCCGCGCAAACCTGCGATGCCGGCGGCATCGAGCACGCGGCCAGCATGGCGCAGCCGCCCCGCCACCTGCCGCAGCCCAGGGGGCAGCAGGCCCAGCATGGCCAGCACTGTCAGGCTCTTGCCGCCGCCACTGGCGCCCACCAGCCCCAGCACCTGACCACGTTCCAGCGCCAGGGAAACCTCCCGTACCAGCATCCGGCCACCGGCCGAGAGGCTCAGGCCCTCGATGGCCAGGGCGCTCAATGCCCGTGCTCCACCAAGCTAGGGTCCAGGCGGTCCCGCAAAGCATCGCCCAGCAGGTTGAAGGCCATCACCGTCAGCAGAATGGCGGCACCCGGCAGCAGCACCAGCATGGGCGCGGTGCGGAAGAAGGGCCGGGCATCGCTGATCATGACGCCCCATTCCGCCGCCGGCGCCGCCACGCCGAGGCCCAGGAAGGAGAGGCCGGCGACATGCAAGATCCAATGCCCCAGGTCCAGGCTGGCCAGCACCGCCACCTGTCCCGCCACGGCCGGCACCACATGCCGCCGCGCGATATCCAGCCGCGAGGCCCCCGCCACGCGTGCCGCCGCCACGTGGTCCCGCGCCCGGAGCGACAGCGCCAGCCCCCGCACCAGCCGCGCATAGAAGGCCCAGTGGGAGAGCGCGATGGCGACGATGACATTGGCCATGCCCGTGCCCAACGCGCCGATGAAGAACAGGGCCAGCACCAGCGTCGGCACCGTCATGAAGGCATCGGCCAGCCGCATCAGCACCGCGTCCACCACGCCGCCCAGCAGCCCCGCCAGGCAGCCCAGCACCGTGCCGATGGCCAGCACCAGCAGCAGGATGACGCCCACGGCCCCCAGCGAGGCCCGCGCGCCCCAGAGCAGGCGGGAAAGCAGGTCCCGCCCCAGGTGGTCGGTGCCCAGCCAATGTTCTGCGGAAGGCGGCATCAGGCGCTGCGCGAGGTCGGTCTCGGCCGGGTCGAAGGGCGCGATCCAAGGTGCCAGCGCGGCGAGGCCGAGCAGCAGCGCCACCAGCAGCAGCGCGAGACGCGGCAGCCAGCGCCTCATGCCGCCCGAGCCGCGAGACGGATGCGCGGGTCCAGCCAGGCATAGGCCAGATCCACCAGCAGGTTGCAGAGCACGAAGATGGTCGTCATGGCCAGCACGAAGCCCTGGAGCGCCGGGAAATCCCGGTTGCCGATGGCCAGCAGCGCGTAGCGGCCCAGGCCGGGCCAGGCGAAGACCATCTCCACCACCATGGCGCCGCCCAGCAGCTCGCCCAGATGCAGGCCCAGCGTCGTCAGGGGCGGGATCAGCGCATTGGGCAGCACATGGCGGGCGACCACGCCCCGCTCCGGCAGCCCGCGCGCCCGGGCAAAGACCAGATGCCGCTCCCCCAGCACGCCCAGCACGGAAGCCCGCATCAGCCGCAGCGTGACGCAGAGGGAGACGGTGGCCGTGGCGATCGCCGGCAGGATCAGGCTGGCCGGTCCCTCCCGCCCCATGGCCGGTAGCCAGCCGAGCTGCACGGAAAACAGCAGCACCAGCAGGAAGCCCAGCCAGAAATTCGGCAGCGAGACGCCCAGGAAGGCCAGCGCACGCGTCAGGTGGTCCGGCCAGCGGTCGCGGTGGAGCGCCGCCAGCAGGCCCAGCGGCAGGCCGAGCAGCAGCACCAGCGCCATCGCCGCGCCAGCCAGTTGCAGGGTGGCGGGCAGGGCCTGGAGGATATCCTCCAACACCGGCCGCCGCGTGGCCCAGGAGGTGCCGAAATCCAGCCGCGCCGCATCCGCCAGCCAGGAGAGGTATTGCACCGGCAGGGAGCGATCGAGGCCGAGCTGCTGCCGGGCCAGCGCCAGCGCCGCCTCGGTGGGCGGGACCTGGGACAGGCGAAGGTAATCCAGTGCCGGGTCGCCACGCCCCAGCCGCAGCATGGCGAAGAACACCACCGAGACCAGCAGCAGCAAGGGCAGCAGCGTCAGCACCCGGCGCAGGGCAAAGGCCAGCACGCGCTCAGCCCCGCCGGATGCGGTGGAAGGGAATTTCATCGAAGGTGCCGCCGAAGGGCACCTCGCCCAGGCCCTTGCGGTGCACCAGCTTGTTGGTGAGGAAGGAGATGGGGAAATAGACCGCCTGCTCATGCAGCGTGGCCAGCACCCATTGCTGATCCGCCTCCCGTGCCGCGGCATCCGTGGCGGCCAGCAGGGCAGTGATGCGGCGGTCGATCTCCGCCTTCATCGGCAGCCCACGCTGCGCCTGCCAGTCGGCATGGGAGGGCGCGCGCATGGCGCCGAGGAAGGCATGCGGGTCGTAGGGCGGCCCCCAGGTCTCCGTGAAGGCCAGCCCGAATTCGCCGGACCTCTGGCTGGCCTGCAATGTCGCGGCATCCGTTCCCAACAGCCGGGCGGCGATGCCGATGCGGCCCAGGTCGGACAGGATGGCCTCGGCCAAGGCCTTTTGCAGCGCGTCGCCGCCGGCGAAGCAGAGGTCCAGCGCCAGCGCCACACCCTGCTTCTGCCGTACCTTGCCGCCGGGCGGCAATCGCCAGCCGGCCTGCTCCAGCGCCGTCGCGGCTGCCGCGCGGTCAAAGGGCAGGGCGGTGAGGCCATGCGCAACCTGCGGCGTGCTAGGCGCAAAAAGGGAAGTGGCCACCGGCTCGGTGCCTTGCAGCACGTGGCGCACCAGGGCGTCGCGGTCGATGCCCTGCTGGATGGCGCGGCGCACCGCCGGGTCATCGGTGGGCGCGCGGCCGGAATTGATGGCCAGCATCCGCGTCGCCATGGGTGGGGAGATGGCGGTGGTGAAGCGCGCATCCCCGGCGAAGCGCCGGAAGGTATCGGCGTCGAGCTGGTCGGCGCCATAGGTGAGGTCGATCTCCCCCGCCTCCAGCGCCAGCGCGCGGGTATTGGCGTCGCTCACCACCTTCACCACCACCTGCCGCAGCGGTGGCTTCTCGCCCCAGTAATCCTCCCGGCGCAGGAAGACATCGCGCTCGCCGCGCCGGCTTTCGGCCAGGCGCCAGGGGCCGGTGCCGACCGGGGCGGAGACGCCGCCCTCCGGCCGCAGCACCGCCGGGGAGGCGAAGCGCAGCGGCCGCACCAGCGAGAGGTCGAAGAGCGTGGGGTCATAGGGCTGGTCCAGGCGCAGCCGCAGGGTGGCCGGGTCCGGTGCCTCGGCGGCCTCGATGCGGGACATCAGTTCCAGCCAGCCATGGCGCTCCCGGTGCCGCAGCAGGGCATCAATATTGGCCTTGGCCGCCGCCGCGTCGAAACCCGTACCATCGGAGAAGCGCACGCCGGACCGCAGGGTGAAGGTCCAGGCGCGGCCATCCTCGTCCGGTGCCCATCGCGTCGCGAGGCAGGGTTCGATGGCGCCGCCGGCGCCGTAGCGCACCAGCGGCTCATAGAGCATGGCCTGGGCATACATCTGGTTGGGGCCATAGCCATGCGGGTCCAGCGGCCCGGCATTGGATGGCCAGGAAAAGACCAGACTATCCGGCGTCCCGGCCCGGCTGACGCGGGGCAGCGTCCAGGCTAGGGTAGGGGCGCCCAGCAGGGACCGGCGCAGCATGGGCCTCTCCATTCCGGCCGGCGGCCGCGGATATGCTGTTTCCTGTGAAACATCATATTCCTGAGCCACCCGCTGTCCAGCACCGGCGGCAGAAGGACCATGGCATGCAGCGCATTACCCTGACCCTCGACGACGCGCTGCTGGCCGAGGTCGATGCGCTGGGCTACGGCAACCGCTCCGAGGCTTTCCGCGACCTGTTGCGCGCGGGCCTGCGGCAGGTGACGGAGGAAAGGGCGCAGGATGGCCCCTGCGTCGCCACTCTCGCCTATGTCTACGACCATGCGCGCCGCGACCTGTCCCGCCGGCTGACGGACAGTTTCCACGACCACCACGACCTGTCGGTGGCCACGCTGCATGTGCATCTGGACCACGATCGCTGCATGGAAGTGACCGTGCTGCGCGGCGAGGCCCCGGCGGTGCGCGCCTTCGCCGGTTCCGTCATCTCCGAGCGCGGCGTGCGGCACGGCCGGCTGATGATGATGGAGGATGGCGAGCCCCATTCCCACGAATGAGGCTCGCGCAGCGGCATCAGCCCCGCTGCAGGATCTCGACCGTCACGCCATCCGGCGCCGCCAGGAAGGCGATGCGCAGGCCGGGGCGCAGTTCCTTCGGCTCGGCGGTGAAGCGCACGCCCTTGGCCTTCAGCGCCGCCACGGCCTCGTCCATGTCATTCACCTGCAGGCCGATATGCTCCATGCCCTGGTGCGGCGGCACCGGCGCGGCCGGCGTATCGGCCGAGACCTGCTCGATGAAGATCGTGGCGCCGCCGAGGTCCAGTACCACGCGCAGGGAGGCGCCGTTGCGGATGCGGTCGCGGATGGTGGCACCGAAGGCGTCCTCGTAGAACCGGCCCGCCGCCTCGGCGTCCGGGCTGCGGAGGTGGATATGGTCGAAGCGATAATTGGCCAAGGCGTATTCTCCCTTTCTCTGGTGGCGCGATGCTAGCGGCAGGCGCGGGCGGCGCCAGGGGGCACGCGCCCGGCCAGCCGCAGCCCTGCTAAAGGACGGCGGCCTCCACGCTGCCCAGGCCGGGGAACTCGGCCAGGACGCGGGTGCCGGGCTCGACCATCAGCAGGCCGGTGCAGCTGCCGGTGGTGATGACCATGCCGGCGGTCAGCCCGCCATAGGCACGGGCGCCGGTATCGGCCAGCCATTGCAGCAGGCGCACCGGGTCGCCGGCGGTATTGCCGCCCACATGCTCCAGAACCACCTGACCGTTGAAGAGCAGCCGCACCGGCTGGTTCACCGGGTCGATGCCGCGCCAGTCCGCCAGCGCCGGGCCGACCACCAGGGCGCCGTGGTTGATCTGGTCCGCCGCATGGCTCAGCGGGTCCGTTACCTTCAGGGCGGTGAAGCGGGTATCCACCAGCTCGATCACCGGATGCAGGCTTTCCACCGCATCCAGCACCTCTTCCCGCGTGTAGGGCGCATCGCGCGGCGGCAGGTCGCGGCCGAGCAGGTAGGCGATCTCCGCCTCCACGCCGATGACATTGAAGCGGCTGGCGGAAAGTGGCTCCGGTGTCAGATGCAGGTCCACCACGTTCAACGGCGCGGCGCCGGGCTCCGCCTGCGGATTGGCGGCGCCGACCTTCCAGCCACCCACCGGGCCGCGTGCCTCGGCGACGCGCTGCTGGATGGCGGCGACCTCGGCCGCATTGGCGGGGCGGGCGCCCTCCGGCAGGGATTCGATCCAGGCGCGTTCCCGCCGGGCGCGCAGCAGCGCCTCCGCGGCGGCGGCGATGTCGGTGGCCATGGTGCGATTCCTCCGGTTGGCACAAGTCTGCCCTTGTGCCGTGGCGCCGCGCTTCCGGCCAGCCCCGCCCCGTCAGATCGCGAAGTTGAGGGCTTCTGGGGTGGGTCGTTGCAGGCCCTTCGC
>NZ_JACTUZ010000093.1 GCF_014490445.1 Pseudoroseomonas ludipueritiae | reverse complement strand
CCGACTGAGGCTCCCCCGCAAGGCCCCGACCCAAAGGTCGGGGCCTTCATTCAGAACGACCGAATCAGTTTCACTGGATCGCTCCCTAGCGACGGAACCAGCAGCGCCTTTTGGCTCGCAAAATAAGCCAAGAACGACTATTATAGTCGTAGTTCTGGCGTGCGCGTAGGTCCGAGTGGGAGGTGATCATGCATGATCACCGCCCGACAATCTCGGGCCGCGCGCGCGTTGCTGGGTTGGACACAGGAGACGCTCGCTGACCGGGCCCGGGTATCTTTGACCGCGCTGAAGCGCCTCGAATCCACAAGTGGCCTCGAGGTCTACGAGAGCACGCGCGATGAGATACGGCGCGCCTTCGAACGTGGCGGGATCGTTTTCCTTAACTCCGACCAGGGTGTGGGAGTCATGCTTGTTGATGGAAAAAAGGAAGGCTGACCGATCAACAGGCGACCGTCTCGCCGGTGCGCGACGTTCCCATGGCGCCAGGAGGTCATATCCTCACATCAGCGTTAACAATCCCCTTCAAAACGGATACATCTGTCCGAGGGGGACGTGGTGACCAAGCAAGACTTTCTCGATCAGCCACCCGGCGGAGCAGCGCTCACGGCCTATGACCGAGCGCACCTGAAACTGTATCTGCGCCTTCTTGATGCCGACGCGGAAGGCGCGGACTGGAAAGAGGTCGTCAGGGTGTTGTTCGGTATTTGTGCCAAAACAGAACCCGAACGCGCCGCGCATATCCACGCCGCTCACCTTTCCCGCGCCAAGTGGATGACGCAGAGCGGCTTCGGTGAACTCCTGGGTCCTCGTCTCCATTGAGGTGATGCAGGATCTGCATCACGTCGGTTGGTCTTCGTTCTTCCCGGCGGTGACACAACTTGGAATCGTCTCAACCGCAAAACTCGCGTTGCGTAACATTTGCGCGGAGGCGGCTGAGGATGTCCGAAGAAGAAAGTTGGCGGTCAGATGCCGCCTATGACTATGTCGACAAGCTGTCCCCTGGTGACCTCGCCTGGGAATTTCTGCGACGTAACCCCGAATACAGAAAATCATATCGTGAGTTGATCGCCACTGGTCGGCTTACCGACGATGTCGCGCGCGCTTTCGCCGAGCAATGGGGGTTGCGATTTCCCTATCGATCCACAAGCAAGCGCGCTGACGCAGCCGATTTTCTGGACCCCGCAAGTCGATCCCGGCGCAATCATATTCGCCGTTGGGCCGCCCCCTGAGGGCAGCTCCATCACCGGCGAAATGCTGCGTCTGCGCGCAATAATCCAGCACGGCCGGGATCTTCTCCGGCTCGAATTGCGCGGCGAGCGCTATGACATACTGCTTGTAGAGCCGGACGCACAGGGTCCGCTTGGCATTCACATCATCTTCGACGACTTGATGCCAGACCGGAAAACAACGCTCGAGCGTTTTTGGAACGCGATGGCCGGCAAACGCGTGCCGCACGACCCTCGTCTGACACCTCAGCGTCACCAGCGCGCCCGCCAGATGCTTCGTGCCATCGACGCGCGGTTCGTCGGATCGACCTATCGCGACATCGCCGAAGTACTCTTTCCAAACCACGAACATGATCCAGCAAAATGGGTCGATAGCCCATTCCGTGTGATGATGAGCCGTCTTGTCAGAGACGGCATGGCCTTCGTGCGCGGCGGATATCGCACGCTTCTGCGTCGCCCGCGCCGCCACCGCTGACCGCCCCCCGGGGTCGCGGATAACAACTTAACTTCGTTCCTGCCCCGAACGCCGCCTTCCCGCCACCGTGCTCACAATCCGCCGCTCACCCGATGCGGCCACCGCGAGACCACGGAGGTTCGATCATGGCCGAAAGCGCCGCCAATCTACCGCTACGATACCTGAGAACGCAGGAAGCGGCACGCGTCCTCGGACTCTCCGAGCGCACCCTCGAAAAGCATCGAACCTATGGCACCGGCCCCAACTATCGAAAGCTCGGCGGCCGCGTCGTCTATTCGATAGACGATCTCCAGACATGGGCCGATCGCGGCCTTGTCATCTCGACCTCCGACCCCCGTGCCGGCACCGTGCTCCCTGCCAAGCGCCAGCCCGCCGCCCCTGCCGCCGGCGGCCGCTTCCCGCGCTGAGCCGACCTGCCATGTCGTACCCCCACCGGCATCGCGATGAACGTGCGCAGCTCGACCTGTTCCGAGCGCTGCCCGGCGATCTTGCGCCCCGCGATGCGCAGGATCTCATGGCCTATCCGTTCTTCTCGCTGGCCAAGTCGAAGCGCCTCGCGCCCATAGACTTCAAAGCGGGTTCGGTGAAGATCCGCGTCGAGGCAGTCGCCGAGCACGGAATGGCGACGATCTGGGACGCCGACGTTCTGATCTGGGCCGCCTCGCAGATCGTCGAAGCACGCGATCTCGGCCTGCGGCCGTCGCGCCTGATGGCGACCACCCCCTATGAAATCCTCAACTTCATCGGCCGCGGCGTGTCACTCCGCGACTACGACCGCCTGAAGGCTGCGCTCGACCGGCTTCAGTCGACCACGGTGGCGACCTCGATCCGCCAACCGACCGAGCGGCGGATGCACCGCTTCTCCTGGATCAACGAGTGGAAGGAGCGCGCGGATGATCGCGGGCGCCCCCTCGGACTCGAACTGATAGTCCCCGACTGGTTCTACGGCGCGGTCCTCGACGACGCGCTCGTGCTGACCATCGACCGCAATTATTTCGGTCTGACGGGAGGCCTGGAGCGCTGGCTGTACCGCCTCGTGCGCAAGCACGGCGGCAAGCAGGAGTTTGGCTGGAGTTTCGACTTCCCGCATCTCCACGCCAAGTCGGGCAGCCTCTCGCCGCTCAAGCACTTCGCCTACGACCTCCGCGACATCGTCAAACGCCAGCCGCTGCCCGGCTA
Source organism: Pseudoroseomonas ludipueritiae (assembly GCF_014490445.1). GTDB lineage: Bacteria > Pseudomonadota > Alphaproteobacteria > Acetobacterales > Acetobacteraceae > Pseudoroseomonas > Pseudoroseomonas ludipueritiae. The sequence goes on along the minus strand of NZ_JACTUZ010000093.1, from coordinate 14,159 downwards.
CCGCCTGGCTATCGAGCAATGCGTCGGCGGTCCCGAAATCCTGTCGTTCGTGCCGACCGATCCGGATGCCCTCGGCATCCCGCGCCGTCGTCGCCGGACCAAACCTCACCCTGGGGATAAGCTGTGAATCGTCTCGTGCTATCAGGGACCGGCACTATCGTGCCATCGGGGACCGGACTCTCGTGCTATCGGGGACCGGAATCGCCGAATCCTCGCGCTGAATCAGCAGCTTGCGAGCCCCGTAACTTATCTAACCTAGATTCCTACGGAATCTTTCTAACGCGACCGCCGTTTTCGGCCGCTGTGGACGAGTCCCCGATCGCCGGGAGACCGTCATGATCGTCGCGCTCCTCAATCAGAAAGGCGGCGTCGGCAAGACGACATTGGCGTTGCATCTCGCTGGTGAATGGGCACGCCGTGGACGGCGCGTCACGTTGATCGACGCCGATCCGCAGGGCTCGGCGCTCGACTGGTCGCAGCAGCGCAGCCGTGAAGGACTGGAGCGGCTGTTCGGTGTCGTCGGCCTGGCCCGCGACACACTCCACCGCGAAGCGCCGGAGTTGGCGCGCGATGTCGATCACGTCGTCATCGACGGGCCGCCGCGCGTCGCCGGCCTGATGCGCTCGGCATTGCTTGCTGCCGACCTGGTGCTGATCCCGGTGCAGCCATCGCCGCTCGACGGCTGGGCGTCGGCCGAGATGCTGACACTGCTCGGCGAGGCGCGGATCTACCGCCCGGAATTAAAAGCCCGGTTTGTGCTGAACCGCTGTGCGGCCCGCACTGTGCTTGCCCGCGAGACCGCTGAGACGCTCGCCGACCATGATCCGCCGCCGCTCCTGACCACCATCGGTCAGCGTATCGCCTTCGCCGATGTCGTGCAGACCGGACGGCTCGCGGCCGAGCAGGACAATACATCGCCCGCCGCGCGGGAAATCGCCGCGCTCGCAGCTGAAGTCACGAGGATCGGGGCATGAGCGAGCGATCCTTGAAACGCGGTTTTGCATCCCGACCGGCCGATCCGGAAAGCTGGATCAAGGCACCAGACCGTCCGTCGCCGCGCGCGGACACCGCCGCCGAATTTACCGCCAGGCTGACGATCGACGTCACCGCCGACATGCGCGGCCGGATCAAGATCGCCGCCTTCCAGCGCGGACAGACGGTCGCCGACATGCTGCGCGCCCTGTTCGAGCGCGAGTTCCCCACCAGCGAAGGAGAGCCGCGATGATCGGTGTCGCCGACACGTCGCTGCGCAGCGGCTTGCCGCACGCGCCTGCGGCCGATGCACTGACCCATGTCGAATTGACGTGGGTCGAGAGGAAGATCGAATTCTGGATCAGGTTCGGTCGCGAGGCTGCCGAACAGATCCTCGACCGCCGCCGGCGCGTCGTGTCGTTCGCGCCGGACAGCGTCTTCGCCTTCGTTCGCTGGACCTCCAACGAATACGGCACCGCACTTTCGCGCCTCGACATCGTGCGCGCCGTCGGCGCGGGCGAGCGCTGCCAGACCCTGCCATTCGTGCGCCCCGGCGGCGACATCCTGTTGCGCGCCGACGGCTGGCCGAAGGTCGCGCGCGTCCTCCAACTCATCGATGCCATCGAAGCGCGCGGCATCGGCGCGATCGACGTTTCGCCCGATCACTGGCGACACGTCCACAACCGTCTGACGGCCGGTGAAGCACCGTGCGCCTACGACGCGCCGCAGCATCGTGCCTTCCTCCTGCGCCGGAGGATCACGCCATGAGCCGCTTTGGATACGTCATGACGACGTACTTGGCGGTGATGCTGATGGGCATCCTGTCGATCGTGTCCTTCGCGCCGAAGCTGATCTGGAATGCCTCCGCGAGCACGCCGATCGGCCTCTATGCGATCAGCGCCAGCGACGGATTGGAAGCGTCCGACCTCGTCGCCGTAGCGGCGCCGGAGCCGATCGCCACGTTCCTTGCCGATGGCGGATATCTGCCGAGCGGCGTGCCGCTGCTGAAGCGCGTCGCGGGTCTGCCCGGTCAACGTGTGTGCCGATCCGGCCACACAATCACCGTCGACGGCCAGGCCATCGGCGACGCGCTCGACCGTGATCGCCGGGGCCGCGAACTGCCGATCTGGCAGGGATGCCGCGTCATCGCCGACGACGAGTTGTTCCTGATGAACTGGCAGGTCCGCGACAGCCTCGACGGCCGTTACTTCGGCCCGCTCCCCGCCAGCTCGGTCATCGGCCGGGCCACCCCCCTCTACACTGACGAGGACGGCGATGACCGCTTCGTCTGGCGCGCGCCGACGCGGTGACGGCACGCCCATGACCTTGCCCGCCGCAATCTGAAGGAGACGCCCCATGTCCGTTATCGGTCAATTCACGCGCGAAAATGACGGTTTCATCGGCCACCTGATGACGCTGTCATTGCACCAGGACATCATCATCGTTCCGGCTGAACCGTCCGATGCCAAGAATGCGCCGGACTTCCGTGTCCATGTTCTCGATAGCATGAACAACGAAACCGGCGCGGAGATCGGTGCAGGGTGGAAGCGCACCGGCGAGAAGGCCGGCGACTACGTCTCGCTGCAGATCGACGATCCGACCTTCGGTCATCCGATCCGCGCTAACCTCTTCCAGTCCGCCGACGACAAGTCCGCCTGGGGCTTGCACTGGAACCGTCCGCCCAAGCGCGCCGAGCGGGACTGAACGATGTCGGTCCCGCTTCCCCAACCCGTTGCCGGGTGGTCAAACACCGCCCGGCACACAGCCCTCCTTCTCCTTTCCGGCCTTCTGCTGTCCGCGCCGCTCTGCGTCACCGCGGATGCGCAGACCGTGTCGGCCGAGCGCCCCTCTCGCGTCGATCCCTACGCCGCGTTCATCGCCGAGGCCGCGCAACGGTTCGGCATTCCCGAGCACTGGATACGCGCCGTCATGCGCGTCGAAAGCGCAGGCGACGTGCGAGCGATCTCTTCGGCTGGCGCGATGGGACTGATGCAGATCATGCCCGCCACATGGACCGATCTGCGCGCCCGTCACCGGCTCGGCGCGAATCCCTACGATCCACGCGACAACATTCTGGCGGGCGCCGCTTATCTTCGCGAGATGCACGACCGCTATGGTTCGCCCGGCTTCCTTGCGGCGTACAATGCTGGTCCCGGCCGCTACGAAGAGTATCTCGCGGGCCGACCTTTACCGGCTGAAACGCGCGCCTATGTCGCCGCGCTCGCGCTCATTATCGGCGGCGGAGATGCGCTTGCTCCCGTCACGGTCGCGGCGGCCGATCCCTACGCCTGGACACGCTCGCCACTCTTCATCGTGCAATCCGAGCGCGCCACGACCGCTGCTCCGACACCCGGCGATCGCACCTCGAACGACACCCCGGCTGCGACTCCGGTGCGCGAAGCCACAGCCATCGCTCCGCAATCCGGAGGCCTGTTTGTCGCCCGAAATGGCGATGGGGGGCCGCGATGACGGTGTTCGCAGCATTTCGTGGAATAGCGTGCTCTGGCGGGGGATGGGCGGTCCGAGGAGGAGGAGCAGGCAACACAACCGCACGATGGCAGGATAAAGGGGCGCGATGTGCGCCTTGGTTCGGTCGTGCTTTTTCAAAGGGTTATGACGCAATTTCGCGAAGTGCGCCTCATCGGCGCAGCCTGCGCATCGGCGCATTCTGTAAGAATATCATCGCTTTGCCGCGATGTGCGGAGCGTCGGGCATGACCGACGAGCACGATTTCCGCATCCGGCCAGGCCGCATCCGCTCGACCAGCGCGCAGCGGGCGCGGCCCTTCATCGCCCAAGCGCTGGCGGCCGCCCAGCGCGCCGGCGGCAGCGTCTCCCGGCAAGGGAAGATCGGCTCGGGAGCGCGGTCCCGGTTCGGGCGCGGCCAGCGCGCCTCGATCCAGGCGAACCGCCTCATCACCGCCCGCTCGCGCGGCGCGGTCATCAAGGCGCGCGTCGTTCGCCACGGCGGGCGGTCAGCGCCGCTCTCGACGCATCTCGATTATCTGCGCCGCGACGGCGTCACCCGCGACGGGGAGAAGGCCCGGCTGTTCGGACCGGGCGGGGATGATGTCGACGCCAAGGATTTCGCGGAGCGGTCTGAGGACGACCGCCACCATTTCCGCTTCATCGTCTCGGCAGACGACACGTTGGAAATGTCCGACCTCAAGGGCTTCACCCGCGAGCTGGTCGGCCAGATGGAGAAGGATCTTGGCACGCGGCTCGAATGGGTCGCGGTCGATCACTGGAACACCGAGCATCCGCATGTCCATCTGATCGTGCGCGGCGTGCGCGATGACGGCGAGAACCTGGTCATCTCGCGAGACTATATAAAGGAGGGCATGCGCGATCGGGCGCGCGACCTGATCACCCAGGAGCTGGGGCCGCGCACCGATCAGGAGATCCGGCAGACGCTGGAGCGCCAGATCAACGTCGATCGCTGGACCAACCTCGATCGCCAGCTCGCCCGCGACGCCTATCGCACCGGCGTCGTCGACCTCGCGCCACATGCGGATCGGCAGCCCGACGAATTCCATGCACTGAAGATCGGTCGGCTGCGCAAGCTCGAAGGCCTCGGGCTCGCCGACGAGATCGGTCCCGGCCAGTGGACGATATCGGACAAGGCCGAGGCGACGCTGCGCGAACTCGGCGAGCGCGGCGACATCATCAAGCGCATCCATCATGGCCTGACCGAACGCGGCATCGAGCGCGGCGCGGCGAGCTATGTGCTGGCCTCGGAGAGCCTCAACGATCCGGTCATCGGGCGCATGGTCGCCCGCGGCCTCGACGACGAGCTGAAGGGCACGGCTTTCGCCGTCGTCGACGGGGTCGACGGCCGCACCCACCACATCAAGCTGCCCGACCTCGACGCGGCCGGCGACAGCGCACCGGGCTCGATCGTCGAGCTTCGGAAATTCGACGATGCCCGTGGCCAGCGCCGCGTCGCGATCGCGGTGCGCGCCGATCTCGACATCGAACGGCAGGTCACCGCGGCCGGCGCCACCTGGCTCGACCGGCAGAATATCGCCCGCGAGCCGGCGGCGCTCGGCGGCGGCTTCGGCGCCGAGGTGCGCGACGCCATGGACCGGCGGGCCGAGCATCTTGTTGGCCAGGGCCTCGCCGAACGCCAAAAGCGCGGCGTCAGCTTCCAACCCGGCCTGGTCGACACGCTGCGGCGTCGCGAGCTGGAGTCGGTTGCCCAACGCATCGCCGCCGAGACCGGACGGCCGCAGGTCAAACCTGAATCCGGCGAATATGTCACCGGCACCTACCAGCGGCGGATGAACCTCGCGAGCGGCCGCTTCGCGATGATCGACGACGGGCTCGGCTTCAGCCTCGTGCCCTGGACGCCGTCACTCGAAAAGCAGCTCGGCCGTCACGTCTCTGGCGTCGCCCGCAGCGACGGCGGCGTCGACTGGAGCTTCGGCCGCCAGCGGGGGCTCGGCCTGTGACCACCATCCCAAGCGAAAGGACCCCGCCATGTCCGCCACCAAAATCCTCTGGGGCCAGATCCTCACCGTCTTCGCCATCGTCCTGTTGACGACATGGGCCGCTACGCAATGGACGGCCTACAGGCTCGGCTTCCAGCCACAGCTCGGGCCGCCATGGTTCATGCTCGGTCATTGGCCGATCTACTATCCGTGGTCCTTCTTTCCCTGGTGGTACTTCTACGACGCCTATGCGCCGCCGATCTTCGTCGAGGGCGCCTACATCGCGGCGTCCGGCGGCTTCATCTCGATCGCCGTCGCCATAGGCATGTCGGTCTGGCGAGCCCGCGAGGCGAAGAACGCCGAGACCTTCGGCTCGGCGCGCTGGGCCCGCCATGACGAAGTGCGCGGCGCCGGCTTGCTCGGCGAGGACGGCGTGGTGCTCGGGAAGTTCGACCACGCTTATCTTCGGCACGATGGACCCGAGCATGTGCTGTGCTTCGCACCGACCCGCTCCGGCAAGGGCGTCGGCCTTGTCGTGCCGTCGCTGCTCACCTGGCCAGGCTCAGCGATCGTTCATGACATCAAGGGCGAGAACTGGACGCTGACCGCCGGCTTCCGTGCCCGACATGGCCGCGTGCTCCTCTTCGACCCGACCAACGCGAAGTCCGCCGCCTACAATCCGCTGCTCGAGGTGCGCCGCGGCGAATGGGAGGTCCGCGACGTGCAGAACATCGCCGATATCCTGGTCGATCCGGAGGGCAGCCTCGAAAAGCGGAACCACTGGGAGAAGACCAGCCACGCGCTTCTGGTCGGCGCGATCCTGCATGTCCTCTACGCGGAGGCGGACAAGACGCTCGCCGGTGTCGCCGCCCTCCTCTCCGATCCGAAGCGACCGATCGAGTCCACGTTGGCGGCGATGATGAAGACCGCCCATCTCGGGGACAGCGGACCGCATCCGGTAATCGCGTCGGCCGCCCGCGAGCTGCTCAACAAGTCCGACAACGAGCGCTCCGGCGTGCTCTCGACCGCCATGTCGTTCCTCGGCCTCTATCGCGATCCCGTCGTCGCCGAGGTGACGCGCCGCTGCGACTGGCGCATCGCCGACATCGTTGGCGCCAAGCAGCCGACCAGCCTTTACCTGGTGGTGCCGCCGTCGGACATTGCCAGGACCAAGCCGCTCATTCGCCTCATCCTCAACCAGATCGGCCGGCGTCTGACCGAGGATCTCAAGGCCAAGGGCAACCGGCATCGGCTGCTGCTGATGCTCGACGAGTTTCCGGCGCTCGGCCGACTCGACTTCTTCGAATCCGCGCTCGCCTTCATGGCCGGCTATGGCCTGAAGGCGTTCCTGATCGCGCAGTCGCTGAACCAGATCGAGAAGGCCTACGGGCCGAACAACTCGATCCTCGACAACTGCCACCTCCGCGTCAGCTTCGCGACCAACGACGAGCGGACCGCCAAGCGCGTCTCCGACGCACTCGGCACCGCGACCGAGATGCGCGCCATGCGCAACTATGCCGGCCATCGTCTTTCGCCCTGGCTCGGTCACCTGATGGTCTCCCGCTCGGAGACCGCCAGGCCGCTGCTCACGCCCGGCGAGATCATGCAGCTCCCGCCCGCCGACGAGATCGTCATGGTCGCCGGCACGCCGCCGATCCGCGCGAAGAAGGCGCGCTACTACGAGGATCACCGCTTCAAGGATCGGATCATGGCGCCGCCGGCGCTCACCAGGCCGACGCAGCCGGGAATGGATGATTGGAGCCGTCTACCACTTCCAGCCCGGCCGGCGAGCACGGTATCGCCAGGCGCGGCTGTCATCGAGGATGGCGGTGACGAAGATCCGACCGGATCGGAGCGTCGCCACCAGCCGGAGCTGGAACGCGCCGCGTCGGTCGAGAAGAAGGCGCCGATCGAGAACGAGTTCGACGGCGGATTCGACGACGAGGCCGATGACGACGCGGCCCGGATCAGCCGTGCCAACCAGATCATGCAGGGCGTGGCGCGTCAGGTCTCCCTCGACCCGAACGACGGCATGGAGCTGTGAGGCGGCCATGGCCAATCCATCGAAGAAGCAGCGCCTGTCGGTCTATCTCGAACCCGAGGTGATGAAGGCGCTTGCGGCCTATGCGGCCCGGCGCGATCAGTCGCGCTCGCTCATCGCCGAGGCGGCGATCGCGTCCTTCCTGTCGCCGGACGCCGCCGAACGGCAGGAGGCGGCGACGACCAAACGCCTCGACCAGCTCGACCGTCGCATGACGCGCATGGAGCGCGACGTCGGCATCTCGATCGAGATGCTCGCCGTCTTCGTACGGTTTTGGCTGACCACCAATCCGCCGCTGCCGGAGCCAGCTCAGGCCGCTGCACGCGCCCAGGCCGGCGAGCGCTACGACGCCTTCGTCGCGGCGCTCGGGCGCAGACTCGCCAAGGGTCCGAAGCTCCGGCAGGAGATTTCCGAGGACATCGACCCCGCGCGCGACGCGCAATAAGCAGCGATTGCGGCAACTCAAGTATTCAGAGATCCCGCCGAACACCTGTCTTTGTACGCCACAGTACGACAGGCGAAACAACCTGTTGCCGAGGGCCGATTTACGGTTCTCTTAATCATCCCCGATCCAGGGACGGCCTGACGCGGTCCCGCAAAGAACGGGGACAACGTGGCCAGTTCTTCCGAGAAATCTGAGGCGATACTTCGCGGGGCCCGCATGCTGCGGACCGCACTCGGCCCCGCCATAGCCGGTTTCCTTGGAGACGCCAGCGTCGTCGAGGTGATGCTCAACCCCGACGGCCGTCTCTGGATCGACCGGCTCTCGGAAGGTTTGTCGGACACGGGCGAGCGACTCTCGGCGGCCGACGGCGAGCGCATCGTGCGCCTGGTCGCCCACCATGTCGGCGCCGAGGTCCATGCCGGCAACCCGCGCGTCTCGGCCGAACTGCCGGAAACGGGAGAGCGGTTCGAGGGGCTTCTGCCCCCGGTAGTGGCGGCGCCGGCCTTCGCAATCCGCAAGCCCGCCGTCGCCGTCTTCACGCTGCAGGACTACGTCGCCGCCGGCACCATGACCGCCGAGCAGGCCGAGATCCTGCGCCAGGCCGTCGCCGATCGCCGCAACATCCTCGTGGCGGGCGGCACCTCGACCGGCAAGACGACGCTGACCAACGCGCTGCTCGCCGAGGTCTCGAAGACCTCCGACCGCGTCGTGCTCATCGAGGACACCCGCGAGCTGCAATGTTCCGCGCCGAACCTTGTCGCCATGCGAACCAAGGACGGCGTCGCGACACTTTCCGATCTCGTGCGCTCCTCGTTGCGCCTGCGACCCGACCGCATCCCGATCGGCGAGGTGCGCGGCGCCGAGGCGCTCGACCTGCTCAAGGCCTGGGGCACCGGCCACCCCGGCGGGATCGGCACCATCCACGCCGGCACTGCGCTCGGTGCGCTGCGCCGTCTCGAGCAACTCATCCAGGAAGCCGTCGTCACCGTCCCGCGCGCGCTGATCGCCGAGACGATCGATCTCGTCGCGGTCCTCTCGGGCCGCGGTTCGACCCGGCGCCTGGCCGAACTCGGTCTCGTCGAGGGGCTCGCCCCCGACGGCGACTACCGCGTCCGCCCCGCAGCCCAGTCCCCCGAAGGAGAACCCGCATGATCCGCCGTGCCCTGCATTTTCGTCGCCATGTCGCGACAACCGCATCCGTCCTCTTCACCAGCCTCCTGCTCGCGCCGGCCGCTCACGCCTCCGGCTCCTCGATGCCGTGGGAAGCGCCTCTGCAATCGATCCTCGAATCCATCGAAGGCCCGGTCGCCAAGATCGTCGCGGTGATCATCATCATCGTCACCGGCCTGACGCTCGCCTTCGGCGACACGTCGGGCGGCTTCCGCCGCTTGATCCAGATCGTCTTCGGCCTGTCGATCGCGTTTGCCGCGTCGAGCTTCTTCCTGTCGTTCTTCTCGTTCGGCGGCGGAGCGCTCGTCTGATGCCGGGCCTGATCGAGAGTGGCGGCGACGTGCCCGGCTACAGCGTCCCGGTCCACCGCGCCTTGACCGAGCACATCCTGCTCGGCGGCGCGCCCCGGGCCATTGCCATCCTCAACGGCACGCTCGCCGCCGCTCTCGGCCTCGGTCTTCGCCTCTGGCTGGTCGGCCTCGGTCTCTGGGCCATCGGCCATTTCGCCGCCGTCTGGGCGGCCAAGCGCGACCCGCAATTCGTCGACGTCGGCCGCCGACACCTCCGCATCCCCGGTCACCTGAACGTCTGAGGCGCGCCATGATGAACCTCGCCGAATATCGACGCTCCTCGACCCGCCTTGCGGACTTCCTGCCCTGGGCGGCGCTGGTCGCGCCCGGCGTCGTCCTCAACAAGGACGGCTCGTTCGAGCGCAGCGCGCGGTTCCGCGGACCCGATCTCGATTCCGCCGTGCAGGCCGAGCTGGTCGCTGTCGCGGGCCGCCTCAACAGCGCCTTCCGCCGCCTCGGCAGCGGATGGGCGATCTTCGTCGAGGCGCAACGCCATGCCGTTGGCGCCTATCCAGCAAGCCGCTTTCCCGATGCCGCATCGGCCATGGTCGATGCCGAGCGCAAGGCCGACTTCGAAGAGGACGCGGTCCATTACGAGTCGAGCTACTTCCTGACATTCACCTTCCTGCCGCCGGCCGAGGATGCCGCGCGCGCCGAGAGCTGGCTTTACGAAGGCAAGGCCGAACGAGGCGTCGACGCCTGGGAGGCGCTGCGCGGCTTCGTCGACCGCACCGACCGCATCCTGCAGCTCGTCGAAGCTTTCATGCCGGAATGCGCGTGGCTCGATGATGTCGAGACGCTGACCTATCTGCACTCGACGGTCTCCACGAAGCGCTATCGCGTGCGCGTTCCGGAGACGCCGATGTATCTCGACGCGCTGGTCGCCGACCAGCCGCTCACCGGCGGGCTGGAGCCGCGCCTTGCCGACGCGCATCTGCGCATCCTGACGATCGTCGGATTTCCGACCGCGACGACGCCCGGCATCCTCGACGATCTCAATCGGCTCGCCTTCCCGTATCGCTGGTCGACCCGGGCGATCCTGCTCGACAAGACCGACGCGACCAAACTGCTAACCAAAATCCGCCGGCAGTGGTTCTCCAAGCGCAAGTCGATCGCCGCGATCCTCAAGGAGGTGATGACCAACGAGGCGAGCGCCCTGGTCGATACCGACGCCGCCAACAAGGCCGCCGATGCCGATCTGGCGCTGCAGGAACTCGGCGCCGACTATGCCGGCCAGGCCTATGTCACCGCGACGATCGCCGTCTGGGACAACGATCCCCGCGTCGCGTCCGAGAAGCTCCGTCTGGTCGAGAAGGTGATCCAGGGCCGCGACTTCACCGCGATGCCCGAGACGATCAACGCGGCCGACGCCTGGCTCGGATCGCTGCCGGGCCACGTCTACGCCAATGTGCGTCAGCCGCCGATCTCGACGCTCAATCTCGCCCACATGATCCCGCTTTCGGCGGTGTGGGCGGGGCCGGAACGGGATGAGCACTTTGGTGCGCCCCCCTTGCTGTACGGCAAGACCGAAGGATCCACCCCGTTCCGGTTCTCCATTCACGTCGGCGACGTCGGCCACACCCTGGTGGTCGGCCCGACCGGCGCGGGCAAGTCGGTGCTGCTGGCGCTGATGGCGCTGCAGTTTCGCCGCTACGCCGGCGCCCAGGTCTTCGCCTTCGACTTCGGCGGCTCGATCCGCGCCGCCGCCATCGCCATGGGCGGCGACTGGCACGATCTCGGCGGCGGCCTGACCGAGGGCTCGGCCGACAGCGTCGCGCTTCAGCCCCTCTCCCGGATCGACGAGGCCTCCGAACGCGCCTGGGCCGCCGACTGGATCGTCGCCATCCTGATGCGCGAGACCATCCAGGTCACGCCCGAGGTCAAAGAGCTGATCTGGACGGCGCTGTCGTCGCTGGCGAGCGCGCCCACGGCCGAGCGCACCATGACCGGCCTGTCGGTGCTGCTGCAGTCGAACGACCTGAAGCAGGCGCTGCGGCCATATTGCGTCGGCGGGCCCTATGGCCGGCTGCTCGACGCCGAGAGCGAGCATCTCGGCGTCGCCACCGTGCAGGCCTTCGAAACGGAAGGCCTGATCGGGACGGCCGCGGCCCCGGCGGTGCTCTCCTATCTCTTCCACCGCATCGAGGACCGGCTAAACGGTGAGCCGACGCTGATCATCGTCGACGAAGGCTGGCTTGCCCTCGACGACGAGGGCTTTTCCGGCCAGCTCCGCGAGTGGCTGAAGACGCTGCGCAAGAAGAACGCCAGCGTCGTCTTCGCCACCCAGTCGCTCTCCGACATCGACGGCTCGGCGATCGCGCCGGCCATCATCGAAAGCTGCCAGACCCGGATCCTGCTGCCGAACGAACGGGCGATCGAGCCGCAGATCACGGCGATCTACCGCCGCTTCGGCCTGAACGACCGGCAGATCGAGATCCTCGCCAGGGCCATGCCCAAGCGGGATTATTACTGCCAGAGCCGCCGCGGCAACCGGCTGTTCGAGCTGGGCCTCGCCGACGTCGCGCTCGCGCTCTGCGCGGCGTCTTCCAAGACCGACCAGGCCGCCATCGACCGCCTCGTCACCGAGCACGGGCGCGAGGGCTTCCTCGCGGCGTGGCTGCGCCATCGCGGAGTCAATTGGGCTGCCGACCTCATTCCCAACCTCACCAACCTGGAGAGTCAGCCATGAAACTGCGTGTCCCCCGCGCGGCGTTCGCCGCCGCCATTCTCGCCGCGCCGCTGTCGGTATCGCCGGTGCTGATCGCGCCGGCCTCGGCCCAATGGATCGTCTACGATCCCACCAACTACGCCCAGAACCTGCTGTCGGCGACCCGCGCGCTGCAGCAGATCAACAACCAGATCACGTCCCTTCAGAATGAAGCGACGATGCTGATCAACCAGGCACGCAACCTCACGAGCCTGCCGTTCTCCTCGCTCCAGCAGCTTCAGCAGTCGGTTCAGCGGACCCAGCAGCTCCTCAGCGAGGCCCAACGCATCGCCTACAACGTCCAGAACATCGACCAGGCCTTCCGCACCAACTACGGGGCCGGAAGCGCCTCGATGAGCGCGTCCGATCAGCAACTCGTCGCCCAGGCGAAGGAACGCTGGAACAACACGGTCTCGGGACTCCAAGACGCGATGCGCGTCCAAGCCGGCGTCGTCGGCAACATCGACACCAACCGCACGCAGATGTCGGCGCTCGTCGGCCAGAGTCAGGGCGCGACCGGCGCCTTGCAGGCGGCGCAGGCCGGCAATCAGCTTCTCGCGCTGCAGGCCCAGCAGCTCGCCGATCTCACCGCCGTCGTCTCCGCCAATGGCCGCGCCCAGGCGCTCGCCGAGGCCGAGCGGTCGGCGGCCGCCGAACAGGGCCGCGAGCAGCGCCGCCGTTTCCTGACGCCGGGCGCCGGCTACCAGCCCGGCAACGCGCAGATGTTCCCCGGCAGCAACTGAGGGCGCGGCGATGGACGGAAAGATTCTCGCTCGTGTCGGCGCCATCGGCTTCGTGACCTGTGCGATCACGGCGACGGCCATCGAGCTCTCCCGCAAGGACGAACCGCCACTCTATCGCAGCCTCGCCGCGGCGACCGAAACGGGCGTCGACCCGCTCAAAGCCGAGCTGCGGCGCTGCCAGCAGCTCGGGGAAGCCGGGACCCGTGATCCCGCCTGCCTTCAGGCCTGGGCGGACAACCGCGACCGCTTCCTCAAGCCGTCGCAGAACCTGCAGCCGCAGCCGGCGCCGCAGGCGCCGGGCCCGCATGGTCAGCCGCAGAACCGGCCGGCCGCGCGCGACCCCGCCGTCAACGAGACCGCGCCAGCGATCGACTCCCACACGAACGAGGCGCGTTGAGACCATGGGCGGCACCGGCGTCATCGACCATTTCCTGGAGGTCTTCACCCGCTACATCGATAGCGGTTTTGGCCTGCTCAGCGGCGAAGTGGCCTTCATCGCCACCACGCTGATCGTGATCGACGTGACGCTCGCCGCACTGTTCTGGAGCTGGGGCGCCGACGACGACATCATGGCGCGGTTGGTCAGAAAGACGCTCTTCGTCGGCGTGTTCGCCTACCTGATCGGCAACTGGAACAATCTGGCCCGCATCATCTTCGAGAGCTTCGCCGGCCTCGGGCTGAAGGCGTCCGGCACCGGCTTCACAGTCGCCGACATGATGCGGCCAGGAAAGGTCGCCCAGACCGGGCTTGATGCCGGACGGCCGCTGCTCGATTCCATCTCCGATCTCATGGGCTACTGGAGTTTTTTCGAGAACTTCATCCAGATCGCGGTGATGTTGCTCGCCTGGGCGCTGGTGCTGCTCGCCTTCTTCATCCTCGCGATCCAGCTCTTCGTCACCTTGATCGAATTCAAGCTGACGACGCTCGCCGGCTTCGTGCTCATTCCCTTCGGTCTATTCGGCAAGAGCGCCTTCATGGCCGAGCGCGTGCTCGGCAACGTCATCTCCTCCGGCATTAAGGTGCTGGTCCTCGGCGTCATCATCGGCATCGGATCGAGCCTCTTCTCCGAATTCACCGCCGGGTTCGGTGGCCGCACGCCGACGATCGACGAAGCGATGGCGATCGTACTCGCGGCACTGACCTTGCTCGGCCTCGGCATCTTCGGGCCCGGCATCGCCAATGGCCTCGTATCTGGCGGTCCGCAGCTCGGCGCTGGCGCCGCGATCGGCACCGGGCTCGCCGCCGGCGGCATGGTCGCAGCCGGAGCCGCCACAGTCGGCGCCGTCGCCTCCGGCGGCGCGG
>NZ_JACTUZ010000092.1 GCF_014490445.1 Pseudoroseomonas ludipueritiae | reverse complement strand
AGGCCGGGGGCCGGGCGGGGGCCGCGCAGGCAGCGGCGCTCCAGCAGGCGCACCGCCTCCATCCAGGCCTGGCGCGGCATGCCGCCGGCAGCCATGGGGTGCTTCAGCAGGGCCAGCAGCGGGACAGGAGCAAAACCCTCGGCCACGGCGCGGGCCAGCAGGCGCAGGAAGGCGCCGGCCGGGGTCTCGCCCAGCGGCTGGCCGGCGGAATCATCGGCCAGGATGCCGTGGCGGGTCAGCTCGGCGGCGACGCGGCGGCCGAGGTCGCGGTCCGGCGTGATCAGCGCGGCGCGGGCACTGGGGGTTTCCAGGGCTTCCCGCAGCAGCAGGGCGATCGAGACCGCCTCGGACTGCACATCCGGCGCATCCAGCAGCGAGAAGCCGTCCAGCGCCGGCTTCCAGTATTCGGGCTGGCGATCCAGCCAGGCATCCAGCCCGGCGGCGGGGCGGAGCGCGCGGGCCAGCAGCTCGGCCCGGCGGGCGAGGTCGAGGTCTCCGGAAGGCCGCCCTTCCGGCTTCAGCCCGGGCGCGCCCAGCCCGTGCCAGGGGCGGATATCCTCCAGCACCGCGCCCATCTGGCGCAGCAGGCGGTACTGGCCACAGAGCGGGTGGGTCGGGCTCTCGGCGATCACGTCCCACAGCTCGGCCGACATCTTCTCGACGCCGTCATGCAGGATCACGGCGCCGCGCGGCAGGGTGGCCACCACGCGCAGCAGGTCGGCGGCGGCGGGAATGGTGCCGCCGGCGCCGATGCCGGCGGCGAAGACCGGGTCGGTGGGCGCGTTCTCCCGCCATTCCTGCGCCTGGGCTTCCAGCGCAGCGACGCGGCGGGGGCCGATATCCATCAGCCCCTGTTCCTCCAGCCAGCCTTCCCAGGCCTCCACCACGCCGCGCAGGAAGGTGATGGTCACCTGCCAGTGGGTGGCGAATTCCTCTGGCACCAGCTCCGGCAGCTTGCCGGGGTCACAGCCTTCCAGCGCGATCTCGTCCAGCAACTCGCCCAGGGCGCGCGCCAGGCGCCAGGCCTGTTCCGGCCCATTGGGGCCGCCGTAGCGGGGCGGCAGGCGCAGCACAAGGGAGGTCAGCACCGCCTGCCGCCGCGCCGGGTCCACCGCTGGCGGCAGATCCAGCAGGCCGGGCAGGGCCAGTTCGTCCGCGTCTTCCACCGAAAGCCCGGTCAGCGCGCGCATGACGGGCAGCAGCAGGGTGCGGCCATCGGCACACCGCAAGAAGGCCTCGCGCAGCGCCATGGCGGCGCGGCGGGTCGGCAGCAGGATGGTGACGCGGGAAAGGGCGGTGGGGTCGGCGCCCGCCTCGCCCATCTCCTCGATCACGCCGCGCGCCAGCGTGTCCAGGAAGGGCAGATGGGCGGGGATGTTGTAGAGGCCGAGGCCCCGTCGCGCCGACCCGGACATGGAGGTGCCTTTCGTCAGAACATCGCCCGCGCCAGGCCGGTGGCCAGGGCATTCTCGGCCACCCGCAGGTCGCCGGGGCGGGAGAGGTGGAACCAGGCGCCGTCATGCACCAGGCCAAAGAGCCGGCCATTCTCGATGGCGCGGGTCCATTGCCGGTGCAGGGAGAAGGCGCCTTCCGGGCTGCCTTCCATCAGGCGCGGGTGGATGATCTGCACGCCGCCATAGACATAGGGCGCCACCTCCCGCTCCTTCGGCCAGCGGACGCGGCCGAGGGGGTCGAGCAGGAAGTCGCCATGGCCGATCTCGCTATCCACCTGGGAGGCACGGACCATCAGCAGCAGCCCGTCCATGGTCTCCGGGTCGAAGCGCTCGGCGAGGCGCCCGATGGTGGAAACCGGCCCGTCCAGCCAGAAGGCATCGCCATTGGCGACCAGGAAGGGGTCCTCGCCCAGCAGCGGCAGGGCATTGCGGATGCCGCCGCCGGTTTCCAGCAGCGTGTCTTCCTTGACCACCTGCGGCGGATGCGCGCGGGCGGCGCAGACCTCCTCGATCAGGTGCGGGAACCAATGGGCGTTCACCACCACATTGCCGATCCCGGCTTCCTCGATGCGGTCGAGCGCATGGTCCAGCAGGGTGCGGCCGGCCAGGGGCAGCAGGGGCTTCGGGCGCGCCTCGGTCAGCGGCCGCATGCGGGTGCCGAGGCCGGCGGCCAGCACCATGGCGGAGGAGAGAGGCGTCACGCAGTGGTTTCCTTGAGAGCAGCGGGGTTCTGGCGCAGTTCCGGCGGCACGTGGCGGTCCAGGAAACGGCGCAGCGGCAGGGTGGCGGGGTGTTCCAGTGCCTCGGCCAGCAGCGCCCAGCAGCGGGGGCCGTGGCGCAGGTAGCCGGGCTTGCTGTCCCGCCGCGCCAGCCGCACCCAGAGGGCGGCGACGCGCAGGTGGCGCTGCGCCGCCATGGCCGCCATGGCGGCGGTGAAATCCCCGGCATCCAGGTCCGGACGGGCGGCGAGATAGGCTTCCATGGCCGCGCGCCGCACCGTCGGCGCCACGTCCCGCCGCGCGTCCTGCAGCAGGCTGACGAGGTCATAGGCCGGGTGGCCGCGCGCCGCGTCCTGGAAATCGATGATGCCGACGCGCCGCGCGCCAGGGCGCTCCGGCAGGTGCATCAGGTTGGCCGGGAAATAATCACGGTGCACGAAGCCATCGGCGCCGGCGAAGGGCTCCAGCATGGCGCGCAGGGCTTCCGCGAATTCGGCGCGGATGGCGCCGGAGGGGGCCTCGCCGAAGGTCGCGGGCCACCACCAGTCCAGGAAGGTCAGGCCGGCCATGCGCGTCATGGTTGGCGCCTCATAATCCGGCAGGCCGGGCGGCGGCGGGGCGGCATGCAGCGCCGCCAGGGCCTCGGCCGCCGCGACATAGAGCGGCACGGGGTCGGCGCCGGCATCCAGCAGCCCGGCATGGGTCTCGCGGCCCAGGTCCTCCACCAGCAGCAGGCCATGGGCGCGGTCTTCCGCCAGCACCTCGGGCGCCGAGAGGCCGAGGCCGCGGATATGGGCGCCGATGCGCAGGAAGGGCAGCAGGTCCTCTTCCGGTGTCAGGCCCACCCGGGGGGCATCGGCGCAATCCATCAGCAGCGCCGGGCGCGGCACGGCGCCGGACAGGCGCGTGTAGCGGCGGTGCCCGGCATCCTGCGGCAGGGACGCGCGCGCGGCCCCGGCATAGCCGGTGGCGGAAAGGAAGGCCTCGATGGCGGGGGATGCGGGGGCGTTCATTCTGCGGCGAGTTCCTGGCGGCACGGGCCGGATTTGCCAAGGGTTGATCGCGCCCAGGTGGGTTGCGGGCGCATCAGGGCAGCAGTGCCTCCATGCGCGGGCCCCAGCCGAACAGGGTGACGGTGCGGAGGTCGCCCGCCACCGGCTCCAGCCGCAGGTGTAGGGCATCGGGCGGGGTCAGGTATTCCAGGCGCTGTGGCCATTCCACCAGCACGATGCCGTCCCGCGCTTCCTCCCAGCCCAGTTCCTCCAGCTCGTCCGGGCCGGAGAGGCGGTAGAGGTCGAAGTGATGCGCGGTGCAGGCGGGCAGCTCATAGGCCTGCACCAGCGTGAAGGAGGGGGAGGGCACCTCCAGCGCCGGGTCGCCGCTGGCGGCGCGCAGGAAGGCGCGGGCGAAGGCGGATTTGCCGGCGCCCAGCGGCCCTTCCAGCAGCAGGGCATCGCCGGGGCGTGCCACGGCGGCGGCGCGGGCGGCCAGGGCCTCGGTGGCGGCCAGGTCGGGCAGGGTGAAGATCAGGCTGTCCACAGGCATCGGGGGAATATCCCCCGCCGGCGGGGGGCGGCACAAGGGCGCCGCTGCGGCCCGCCGGGTGCGACAGGGGCGGCGGCCCTGTCTCGCCCGATGCGCCTTGCATGGACCGTGCCGCTCCCGCTTAATCCGTCGAAAATCCGGAGGAAACCCAAGATGCGTTCACTGGCCTCTGCCTGCCTCGGCGGGCTTGCCACCATCCTGACGGCCCTCGCCGCCCCGGCCGCCGCCCAGCCGGCCACTGACATGGTGGCCGCCATCCGGGCCCGTGGGGCGCTGAACTGCGGCGTCACGCCCTCCACCGTCGGCTTCGCCACGCCGGGCACGGATGGGCGCTTCCGCGGCATGGACGCCGATTACTGCCGCGCGGTGGCCGCCGCCCTGCTGGGCGATGCCGAGAAGGCCCGCATCCAGCCCACCACCACGCAGCAGCGCTTCACCCAGTTGCAGTCCGGCGAGATCGACATGCTGTCCCGCGTCACCACCTGGACGCTGTCGCGCGAGGCCTCGCTCGGCCTCGCCTTCGCGGGGGTCAATGTCTATGACGGCCAGGGCTTCATCGTGAAGAAGGCCAGCGGCGTCACCTCCGCCAAGCAACTGGACGGCGCCAGCATCTGCATGCAGCCTGGCTCCACCACCGAGCTGAATGCCGCCGACTGGTTCCGCACCAACAACCTGCGCATGACGCCGCTGCTGATCGAGGATATCGAGGAAGCTCGCAAGGCCTTCTTCTCCGGCCGCTGCGATGCCTACAGCACGGATTCCACCTCGCTCGCCGCGCTGCGCTACAACCAGGGCGCCAATGCGGAGCAGTTCGTGGTGCTGCCGGAGATCATTTCCAAGGAGCCGCTGGGCGTCGCCATCCGCAAGGGCGACTGGCGCTTCTACGACATCGTGCGCTGGACCCACTTCGCCCTGCTGGCGGCCGAGGAGATGGGCCTGACCAGCGCCAATATCGACAGCCAGGCCAATAGCGCCAACCCGGATGTGCAGCGTTTCCTGGGCAAGACCGGCGACCTGGGCAAGATGATGGGGCTGGAGCCGGATTGGGCCGTGCGCGTGGTGAAGGCCGTGGGCAACTATGGCGAGATCTGGGACCGCAACCTGGCGCCGCTGGGTATCCAGCGCGGCATCAACAACCTGTGGACCAAGGGCGGGCTGCACTACGCGCCGCCGATGCGCTGAGGCCACAGCCGGGCGAGGCGCCGCCTGACCCCGGCGGCCAGAGGCATGATGGGACCGGGATGGCCCTGCCGCCCCTGGGGGGCAAAAGCCGCACCCCTGGCCAGCGGCAGCCCCGGTTCCGGTCTGCCGCGATATGCCCTATGCACCGCAGCCTCGACACGCGGAGAGACACCGAATGGCCGACGCTACCCACCCCGCCGTTGCGCATGAAGCCGCCATCACGGCCGATGTCGCCGTGATCGGCGCTGGCCCCACCGGGCTCTTCGCCGTGTTCGAATGCGGCATGCTGCGGATGAAATGCGTGGTGATCGACACGCTGGAGGCCATCGGCGGCCAATGCGCCGCGCTCTACCCCGAGAAGCCGATCTACGACATCCCGGCCCACCCGGCCATCGCCGGCGCCGAGCTGATCGCGCGGCTGGAGGAGCAGGCGCAGCCCTTCGCCCCCATCTACCTGATGGGCCGGCGGGTGGATGCCCTGGCCGATGACGGCGAGGGCGGCTTTGTTCTGCGCACCAGCCAGGGCGAGCAGGTGCGGGCCAAGGCCGTGATCATCGCCGCCGGCGCCGGCGCCTTCGGCCCCAACCGGCCGCCGCTGGCGGGGCTGGAGGCTTTCGAGGCCACGGGCGCCGTGCGCTACATGGTCTCCCGCCGGGAGGAGCTACGCGGCAAGCGGGTGGTGATCGCCGGCGGCGGCGATTCCGCCGTGGACTGGGCCCTGAGCCTGAAGGACATCGCGGCGCGGGTGACGGTGGTGCACCGCCGCCCCAAGTTCCGCGCGGCGCCGGAAAGCGTGGCGCAGATGGAGGCCGCCGCCGAGCGCGGCGAGATCGACATGGCCATTCCCTATCAGCTGCACGGGCTGGAGGGCGCCGGGGGCGAGCTGGAACATGTGGTGCTGGCGACGCTGAAGGGCGAGGAGCGCCGCGTGCCGGCCGACCATCTGCTGGCCTTCTTCGGTCTGTCGATGGAGCTGGGGCCGATCGCGGAATGGGGCCTGGGGCTGGAGCGCAGCCATGTCAGCGTGAACCCGGCGACGCTGGAGACCAACCGCCCCGGCATCCATGCCATCGGCGATATCGCCACCTATCCGGGCAAGCTGAAGCTGATCCTGCAGGGCTTCTCGGAAGCGGCGATGGCGGCGCATGCCATCCACCCCCGCATCTTTCCGGGTGAGGCGCTGCATTTCGAATACAGCACCTCCAAGGGCGTGCCGCTGGGCTGAGGCGGCGCGTGCGGGGCGCGGTGGCGCCCCGCACGGTTTGGATCAGCTGAGGAAGATCCAGTTGTCGTGGGTCTGCTCGGCGGTCTGGATGCGGTTCTCCAGGCTGTCAGAGAAGCCGATCAGCACATCCGCGCGGCTGGCGCCGCTATTCAGCGCATTCATCCAGTTCTCGAAGCCGGCGCTGTCGGAGCCGCGGCCCAGGACGTTCTGGTAGAGCTGCTCGACGAAGTTCGCGTTGTCGAGGCCGCCGTACTTCTGCTGGTACTCGGTTGAATCTATGAAGCCCTGCGCCACCCAGGTGAGCGACTGGCCGGATTCCAGATGGTTGTACCAGTAGTTCAACCCTGCGGTTTCCGGCTCGCGGTCCAGTGCCGCCTCATAAAGGCGGTAGGCGTGGCCGTATTCGTCATCGCCCATGACGGAGAGGTTTCTCACCACATTCTCGAAGCTGGTGGCGAAGCCATGGAGCACATCGTCGCGTCCGCCGCCGCTCTGCAGCAGCCTGACCCAGTTATCGAGGCCACTCTGCTCACCCTCGCGGTTCAGCACGTTGCGGTAAAGCTGCTGCACGAAGCCGTGGTCATCAAGGTTGCCGTAGGCAGTGCGGAACTCTTCGGACTGCGTGAAGCTGGTGGCCACGCCGCGCTCGCTCTGGATGCCGCTCTCGACACGGTTGGTCCAGAACTCCAGACCGTCGGCATCCGCCATGCGGTTGAAGGCGGCCTGGTAGATATGCGCCACCTCCTGGGCCACGCCGCTGGCATCGAAGCGGCCCACACCATCGGAGAAGAGGACATACTTGCCGTCGGTGACGGTGGCGGTGTTGTCGCGGCCGCCGATCTGGTCCTGCAGATAGAGCTGGCCGAGGTCGGTACGGGCCAGGATGTATTCGCTGTGCAGGCCGCTGGCATGGACATCATTGGGCAGGCCGCCGCCATTGCCCAGGCCGACGCCGACATTGATGCCGCCCTTGCCATCCGACTGCACGCCCAGCGCGCCGTCGAAATCGCCGTTGATGGCGAGGCGGGCAACCTGCTCCGTGCCGTTATAGACCTGTAGGACACCATTGGCGTAGCTGGCGCTGGTGGCGACGGGAATGTCGCGGAAGGAGATGACATCGTCCGAGTTGAAGCCGCTGATGCCGCTCAGCAGGCCGACGTCGAGATCGTGGTCCACCACCAGCACGCCGCCCACGCCCGTGAAGTTGATGGGCGAGGCCACGTTCAGGTTGACCGTGTTCGACAGGTCGAGCTTGCCGCCATCACCGATGTTGAAATTGGTGAGGACATTGACGCCGGCCAGGTTGTCGATCTCCAGCGTGGCGTGCTGCACCGTGATGGAGGAAAGCAGGCCGATGGTCGCCGTGCTGAAGGAAACCGCCACCGGGTCATTGGCGGGCGTGGTCTCGTTACGTTCCACCACGATCCTGGAACTGGCGCCGAGGGTGACGTTGTAGTCACCGGATGTGGAGATGGTCCTGCTGGACAGCAACGGAACGTTGATCAGCGTGCTCACTTGGCTTTCTCCATCTTGACCGGCCCCGATGCACAGGCACCTGAAGCTAACCTCAAGCCCGGATACTGAACAAACCTTCCATTCGCTGGCATGGCATTGTGCAGCGTTTAAGTGGTTCTGGATTCGCAAAGTATCCGGACCCGTACAAAGGTGGATCTAGAATATAATTTGAGTTCTACATTGCAGGGATTTGTAGCCACATGCTGCGGCATCGTGCGGGTTTGTCCCGCGGGCCGGCTTTCACCTCCGCCGTGAAGACGGGTATGGCGGGGCGGCACCGCGCCCCACCGGAGGGCTGCTTCAGCCCTCGCCCTTCATGGCCGGCACCAGCAGGCCGAGGTTGTGGCGGAACATCGCTTCATAGTCCGGCGCCGGGCCATCGGGGCGGGAGAGCGCATCGGCGTAGAGCTGGCCATGCACGGTCACGCCCGCCTCGGCCGCCAGGCGCCGCAGCGTCGCGGGATTGGCCATGTTCTCCAGGAACAGGGCGGTGATGTTCTGCTGCTTCAGCAGCCGGATCAGCCGCGCCACCTCGGCGGCCGAGGGCTCGCTGTCGGTGCTGATGCCCTGCGGCGCCAGGAAGCGCACGCCATAGGCGTTGGCGAAATAGCCGAAGGCGTCATGGCTGGTGACCACCTGCCGCCGCGCCTCCGGCACCGTGGCGATCTGCTGCCGCACCCAGGCATCCAGCGCCGCCAGCCGGGCGAGATAAGCCTCGGCCCGCGCACGGTAGCCTTCGGCACCCTCCGGGTCGGCAGCCACCAGGGCGGCGGCGATGGCGCGCACATAGCTCTGCCCGTGCCGCAGGTCCTGCCAGGCATGCGGGTCCTGCGCGTGGCTGTGGCCATGGCCGTGGTTGTCCTGCAGCGCGCGGGGCGTGATGCCCTCGCTGGCGGTCGCCACCGGGCCGCGATAGCCGGCGGAGCGCACCAGCCGGTCCAGCCAAGTATCGAAGCCCAGCCCATTGCGCACCACCAGCCGCGCGCCGCGCACTGCCTCGGCATCGGCGGGGCGGGGCTGGAAGCTATGCGCATCCACATCCGGCCCGGCGATGACCCGCAGCGACACCCGGCCGCCGCCAATCTGCCGCACCATGTCGCCCAGGATGGAGAAGGAGGCGACCACCGGTACCCCGCCCTGGGCCCGGGCGGCGCGGCTGAGGAAGGGCATGGCGAGGGGCAGGGCCAGCAGGTGGCGGCGTTGCATGGAAGGTGCTCCTGGCATGTTATATCATAACATTTGCCCCATCAGCCGCTGCGATGCAACCCACGAAGCCTGGCCAGGCCAGCGCCGCATCGGCTAAGCCCGCCCCGGAAGGAGCGCCAGCCATGCGCATCGTGGTGATCGGCATCTCCGGTGCGGGCAAGAGCACCCTGGCGGCGCAGCTGGCCCGGGCGCTGGGCGTGCCGCATGTGGAACTGGACGCCCTCTACTGGGAACCGGGCTGGACCATGGCCAGTCCCGCCGCCTTCACCGAGAGGGTGGAAGCCGCCACCGCCGGCCCCGCCTGGGTGGCGGACGGCAATTACCGCGCCGTGCGGCCGCTGCTCTGGGGCCGGGCCACGCATCTGCTTTGGCTGGATTACGGGCGGCCGGTGATCATGAGCCGCGTCATCCGCCGCTCCCTGCTGCGGGCGCTGAGCAGGCGGGAACTCTGGAACGGCAACCGCGAGCGCTGGCGCAACCTGCTGGAGCCCGGCCACCCCATCCGCTACGCCTGGCGGCAATGGGCGCCGCGCCGGCGGGAGCTGGAGGCGCTGCTGACCAGTGGCGAATACCCGCATCTCTCCGTGCTGCGCCTGCGCCGCCCGGCCGAACTGCCCGCCGCCCGCACCGCCCTGCTGCGGCAGGCTGGAGGCGGCTAGAGCTTCAGTTCCACCAGAACCGGCACATGGTCGCTGGCCTGGGTCCAGCCGCGCGCCGGCTTGTGGATCTGATGGCCCGAGAGCTTGCCCACCAGGTCGTCGCTGACCCAGACATGGTCCAGCCGCCGGCCCTTGTCCGCCGCCGCCCAGTCCTTGGCGCGGTAGGACCACCACGTATAGACCTTCTGCGGCTCCGGCAGCATGTGGCGGATGGCGTCACGCCATTCGCCGGCCTGCTGCCAGCCGGTCAGCGCCTCCACCTCCACCGGGGTGTGGGAGACGATCTTCACCATCTGCTTGTGGCTCCAGACATCATGCTCCAGCGGCGCGATGTTCAGGTCCCCCACCAGCACGGACCGGCGCGTCGGCCCGCGCCGGCGGTTCCAGGCCGTGGTCTCGGCGATGAAGTCCAGCTTGTGGGCGAATTTCGGGTTGGCCTCGCGGTCCGGGATATCGCCGCCGGCGGGCACGTAGAAGTCGTGCAGCTCCAGCCCGCCCGGCACATCGAGATCGACGCCGAGATGGCGGCAATCGCCCTTGCCGCACCAGTCCGGGTCATCGTGCCGCACCGTGAAGGGCACGCGGGAGAGCACAGCCACGCCGTTGTAGCCCTTCATCCCGCGCATGGCCCGGTAAGGGAAGCCGAGCGCCTCGGTGCCCTCATGCGGGAAGAACTCGTCGGGGCACTTGGTCTCCTGCAGGCAGATGACGTCGGGCGCCATGTCCCGCACCAGATCCGCCAGCAAAGGCAGACGCAGGCGGACGGAGTTGATGTTCCAGGTGACGATGCGGAGGGAGGTCATGATCTGCCAGGGATAAGCTGGGTGGCGGCCGGGGCCAAGGGGGCGCTGCCCCTTGGAACCCCCGCTGGGGTGACAGTGTCACCCCAGACCCCGCCATTCCTTTGCGGTGGCACCGTGGTTTCGCCGAAGGTCATGGACCCTCGGCGACTGCGGCTTCAGCGCACGTGGCCTTAATGGAACAGATGAGCGCCGTGCCCGGCCTGATGCTTGAAAACTCGAAGCGGGGTCCGGGGTGGACTTCCACCCCGGTGGGGGCCTGGGGGCAGCGCCCCCAGCCCCGGCCAGGCATAAATAGGTTATACTCACGGTTGCGTGATCGCGTAGCATGGGCATCATGCGCCGCGCCCTGCCTCTCCTGGCTCTTCTCTGCCTGCCCGCCTGCGCCTCCTGGCTGCCGGACCTCTCGGACATCCCGGGAGCGGAGACGCTGGGCCTGGCGATGCCCATGCCCGAGGCCGAGGTGGAGGAAGTCCCCGCCTCCGCCCAGGCCGCCGCGGCGGGGGAGCCGGCGCTGCATCTGCGCTGGGGCAGCCGCGCCGTGGTGGCGGTGCTGGCGCAGCAGAGCGGTGAGAACCGGATGTGGCGCAGCCCGGGCGGCATGGTGGTGGCGACGGATGGCGCGCGGGTGGTGGCCACGGCCGGGTTGCGGGACTGGCTTGCCGCGACGCGGCTGGATGGCCCGGACCCGCTGGACGAGCCCTTGCAGTTGCTGGGGCGGGAGGTCGCCTCGCGGCGGCAGGTGGACCTGATGCGGTCCGACCGCTCACCGGAGGGGATGCGCTTCGGGCTGTCGCTGAATTGCCGGCTGCGCGGTAGCCTGACCGATGGGGTGCAGGCGCCGCCGGCGCTGCTGATCACGGAACGCTGCCGGGGCAGCGGAGAGAGTTTTGTGAACCGCTTCTGGGCGGACCCGGAGACGGGCGGGATCTACCGCTCCGAGCAATGGATCGGCCCGCCGGGGCCGCTGTGGGTGGAGGTGGTCAACCCGCCTTCCAGCTGAGCCCGGCGCGGCGGACACGGCGCACCACATAGGCCAGCCAGAGCAACTGCACCGCCAGCGGCGGCAGGATGACCAGCGGCTTGGCCCAGCCGGGAAGGCTGGCGAAACCCAGGGCCAGGGCGCCGTGAAAGAGCGCGAAGCCGGCATGGGTCGCGGCCACCACCGGCACCGGCAGGCCGCTGCGCTGGGCCATCTGGTAGAGGTGGGTGCGGTGGGGGGTGCTGACCCGCTCGCCCATCCAGGCGCGGCGGAGAAGGGTAAAACCAGTGTCGAAGAGCAGCGCGAAGAGCAGCAGCGGCACCAGCAGGAAGGAGAGCTGCGCGGCATCGAAGCGCGCGGCGGCGACGCCCAGCACCGCCAGGATGAAGCCCAGGAACTGGCTGCCGACATCGCCCATGAAGATGCGGGCGGGCGGCAGGTTGAAGGGCAGGAAGCCCAGGATGCCGGCGCCCAGGATCAGGCAGGCGGCGTAGAGGAACCAGCCGCCCTGCGCCCCCGCCAGCACCGCCAGCACCGCACAGGTGATCAGCGTGACGCCGCCCACCAGGGAATCCAGCCCATCCATGAAATTCACGGCATTGGTGCAGGCGACGATCCAGAACAGCGTCAGCGCCGGGCCGAGCCAGCCCAACTCCACCACGCCGATCCAGGGCAGGGCCAGCTTGCTGACGACGAGGCCGCTGGCCACCGCCACCAGCGCCGCCAGGGCCTGGGCGCCCAGCTTCACCACGAAGCGGAAGTTCTTCACGTCGTCGGCCAAGGCCAGGGCGGCGATGGACAGGGCGGCCAGAATCACGCCGATGAACTGCCGGTCCGCGACGCGGGCGAATTGCGCCGTCAGGAAGAGCGCCAGCATCCCCGCCATGAAGGCCGCGACGATGCCGATGCCGCCGCCCTTCGGGGTGGGGTGGACATGCGCCTTGCGGTGGTCCGGGTGGTCCAGGATGGGAAAGGCGATCATCAGCCGCACCAGCAGCGCGGAAAGGGCCGCCAGGCCGGCGCCGAAGAGGAGGTGTTCCAGAATGGCTTGGGCGGTCATGTCGCTCTCTTGGCGGGGGAGGCCGGGACAAGACGCTGTCCCGCAGGGAGGAGGAGGAACCCCGGGCCCCGCTGTCGGTGGTCAGGCTGCGGCTTAGGCCATAGGGCCGCGCGGGCGTCAAACGATGCGCGGGCTGCGCCGCGCGCGGGGCTCAGGGCTGCAGGCGGGCGGGTTCCAGGCTGGCATAGATGTCACCGCTATTGGCTTCGGGCGGCAGGGCTTCCAGCCAGCGGGCCAGGGTGCCGGCATGGGCGGGGGCGGGCAGGGCGAAGCGCATGTCTTCCCCAAGGCAGGCGTTGAAGCTGTAGGGGCCCAGGCCTTCGACGATGCGCAGCGCATCCAGTGCCATATCCCGCTGGATCAGCGTGAACTCGAAGGACAGGGCCCGCACGGGGCTGGAGAGGCCGGCCAGGGCCTGGGCCTCGAAGCCCTCCACGTCGATCTTGATGAAATCCGGCTCCCCATGCTCCGCCGCCAGGGCATCAAGGGTGGTGACAGGCAGGCGGATGGCATCGTCCCAGTGCTGCCCTTCCCAGCCCGGCGCGCCAGCGGCGGCGGCCAGGAAGTCCTCGGAGGCGGTGGCGACGGTAGGGTTGGCATGGTTCAGCCGCAGGCTGGCTTCCCCCGCCTGGGCGCCGACCAGGGCGCCGACGCGGGCCACGCCCTCATCCCGCCCGAAGAGCAGGCGCAGCAGCCGGGCCAGCCGCGGCTGCGGCTCCACCGCCACGGCACGGGCGCCGAGGCGGCGGAAGCTGGCGGTGCGGTCCCCCACATGGGCGCCGATATCGAAGCCCAGCTCACCCCCGTGGAGGAAGCGGGCCTGGAAGGCATCCAGCGCCGCTGCCCGGCCTGGGGCGTAATAGGTCCGCAGGGAACGGCCGATCGCGGCGGCCTCGCTCATGCGAAGACCAGGGCGGCGCCACCGGCCAGCGCGGGCGGCACCATCAGCCCCTCGGGCGCCGGGCGGGTATCCAGCCCCTGCAGGATACGGGCGGCGGCGGCGCCGGCATCCTCGGTGCGCAGCACATAGCCGGCAATGAAGGGCAGGGTGGGTGCTACGACGCCGGGCAGCACGGCCTCCAGCGCCTCGGCGGGCAGGATGCGCACCCGCCCCTGCGCCAGGGGCAGCGCGAAGCCGCCGGCCGGATCGGGCTCCAGCACCGCACCGGTCAGGCGGGCGAGGCGCGCCGCCGTCTCGGCCGGGGCGGGGGAGGCCAGGATGGCAGTTTCCAGCGCCACGGCGCGGTTGGCGTGCCGCATCCACTGCTCCTGCCAGAGCAGTTCCGGCGTGTGGTGCTGGATCAGTTGCAGCCGGCCTTCCGGCGCATCCGGCACCGGCAGGCGGGAGAAGCGCGCCAGCGGTCCATCCGGCGCGCTGTCATCCACCGGGCGCTGCAAGGGCGCCACGGCCCGGATCTCCAGCCCGGCGGCGCGCAGGCGTGGCAGCTCAGCCTCCGCATCCTCTACCCCGAAGGCCAGGATATGCAGCCCGCGATAGCGCGCGATGAAGCGGCCGATGTTGTTGTCGAAGAGCGCCGGGTCCAGGATGCCTAGCAGTTCCACATAGCCCTGGCACAGCATGGCGCAGCGGTTGCCGGTGCCCAGCCGCTCCACCGGTCCGCCGGGTGAGCGGGGCCCGGATTGCCGCGCCACCGGCGTCAGCGTGAAGCCCAGCCGCTCATAGGCGGCCCAGAGCGCCTCGGGCTGGTCGGTGCAGAGCCCGACATGGTCCAGCGAGGCGGCGCTCACGGCTTCGGCGCCTCGTATTGCGGCAGGCGCCATTCGGCGGGCTCGGCGGCGGCCTCGGCGTACCAGCGCTGCATCAGCGGATGCGCCCGCACCGCCTGCATATAGCCCTGCGCCGCCGCCGAGACGGCCGGGCGCCAGGTCAGGAAGCGGCAGACCACCGGGGCATACATCACATCCGCCGCCCCCATCTCCGCCCCGAACAGGAAAGGCCCGCCGGAAGCTTCCAGCGCCTGGCTCCAGATGGCGTCGATGCGTGCCACATCGGCCATGGCCTCGGGCGTCGCGCCCTCGCCCGCGCGGGTGTTCAGGATGGTCATGGGCATGTTCTGCCGCAGCGGACGGAAGCCGGCATGCATCTCGGCGGCGACCGAGCGCGCCCAGGCGCGGGCGGCGCGATCCGCCGGCCAGAGATGCGGCGCGAACTCGGCGCAATATTCCACGATGGCGAGGCTTTCCCAGACCTTGGCGCCCCGGTGCTCCAGATAAGGCACGGTGCCGGAGGGCGTGGCCTCCTTCACCGCCGCCGTGCTGCCGCCGGCCAGCGGGATCACCACCTCCTCCACATCCAGCCCCGCCAGATGCACGGCCAGCCAGCCGCGCAGGGACCAGGAGGAATACATCTTGGTCCCAATGAAAAGCCGGCCATCCGCCATGGCGCATCTCCCCTGTGTGCTGCGCCGGAGCCTATGCGCTGGCGGCGGCAGGGGAAAGCCAGGGCGGCGATGACAAGAGCGGGGGAACGCAAGCCGCGTGCTGCCAGCCGCGCCAGATCCTGCTGCAATACCCATGCCCAGGAACAGGAGGAACGGCATGATCACCCGCAGGATCTTTGGCGGCTGCGCGCTCTGCGCCGCCGTGGGGCTGGTGGCGGCACCGGCCTCGGCCCAGGCGCCCTCAGGCATCAAGCGCACCACGGTGAAGCAGGAGCCGCTGCCCGGCACCAATTACGTCACCATCCAGATGATGGTGGAGGTGGAGGCGCAATCCGCGATCGCCCGCCATACCCATCCGGGGCACGAGGCCACCTACATCATCAGCGGTGGGATGGAACTGAACATCGAAGGCCAGGATGTGCTGCGGCTGAAGGGCGGCGACAGCTTTCTGGTGCCGGCCGGCGTGCCGCATAGCGGCCGGGCGACAGAGGCCACGCGCTTCTTCGCGACCTATGTGGTGGACAAGGACAAGCCGTTGTCTTCGCCGGCGCCGGGGTAAAGGCCGGGGGAAAGAATTCCCCCGGAACCCCCATCTTTTTTCTTCGAGTTTTGGAGGGTGCCGGAGGGCTTGGCCCTCCGGCGGCTGCGGTTCAGCCCTTGTGACCCTGAAAAAAAGGGCCCCATTTCAGGAACCCCTTCCGGCTTCGAAGGCCGAAGCCAAACTGACAAAAAGAAGAAGGGGTCTGGGGAATTCATTCCCCAGCCTTCAGCCTTCCTCAGTCGTCCATATCGCTCCGCCGCGCGAGGACCTCGCGCTTGCCGACATGGTTGGCCGGCCCGACGATGCCTTCCTTTTCCATCTGCTCGATCAGCTTGGCGGCGCGGTTGTAGCCGATGGAAAGGTGCCGCTGGATGAAGGAGGTGGAGGCCTTGCCTTCCCGCGTCACCAGCGCCACGGCCTGGTCGAAGAGGCCCTTCTCGCCATCCGAGGCACCGGCGATGCCGGACATGCCGGAATCGCCGCCCGCTTCCTCGTCGCTTTCCGTCACTTCCTCGATATAGGCGGGCTCGCCCTGCTCGCGCAGGAAGTCCACCACGCGCTCCACCTCGGCGTCCGAGACGAAGGGGCCGTGGACGCGGGCCACGCGGCCGCCGCCGGCCATGTGCAGCATGTCGCCCTGGCCGAGGAGCTGCTCGGCGCCCATCTCGCCCAGGATGGTGCGGCTGTCGATCTTGCTGGTCACCTGGAAGGAGATGCGGGTCGGGAAATTGGCCTTGATGGTGCCGGTGATGACATCCACCGAAGGCCGCTGCGTCGCCATGATGACATGGATGCCGGCGGCGCGGGCCATCTGCGCCAGGCGCTGCACGGCGGCCTCGATCTCCTTGCCCGCCACGATCATCAGGTCGGCCATCTCGTCGATGACCACGACGATCATGGGCAGCGGCTCCAGCGCCAGGGGCTGGTCCTCGAACACCGGGCGGCCGGTATCGGGGTCGAAGCCCGTTTGCACGCGGCGCGTCAGCACCTCGCCCTTGCCGCGGGCGGCATTCACCTTGTCGTTGTAGCCGCCGATGTTGCGCACGCCGAGCTGCGACATGGCGCGGTAGCGGCGCTCCATCTCGCGCACCGTCCACTTCAGGGCGCCAATGGCCTTGGGCGGCTCGGTCACAACAGGCGCCAGCAGATGCGGGATGCGGTCATAGACCGAGAGTTCCAGCATCTTCGGGTCGATCATGATGAAGCGGCACTCATCCGGGCTGAAGCGGTAGAGCAGCGACAGGATCATGGTGTTGATGCCGACCGACTTACCGGAACCGGTGGTGCCGGCGATCAGCAGGTGCGGCATGCGCGCGAGGTCGGCGATAACCGGGGAGCCACCGATATCCTTTCCCAGCACCAGCGGCAGCCGCGCGGTGTTGGAGGCCCATTCGGCGCTGGCGATCATCTCGGAGAAATACACCATCTCCCGCCGCGCATTCGGCAGCTCGATGCCGATGACGTTGCGGCCGGGGACGGTGGCGATACGCACCGCCATCACGCTCATGGAACGCGCGATGTCGTCCGCCAGGCCGATGACGCGGGCGGACTTGGTGCCAGGCGCGGGCTCCAGCTCATAGAGCGTGACGACCGGGCCGGGGCGGATTTCCACGATGCGGCCGCGCACCCCGTAGTCTTCCAGCACGGATTCCAGCAGGCGGGCATTGTCCTGCAGCGCCTGCTCGTTCGGCCCGTCGTTGCGGCGCGGCGGCGGCGCCTGCAGCAGGTCGAGCTGCGGCAGGCGGAAGCGCTCGGGCTGCGGCATCGGCTGCGGCACGCGGGCCGGCTTGCGC
>NZ_JACTUZ010000091.1 GCF_014490445.1 Pseudoroseomonas ludipueritiae | reverse complement strand
GCCCCGGTGGGCGCGGCCGAGGCGCCGCCGCCCGGGCTGACGCGCGGGCCGGTGCGCATCGTCATGGCGGGCGCGCTGCTGACCATGTGCCTCGCCGCGCTGGACCAGAACATCGTGAACACCGCCCTGCCGCGCATGGTGGGCGACCTCGGCGGCATGGCGCATATCTCCTGGGTGGTGACGGCCTTCATGCTGTGCTCCAC
This sequence comes from Pseudoroseomonas ludipueritiae, assembly GCF_014490445.1. Classification (GTDB taxonomy): domain Bacteria; phylum Pseudomonadota; class Alphaproteobacteria; order Acetobacterales; family Acetobacteraceae; genus Pseudoroseomonas; species Pseudoroseomonas ludipueritiae. The sequence goes on along the minus strand of NZ_JACTUZ010000091.1, from coordinate 16,890 downwards.
CGTCACCACGCCGCTTTATGGCAAGCTGTCGGACCTCTACGGCCGGCGGCGGCTGTTCTTTGTGGCGATCCTGCTGTTCCTGGCGGGCTCCTTCGCATCCGGCGCGGCGCAGAGCATGGGGCAGCTCATTGCCTTCCGCGCCTTGCAGGGGCTGGGCGCGGGCGGGCTGCTGGTGCTGGCGCAGGCAGCGGTGGGCGATGTGGTCTCCCCCCGGCAGCGGCCGCGCTACCAGGGGCTCTTCACCGGCACCTTCGCCCTCGCCAGCGTGGCGGGGCCGCTGCTGGGCGGCTTCATCACCGAGGCGCTCTCCTGGCGCTGGGTCTTCTATGTGAACCTGCCGATCGGCGGGCTGGCGCTGGTGCTGATCGCCGCCGGGCTGAAGCCGCAGGGCAACCGCGTGGCGCGGCGCATCGATTATGCCGGTACCGTGCTGCTGGCGGGCGCCACCGCGGCGCTGCTGCTGCTGCTGGCCTGGGGCGGCACCGAGTTCCCCTGGGCCTCGGCCGAGACGGCGGGCATGGCGGCGCTCTGCCTGCTGCTCTTCGCACTGTTCCTGTGGCGGGAGACGAAGGCGGAGGAGCCGCTGATCCGCCTCAGCCTCTTCCGCAACCCGATCTATGCGCGCGGCGTGGCGGTGGGCGGCATGATGGTCTTCGCCATGATGGGCTCCACCGTCTTCCTGCCGCTGTATTTCCAGATGGTGCTGGGCATGACCCCGGCGCGGGCGGGCATGATGCTGCTGCCGCAGGTGGTGGGCATGGTGCTGACCTCGGTGATCGGCGGGCGCATCGTTTCCCGCATCGGGCGCAACAAGCCCTTCCTGGTGGCGGCGCTGGTGCTGGAGGCGGTGGCCCTGGCCAGCCTGGCGCTGCTTGCCTATGTCGCGGCGCCGCCGGCGACCTTCCTGGTCTCCATGGGCCTGCTGGGCCTGGGGATGGGCATGGGCATGCCCAACCTGACCACCGCCGTGCAGAATGCCGTGGCGCATAAGGAACTGGGCGCGGCCACCGGCGCCATGACCTTCGCGCGCTCCCTCGGCGGCGCGGTGGGCGTGGCGACCTCGGGCGCCATCATGGCGCAGCGGCTGCTCTCGGCTTCGCGCGAGGTGGGGGCGGGGGTGGATATGGGCGCCATCACCGAGCACGGCCTCCAGGCCCTGGCGCATCTGGCGCCGGCGCAGCAGGCGGCGGTGGCGGCGGCCTATCGCACCGCGCTGACCGGCTGCTTCCTGCTCAGCGGCGTGGTGATGACGGTGGCGACGGTATTGGTGCTGGGCCTGCCGGAACAGAAGCTGCGCGACCGCATCGAGGAAAAAGCCGCCTGAGCGCGATGCTGGTCTCCCGTGCGGAGGCGTCGGATCATCACAGGATCGTGAGTCTCGATTTGAAGCCTTTAGCGTTCAAGCATTGCCTTGGCAAAGCGCGACAGAACCGTTCATAACGGCAACGAAGTGGTGTTTGTCGAAAATTGCGGGACTTTCGCCGTGTGGGGAGATCATCCGGCGGCGCCGCAATGTGATCGTGTCGGAGGCTCTCTTGAAACGAGACATTCTTCTCCGCCCCAGTCGTGCCGGGTGGTTGTTGATGGGGGTTCTGCTCGCCGCCGGCCCCGCGCTGGCACAGGCACCGGCGGAGCCGGCAAGGTGGCAGGGCTTCGAATATCCCAGCGAAGGCCGTGACCCCGCCGCCGCCGCCCGCGCCGCCATGGCGCCCTGCGGCAAGGGGGCGGTGAGCCAGACATGGCACATGGCCTGCATGCTTGAAGCCGTTTGGGGCCCCCGACACGACCACCTCAACCACCCACCGCCGCACAGCGCTGCCTTCCTCAAGGCCGCCATGTCCGAGGCCGTGGCCCAGACCGCGCGCTACCGTACCCGGGAAAACGAGGTCTATCGGCATCTGGCCCGCAGCTTCGCCCGCTCCGAGCGCCGGGTTTCCTATGCCGCCTTCCTGGATTCCACCAACGAGGCCTTCCGCCGCACCCCGAAGCCGGGGCTGACGATGACGGCGGAACTCACCTCCCAGCCCTGACAGGCCCGGCAGGGCGGCTTGCGCGCCGCCCGCCGCCCGGCTTTCCTGCCGCCGCGCGAAGCGGAGGCGGCGGCATGTCCGTGACAACACGGAAGATCCCTTATTTCAGCCAATGGGAATCCCCCGACCTGACCGCCGCCGTGGTGGCGGAAGGCGCGGCGGCCGCGCTGGCGCGGGACCCGCTCTGGCGGGGCTCGGGCGCGGCCGATCTCGCGGAATATGTCCGCTGGGCGGACCATGTCTGCGGGATGGCCTGCCTCAAGATGATCCTGGCCGCCCGCACCGGCCATGCCCCGCCGACCCTGGAACTGGCGCGCGGCTGCACCGAGGCGGGGGGTTACCTCCCGCAGCCGGATGGCGGCATCAAGGGCCTGATCTACGCGCCCTTCACCCGCTTCGTGGCCGAACGCTTCGGCATGCAGGCCGAGGTGGTGGTGGGCATCGAGGCCGGTGACCTGCCTGGCATCCTGCGTCGTGCCGAGTTCTTCATGGCCTCCGTCCACCCCGCCATCCGCTGGCCGGAGCGTCCGGCACCGGGGCAGGGCGGGCATCTGGTGCTGGTGCACGCGGCTTCACCCGACGCGGTGGTCTTCCACAATCCCTCCGGCCATGACGCGGCGGCGCGGCAGGACGTGGCCCTGCCACCCGAGGTCTTCGACCGCTTCTTCGCCGGGCGGGGCATCGCCATCCATCCCTGACGCCATGCCGTTCCGGCGGCGGCCGGATTGCTTTAAAGCTGCGGGATGACAGACGCAGACCTTCTCGCCCTGGCCACCCGGCTGGCGCGCAGCGCGGCCGAGGCCATCCTCTCGGTGCGGGCGGCCGGCTTCGCGGTGGAACAGAAGACCGACATGAGCCCCGTGACCGCCGCCGACCGGCTGGCCGAGGGCATCATTCTGGAAGGCCTGCGCGCCGCCACACCGGATATTCCCGTGGTGGCGGAGGAGGAATGCTCCGCCGGCGCCATCCCGCGGGTGGGCGGGCGCTTCTGGTCGGTGGACCCGCTGGACGGCACGCGGGAATTCGCGGCGGGGCGGGAGGAATTCACCGTCAATATCGGGCTGGTGGTGGAAGGGCGGCCGCATCTCGGCGCCGTGGCGCTGCCGGCCTTTGGCGAGGTCTTCACGGGCATCGTCGGCCAGGGCGCCTGGAAGCTGGATGCCGGCGGGCAGCGTCCCATCGCCGCCCGCCGCGCGCCGGAGGAAGGCATCACCGTCTTCGCCAGCCGTCATTATGCCGGCGACCCGCGCCTGGCGGAGTTCCTGAAGGGCCGCCGCGTGGCCAAGGTTCACGAGATCGGCTCGGCGGTGAAATTCTGCCGGCTGGCGGAAGGGCTGGGGGACCTCTACCCCCGCTTCGGCCGCACCATGGAATGGGACACGGCGGCGCCCGAGGCAGTGCTGGTGGCCGCCGGCGGCCGCTGCACGGCGATGGATGGCATCACGCCGCTGGCCTATGGCAAGCCGGGCTGGGAAAACCCGCCCTTCCTGTGCCAGGGGCAGGCATGACCGAGCTTCTGACACCCGAGCAACTGCCCCGCGCGGCTGAGCTGCTGCGGGCGGGGGAGCTGGTCGCCTTCCCGACCGAGACGGTTTACGGCCTGGGCGCCGATGCGCGGAATGCCCGCGCCGTGGCGGCGGTCTTCGCCGCCAAGGGCCGGCCCAGCTTCAACCCGCTGATCTCGCATTTCCCCGATGCCGAGGCCGCCTTCGCGGAAGTTGTGGCGGATGAGCGGGCGCGGCATGTCGCCGCCCGCTTCTGGCCGGGGCCGCTGACGCTGGTGCTGCCGCGCCGGCCGGACAGCCGCATCGATGCGCTGACCGGCGCCGGGCTGCCGACGCTGGCGGTGCGGGTGCCGGCGCATCCGCTGGCCCAGGCGCTGCTGCGGGAGGTGGGGGTGCCGGTGGCGGCGCCCTCGGCCAATCGCTCCGGCCAGGTGTCGCCCACCACGGCGGCGCATGTGCTGGCGGGGCTGGAAGGGCGGCTGGCGGCGGTGCTGGATGGCGGGCCCTGCACGGTGGGGCTGGAAAGCACGGTGCTGGACCTCAGCACGCCGGTGGCCACCCTGCTGCGGCCCGGTGGCGTGCCGCGCGAGGCGCTGGAAGCCGCCATCGGCCCCCTGGCCCTGGCAGATGCCACGGGCGGGGAAGCGGCGAGGCCATCGCCCGGCATGCTGCTCTCCCATTACGCGCCCGGCCTGCCGGTGCGGCTGGAGGCACGGGATGTGGCGGCGGATGAGGCGCTGCTGGCCTTCGGCCCGCCGCTGCCGGGGGCGGGCGCGGTCTGGCAACTCAGCGAGAGCGGGGATCTGGTGGAGGCGGCCTCCCGCCTCTTCGCCGGGCTGCGCTGGCTGGATGCGGAAGGCGAGCGGCTGGCGTTGAACGGCATCGCCGCCATGCCGGTGCCGGAACATGGGCTGGGCCTCGCCATCAACGACCGGCTGCGGCGTGCGGCGGCGCCGCGCTAGCAGCGAAACTGATAGGCAGCATCAATAATATTCGGAACTACGTGGGGCGAGGGCTGGCGTTAGCTAGGGGTGTCGCGGGCTGAAGGAGCTACCGTGAAGGACACCACCGCCCCGCCAGCCGCCCTGGCCGCCAGCCCCGCCGGCCGCCATGGCCTCACGCTGGATCTTTCGCTCTTCCTGGTCATGTCGCTGGTCTGGGGCACCACCTGGGTGGGGGCCAAGATCGGCATCACCGCCATGCCGCCCATCTTCTTCGCGGCGCTGCGCTATGTGCTGGTGGCGGCGCTCTTCCTCACCGTCACGCCCGGCGTGCTGGGGCTGCTGCGCGGGCCGCTGGGCGGGCGCGTGCTGCTGACCGGCCTGCTGGTGAATACCGGAACCTATGCGCTGCTGCTCTGGGGCATGCAGCATGTGGCTTCCGGCATCGCCGGGCTGGTCAACCTGACCATGATCGCCGTCGGCCTCTATGCGCTGGCGTTGCTGCGGGGGGAGGAGAAGCCCTCCTGGCGCCATGCCCTGGCGCTGCTGCTGGGCATGGCCGGGCTCGGCGCGCTGTTCTTCGACCGCATGGGGCTGCAGGGCGGCGCGCTGGAACTCTGGGGCCTGCTGGCCATCATCCTGGGTAGCTTCTGCTATTGCCTGGGTTCGGTGCTGTCGCGGCCGCTGCTGGACCATGCCAGCGCCTTCCAGTTGACCGGCGCCCAGGCGGTGACGGGCGGCGCCGGGCTGGTGGCGCTGACCCTGGCGCTGGAGCCGGTCTCGCTCGGCAGCCTCGCGGTCCTGGGGCAGCCGCGGGTGCTGGCCTGCCTGGGCTTCATGGTGATCTTCGGCACCTTCGTGGCCTATACGATCTATCTGCGGCTGATGCGGAACTGGGGCTCGGCCCGGGCGGGGCTCTATGCCTTCGTCTCTCCGGTGGTGGCGCTGCTGCTGGGGGCGCTGGTCTTCGGGGAGGAACTGGGCATCCGGCAGGTGCTGGGCGCGGCGCTGATGCTTTCGGCGGCGGCCATGGCGGTGCGGCGGTAAAGGCTCCGCCGGCGCCACGCGCCCGCCGGGTTTCTGCCCCGGGTGGCGGAAAGAGCGCAACCTGAGCCGCCCCGGTCCGTTGGCCGGTCATGTTGACTGCGGTGCGGCCGGTTCAAAGCCTTCTGATCTCCATCTTCATCCTGATGGCCGGCGGCGGCTTCATGCCCAGCCTGGTCAGCCTGCGGCTGGAGGGGGCGGGGGCGGGCGCGCCGCTGATCGGCCTGGTCGGCTCCGCCTATTTCCTCGGGCTCACGCTGGGCTCGCTGCTGGCGGCGGGGGTGATCCGCCGCGTCGGGCATATCCGCGCCTTTGCCTGCTTCGTTTCGCTGCTCTCGGCCAGCACCCTGGCCTATGCGCTGTATCAGTCGGTGCCGCTCTGGGCGGCGCTGCGGCTGATCGACGGCTTCTGCATCGCCGGCGTCTATGTGTGCCTGGAAAGCTGGCTGAACGACCGCGCGGAGCCATCCCAGCGCGGCTCCGTGCTCGCCGCCTACATGATCGCGCTTTATGCCGGGCAGGGGCTGGGGCAGTTCCTGCTGAACCTCGGGCAGGACAACCCGCTGCTGCCCTTCCTGCTGGCTTCCATCCTGCTCTCCATCGCCGTGCTGCCGATCTCGCTGACCCGCTCCGCCAGCCCGGTGCTGGGGGATTTCCAGGCCATGCCGATGCGCAGCCTCTACGCGGCCTCGCCGCTGGGCATGGTGGGGGCGGCGGTCACGGGGCTGATGCTGGGCGCCTTCTATGGTCTGGGCGCGGTGCATGCGCAGCGCATCGGCCTCGACCTCGCCGGCACCGCCACCTTCATGAGCGCGGTGATCCTGGGCGGCGTCACGCTGCAATGGCCGCTGGGCTGGCTCTCGGACCGCTTCGACCGGCGGACGGTGATCCTCGGCGTTTTCACCGGCGCCGCGCTGGTGGCGCTGGCCATCATGCTGCTGGGGCAGCCGGGCGTGCTGCTACCGGCGCTGGGCTGCCTCTTCGGCGGGCTGAGCTTCGCGCTCTATCCCCTCTGCGTCGCCCATACCCATGACCGCCTGACCAATGCCCAGCGCGTGGGCGCCAGCGCCGGGCTGGTGCTGGTTTATTCGGCCGGCGCGGCGGTGGGGCCCATGGCGGGTGCGGCCAGCATGGCGCTGCTGGGTTCCGCCGGCCTCTACCTCTTCATCGCCATCTGCGCGGCCGCCACGGTGAGCTTCGGCCTTTGGCGGCTGGTGGCGCGTCCGGCGCCGCCGGGCGAACTGCAGCAATCCTACCAGCCCCTGCCGCATACCACGCCGATGTCGGCTGGGCTCGACCCCCTCTCGGAGGAGAATTCGTGAGCCTGTGAGGCTCGGCACCGCGCGCGTGCTCAACAGCAACAGGAGGAACAGGATATGCGGGACCAGGACAGAAAAGGGCGCGCGGCGGAACCCGAACAAGGCGTGCTGAGGCGGGCGGTGGCTGCCTCGGCGGTCGGCAATGCCACGGAATGGTTCGACTACGGCATCTATGCCTATGGCGTTGTCTATATCTCCAGCGCCCTCTTTCCCGGAGAGGCGGCGGAGGCGACGCTCTTCGCGCTGGCCACCTTCGCCATTTCCTTTCTGGTGCGGCCGCTGGGTGGCTTCTTCTGGGGGCCGCTGGGGGACCGGCTGGGGCGCAAGTCGGTGCTGGCCATCACCATCCTGATGATGGCGGGCGCCACCTTCTGCGTCGGGCTGATCCCGTCCTATGACAGCATCGGGCTCTGGGCCACGGGCATCCTGATCGTGCTGCGGATGATCCAGGGCTTTTCCACGGGCGGTGAATACGGCGGCGCGGCCACCTTCATGGCCGAATACGCGCCCGACAAGCACCGCGGATTCTACGGCAGCTTTCTGGAAGTGGGCACGCTGGCAGGCTTTTCCTTCGGCGCGCTGCTGATGCTGGGCTTCTCCCTGCTGCTGGGGGACGAGGCCATGCACGACTGGGGCTGGCGCCTGCCCTTCCTGATCGCGGGGCCGATGGGGCTGATCGGCATGTATCTGCGCTCCAGGATGGAGGATACGCCGGTCTTCCAGGAGATGGAGGCGGCCGAGGGCGGCCCCTCCACCGGGCTCGGCACGCTGCTGCGCGATTACTGGAAGCCGCTGCTGGTGATGAGCGGGCTGGTGGTCGCGCTGAATGTCGTGAACTACACGCTGCTCAGCTACATGCCGACCTATCTGGAGCGCCGGCTGGGGCTCTCGACGCAGCAGGCGCTGTTCGTGCCCATCATCGGCATGCTCTTCATGATGGTGCTGCTGCCCTTCGCGGGCGCGCTGTCGGACCGCTGGGGGCGCAAGCCAATGTGGTGGTTCTCGCTGGTCGGGCTCTTCGTGCTGGTGATCCCGCTCTATCACCTGATGGAGGCGAGCTTCGCCGGCGCCATCCTCGGCTTCGCTGCGCTGGGCCTGCTCTATGCGCCGCAGCTGGCGACCATTTCAGCCACCTTCCCGGCGATGTTCCCGACGGCGGTGCGCTTCGCGGGCTTCGCCGTCGCCTATAATGTCTCCACCTCGCTCTTCGGCGGCACGGCGCCGATGGTGAATTCCTGGCTGATCGAGCAAACGGGCAACCCCATCATCCCGGCCTACTACATGATGGGGGCCTGCCTTGTCGGCATGGTGGCGCTGGTTTTCCTGGTCGAGACCGCCGGGCAGTCGCTGCGCGGCGCGCAGGCTCCTGGCAAGGCGGCCAGGGCCGGCACGGGCTGCGCGCAGCCACGGCCGAGCCTGGGCTGAGCAGGGCGGCGGCGCCGGAGGCCCGGCGCCCCTGGCTGAAGCGCATCCCGCCGCCTCGCTTGCCGTTATGCGGTTATGGAACAGGCGACGCTTCCCGACTCGCTGACGACGCTGGAGTTGTTGCTGCGCCTCAGCGGCGCCACGCTGCTGGGCATGGCCCTGGGCCTGGACCGGGAGTTGCGCGGCTTCTCGGCCGGCATCCGCACCCATGGCATGCTGTCCCTGGCCGCCGCCATGGTGGTGATCTCCGGCATGATGCTGCACCACGCGGTGCGCGATGCCGGCGGCGATGCCGACCCGCTGCGCACGGTGCAGGGGCTGTACCAGGCGCTGGGCTTCATCGGTGCCGGGCTGGTCTTCACGCGGCGGGGCGGCGTGCACAACCTGACCAGCGCCGGCAGCATCATCCTGGCCGTGGCCATCGGCATCGCCGGCGGGCTGGGGCAATGGGCGCTGGCCGGCATCGCGACGGGGCTGGGGCTTTGCGTGCTGTCGCTGGTGCGGGTGGCCGAACGCTGGCTGCCCGGCAGCGGCAAGGCGCGGGAAGATTGAAATTTCCCCTTGGTGGCGCCATATTGCCGTCCATGTTCCGCGCCACCGCCCATCCGCTGCCGCAGCAAAACCGCCGCAACCCGGCGGCGATGGCGCGCGCGACCGGGGCGGAGCAGGGCTAGGCCCTTCCGCCCTTCAGCACGAGTGCCAGGACCCGCCGTTCTTCCGGCGGGGTCCCTGGCAGGTATCGGCCTCCCGCCGTGTTTCCCCACCGCAGGAGGATATCGTGAGCTTCACCCGTGATGATGAATTGCGCCGGATCGCCGAGGGCGTGATGGCGCGCAGCCTGCCCAAGTCAGCCTGGACCCATGCCGCGCATGTGGGTGCCGCCGTCTGGATCATCGCCCGTTGCCCGGAACTGGTGCCGGAGCGGGACATGCCCCGGCTGATCCGCGCCTATAACGAGGCCAGCGGCACGCCCAACACCGATACCGGCGGCTACCACGAGACCATCACCCTGGCCTCGCTCCGCGCCGCCGCCTTCTTCCTGGCTGGTTGCCCCGCCGGCTTGCCGCTGCATGCCGCCTGCAACGCGCTGCTGGAGAGCCCGCTGGGCCGGCGGGACTGGATGCTGGCGCATTGGTCGCGGGAGCGGCTGTTTTCCGTGCCCGCGCGACGCGGCTGGGTGGAACCCGACGTGGCGCCGCTGCCTTTCTGAAAGCTCGAAGAGAAAGATGGGGGCCCGGGGGAATTCCTTCCCCCGGCCTTTCCTTTTACGCCGCGTCCCGCTGCCGGATGCCCATTTCGTCCAGCGTCTCGGCGATGGCGCGCAGGGCGAAGCGGATATCCTCCGCGTGGATGTCGCCGATGCAGCCGATGCGCATGGTCGGCGCTGGCGTGTTGTAGAAGTTGCTGATCAGCACGCCACGCTTCTTCAGGGCCTCGACAAATTCCATCAGCGTGAAGCGCGGGTCGGCGGGCTGGTGGACCGTGACGATGATGGGCCCCTGGTGTTCCCAGTCCAGGTAGGGCTTCAGGCCCAGGGCGCGGATGCCTTCGTGCAGCAGGCGGGCATTCTCGCGGTAGCGGGCGTGGCGGGCGGGCTGGCCGCCCTCGGCCTCGAAGAATTCCAGCGCCTTGCCGAAGGCATGCAGCGCCTGCACCGGCGGCGTGAAGCGGAAGGAGCCCCAGCCGGCGCGCAGCGCCGTGGCATAGATGTCCGACAGGTCGAAGGACCAGGAGCCCGCGTTGCCGGCGCAGGCGGTGACGCGGTCGATCGGGCAGACGGCGAAGCCGATGCCGGGCAGGCCCTCGATGCATTTGTTGGAGGTGAAGACCACCGCGTCCACTTCCGGCTGCACCTTCAGGTCGAAGGGCAGGGCGCCGAAGGCGGAGACGGCATCCACGATCATCCGCCGCCCCGCCGCGCGCACGGCGGCGCCGACGCCGGGCACGTCGTTGACGATGCCGCTGCCGGTCTCGGAATACACGATGCCGACATGGCTGATGGCGGGATCGGCGGCCAGGGCTTCCGCCACCTCGGCGGGGGTGACGCTGCGGTGGTCGGGCACCGCCAGCGGCACCACCACGCGGCCGGCTTCCCGTGCCAGGCGGGCCATGCGGTCGGCATAGGTGCCGTTCATCACCAGCAGCAGCTTGGCCCCGGCGGGCACGAAGGTGCGGATGGCGGCTTCCGTGATGAAATGGCCGGCGCCCTGCAGCGGCAGACAGGCGTGCTGGCCGGCGATGCCGCCGGCGAGGTCCCGCACCTTGTCCCGGATGCCGGCATATTCCGGCATGAAGTCACGGTCCCAGGGGGCGATGTCCACGGCCATGGCCGCCCGCACTTCGGGACGGGTTTGCACGGGGCCGGGGATGAGCAGCAGCATGGCGGATCCTGTCTGTCAGGCGGGTGAGCCTCCAAGCTGCACGCGGGCGCGCGGGAAGGAAAGCCCTGGCGGCGCATACTCGACAGCGGGGCCGATCCCGGCCAGCCTGCGCCCTCCGACTTTGCCTGGACTATCGCCCCCATGCCGCTCTGGATCGCCGCCACCCTGTCCGCCGCCTTGTTCCAGACCTGGCGGACCGCCTTGCAGCAGCGGCTCCGGGGGCAGCTTTCGGTGAATGGCGCGGGGGTGGTGCGCTACCTCTACGGCATTCCCTTCGGGCTGATCCTGCTGGGTGGCTATTGCCTGCTGATCGGGGATGCGCCGCCGGCGATCCTCGGCTGGGGCTTCCTGCTCTATGCCGCCCTGGGCGGGCTGACGCAGATCATTGGCACCAACCTGCTGATCATGTCCTTCGGGCCACGCGGCTTCGCGGTGGGCACGGCCTATTCCAAGACCGAGGCGGTGCAGGGCGCCATCCTGGCCCTGGTGCTGCTGGGGGAGCGGATTTCCCTGCTCTCCACGCTCGGCATCGTGGTGGGGGTCTGCGGGGTGCTCTACCTCTCGCTGGCGGGGCGGAACATGACAGGGCGGGAGCTGCTGCGGGCCACGGTGCAGCCGGCGGCGCTCTGCGGCTTCGGCGCCGGCACGGGCTTCGCGGTGACGGCCATCTTCATCAAATCCGCCAATCTGGAACTCGACCATCCGGACGCGGTGCTGCGCGCCATCACCACGCTCTGCGTCGCCAATGCCATGCAGACGGTGATGCAGGGCGCCTGGCTGGCCTGGAAGGAGCCGGAGCAGTTCCGCGCCGTCTTCCGCACCTGGCGCGACAGCTTTCCGGTGGGCGCGCTCTCGGCCTGCGGCTCGGCCTGCTGGTTCACCGGCTTCGCCCTGGCGCCGGTGGCCATGGTGCGCGCCGTGGGGCAGACCGAGATTTTGTTCACGCTGCTCTTCAGCCGCTTCTACCTGAAGGAAAGCCTGAAGCGGCAGGAGGTGCTGGGCGCCCTCGGCATCGTGGCGGGCGTGGTGCTGGTGCTGCTGGGGCGATGAGGCGGTAACAACGGGGCGCGGCGGGGGTGGTTTCGGCCCGGAGCGGGTTCCACATGGATGTCACCGCCGGGTCATCCGACTGTCACGCGCGGCGCCTATACGGCCGGGCAAGGCAAAGGGCATTCGATGCTGCAGCTTGAGGGTCTCACGCGCCGCTTCGGCGCCAATACCGCGGTGGATGGGGTCAGCCTTTCCGTGCCGGCGGGGCAGATGGTCGGTGTCATCGGTCGTTCCGGCGCGGGTAAGTCCACGCTGCTGCGCATGGTCAACCGCCTGACCGAGCCCAGCAGCGGCCGCATCATCCACGATGGCACCGAGGTCACGGCGCTCCGTGGCCAGGAGCTGCGGGACTGGCGCACCGATTGCGCCATGATCTTCCAGCAGTTCAACCTGGTGCAGCGGCTGGATGTGCTGACCAATGTGCTGGTGGGGCGGCTGAACCACCGGCGCGGCTTCGGCGCCACGGTCGCCACGCTGTTCAAGCGCTTCTCGGCCGCCGAGCGGGCCATGGCGCTCTCCGCCCTGGCGCGCTTCGACCTGGCGGACCAGGCCTTGCAGCGCGCCGATACGCTTTCGGGCGGGCAGCAGCAGCGGGTGGCCATCGCCCGCGCGCTGATGCAGCAGCCCAAGCTGATCCTGGCCGACGAGCCTATCGCCAGCCTGGACCCGCGCAACGCCCAGGTGGTGATGGAGGCGCTGCGCGACGTGAACAAGCGCGACGGCATCACCGTGCTCTGCAACCTGCACCACCTGGAGACGGCGCGGCATTACTGCGACCGGATCGTTGCGATGCAGAAGGGGCGCGTGATGTTCGATGGCGCCCCCGCCGCGCTGACCGCCGCGCGCATCCGGGACATCTACGGCGTCTCGGAAGACGAGTTCGACGCGGCGCCGGAGATGACCGCGCCCGCCCTGGCCCCGGTGAGGGAAGCCGCCTTGCCGGCCTGATTGCCGCGCCCGCCGCCGGCGGGCCGCGAAACCCTGGAGAGTGTCCGATGATCACGCGCCGTTCCCTGGCCGCCTTCGCGGCCGGTTCCTTGCTGCTGCCCGCATCCCTGCGCGCGCAGGATGCCGCCGCCGTCGCCATGCCCGCCGCTGGCGAGCGCCCCTGGGCGAAGGATGTGCCGCAGATCCGCCTCGGCCTGCTGGGCGGCGAGAACGAGGCCGACCGCCTCGGCCGCTACGGCGACTACGCCAAGCTGATCGAGAGCACCTTCAAGGTGCCGGCGCGCCTCTACCCCGCCGCCGATTATGCCGGCGTGATGCAGGCCTTCGCGGCGAAGCAGATCGAGGCTTCCTCCATGGGCGCCTCCGGCTATGCCGGCACCTGGCTGGACACCAATGGTGGCGTGGAGCCGCTGGTGGTGCCGCGCGAGCAGGATGGCTCCATCGCCTATGTCTCCGTGCTGATCGTGCGCCGCGACAGCGGCATCACCAGCCTGGATCAGATGCGCGGCAAGTCGCTGGCCTGGGCCGACCCGAATTCCACCTCGGGCTATCTGATCCCGCGCTCAGAGCTGCGTGGCGCCGGCATCGACATCAACAACTACTTCTCCCGCACCGGCTTCGCCGGCGGGCATGAGCAGGCGGTGGTGGCGGTGCAGCAGGGCCAGTATGACGGCGCCGTCACCTGGGCCTCCGGCCTGGGCGACGAGGCCGAGGGCTACAGCCGCGGCAACCTGCGCTCCATGGTGGAGAAGGGGATGCTGAAGATGAGCGACATGCGCCTCATCTGGAAGTCCCGCCCCATCCCCAATGGCCCGCTGGTGGTGCGCAGCGACCTGCCGGCCGCCTTCAAGGCCGACTTCAAGCAGTTCCACCTGGCGCTGCCGACCGCCCACCCCGCCATCTACGAGCAGATCGAGAAGGGTGGCGGGAAGGGCTATGCCGAGGTGACGCACGAGATGTTCGACCCCATCGTGCAGCTGCGGCGCGAGGAAGCGGCCGAGCGGCGCCGCCGTTCGTGAGGCCGGTGGCGCGGGCGGCATGACAGCCGCCTGCGCCGCCGCGCTGGTCGCGGGGCGGTGACGGGGCTTAGTCTTGCCGCCCCGCGCCTTCCGCGCCGCTCCGAAAGTGTAGCTTCCGATGCCCGTGAATCGCCGCCAGATCCTCTCCCTCGCCGCCAGCGCCACGCTGCTGCCAGCCCTTGGCCATGCCCAGGGCGGCACGCCGCGCCTGCGACGCAGCGCCGATGCCGATGTCGCCTTTCCGCAGCCCGGCCGCCGCGCCTGGGCGGAGCAGGTGCGGCACCTGAACATCGCCCTGATGGGCGGCGAGAACGAGGCCGACCGGCTGGCGCGCTTCGAGGGCTACCGCGCGCTGATGCAGGAGACCTTCGGCATTCCCGTCCGCACCCTGCCGGCCAGCGACTATGCCGGCGCCATCCAGGCCTTCGATGCCAAGCAGGTGGAGATCGCCTCGCTCGGCTCCACCGCCTATGCCGCCGCCTGGATGGAAACCAAGGGCGGCGTCGAGCCGCTGGTGGTGCCGGAGGAAGATGACGGTTCCATCTACTACCGCGCCGTGATGGTGGCGCGGGCCGATAGCGGCATCGCGGACCTCGCCGGCATGAAGGGGCATTCCCTGGCCTGGGCGGACCCCAATTCCTCCTCCGGCTATCTGGTGCCGCGCACGGCGCTGCGGCGGCAGGGGATCGACGTGAACAGCTATTTCTCCCGCACCGGCTTCGCGGGCGGGCATGAGCAGGGCGTGGTGGCGGTGCTGCAGAAGCAATACGACGCCGCCTGCACCTGGGCCTCCGGCCTGGGCGACGAGAGCACCGGCTTCACCCGCGGCAACCTGCGCGCGATGGTGGAGAAGGGGATGCTGAAGATGAGCGATATCCGCGTCATCTGGACCTCCGAGCCCATTGCCACCGGCCCCATCACCGTGCGCGCCGATCTGCCGGCGGAGGCCAAGGAAGACCTGAAGCTGTTCTTCCTGGCGCTGCCCAAGGCGCATCCGGACATCTACCAGCAGATCACCCGTGGCCCCGGCACCGGTTACCGCGAGGGCCGGCACGAGGACTACGAGATCTTCATCGAAATGCGACGCGAGGAGGCGGCGGCACGGCGCCGCCGGGACTAAAACGCATGAGCCCAGCCCCATGAGCGCGACCACCGCCGACCCCGCCCTGCTGGCGCGGGGCGAGGCCGCCTTCCAGGCCCAGCGCCGGCAACGCCGGCGGGCCACGCTGACGGGGCTGGCCATCCTTGCCCTCTGCCTCTGGGCGGCGGGCTGGATGAGCGAATTCTACCCATCCTCGCTGGCGGCGGGCCTGCCGCGCGTGGGCGAGTATTTTTATAAGTTGTTGCCTTCGCTGCGCTGGGCAACGCTCTTCTCCGGCACGGATACGGAAGGCAGCATCGCCTTCTGGTTCTACCGGCTGGACGATTGGGCCTGGCTGCTGCTGCAGACTTCGCAAATGGCGGCGCTGGCGACATTGGCCGGCGCGGCGGTGGCGCTGCTGCTGGCCTTTCCCGCCGCGCGCAACATCGCGCCCACGCGCACGGTCAATGTGCTGACGCGGCGCGGGCTGGAGGCGATGCGCACGGTGCCGGAGATCGTCTATGCGTTGATCTTCGTCTGGGCCTTCGGCGTTGGGCCGCTGGCAGGCATCCTGGCGATCTTCATCCACACTGCTGGCGCCTTGGGAAAACTGTTTTCCGAGGTGGTGGAGAATGCCGACCTGCGCCCCTGGGAAGGGCTGCGCGCTTCCGGCGCCAATTGGGCGCAGGCTTGCCGCTACGCCATCCTGCCGCAGGTGGCGCCCAATCTCATCAGCTACGGACTGCTGCGTTTCGAAATCAATGTGCGTGGTGCCAGCGTCATCGGTTTTGTCGGCGCCGGCGGCATCGGGCAGGAGCTGAACCTGGTGATCGCTTCCAATTATTATGAGGAAATCAGCGCCATCGTGGTGCTGATCATCCTCAGCGTCTTTGCCATCGACTACCTCTCCGAGAAGCTGCGCCACCGCGTCATCGGCGCGGCGGAGGGCCATTGATGCGCCCCGCTGGCATGACCGCCGAGGAGATCGCGCAGTGGCACTCCAAGCTGCCGCGCGCCTTCGGCCCCACGGGTGGCACGCGGCTGCTGCGCTGGCTGCTGGGCGCCGCCTTCATCCTCTGGCTGGGCACGCTGCTGTGGTGGTTCGACATCACGCCGCGCCGGCTTTGGAACGGGCTCTCGGGCCTCGCCACCATCGTCCGGCTGATGATCCCGCCCAGCCCCGGCGAATTGTGGTGGGACATCATGAAGGGCATGGCGGAAAGTGTCGCCATGGCCTTCCTGGGCACGGTGATGGCGGCACTGGTGGCGGTGCCGCTGGGCTTCCTGGGCGCGCGCAACATCGTCACCGTCACGCTGCTGCGCTTCTCGGTGCGGCGCTTCTTCGACGGTGTGCGCGGCGTGGACCAGTTGATTTGGGCACTGGCCTATGTGCGCGCGGTGGGGCTGGGGCCGCTGGCGGGCGTGCTGGCCATCTTCACCAGCGATACCGCCGTGCTGGCCAAACTTTATGCCGAGGCCATCGAGAATGCCGAGAAGCGGCAGAGCGAGGGCATCGTCGCCGCCGGTGGCAGCCGCTTGCAGGCCATCCGCTTCGGCGTGCTGCCGCAGGTGCTGCCGGTGATGCTGGCGCAGGCTTTGTATTTCTTCGAGAGCAACACACGCTCCGCCGCCATTCTGGGCGTGGTGGGCGCGGGCGGCATCGGCTTGCAGATCGCCGAACGCATCAAGGTGCGCCACTGGGACGAAGTGGCCTTCATCATCCTGATGATGGTGGTGACAGTGGGGGTGATCGACTGGCTCTCGGCCAGGGTCCGGCGGCGGATGATCGGCATCCGCGAAACGCCGGTCGGGTGAGCGGCAGCGCCACGCCCTTGCAAAACCGGCACCGCATGGCGCGGTGCCGGATGGGATTCAGGCGGCGTCCTCGCGGCGGTCGCGCACCTTCACATAAGCCACGGCGGCATGCTCGGGGCAGTAGGGCTTCCCGGTCATCGCATCGCCGGTGCAGAAACGGAAATCCGGTGTTCCTGGCTCGCCAATTGGCCAGCAGCAGGTGCGGGCGCCGCTGCGCGGGAAGGGGCGCACCACGGCGTTGGGAACCGGCATCGGCTTGCGTGCCGGCGGTGCCACCGGAGCGGCCGGGCGCGGTGCCGGAGCGGGCGCGGGGCGCGCAACGGCAACAGGCG
>NZ_JACTUZ010000090.1 GCF_014490445.1 Pseudoroseomonas ludipueritiae | reverse complement strand
GGCGGCCCCGGCCAAGGGCGCCTTCGCCCGTGCCGTGGCGCGCTGCTGCGACGCCGCCTGCGGCGTGCATGGGCACGAGCATGCCCGCGCCTGGGCGGCCAGCAGCCCCGCCGGCAAAGACCAGGGCTTCTGGGGCGCGCTCGGCTGCTCCTGCTGGGCCTTCTGAACCATGGCACGCTGGCACCCGCTGCTTGCCTGGATCGGCCTGCTCGGCCTTTGCGCCGCCTATATCCAGGGCGGGCTGAACAAGGCACTGGATTATCCCGGCGCGGTGGCGGAGGCCATGCATTTCGGCCTGCCGCTGCCATCCGTCGCGGCGGCCATGACCATCGCGCTGGAACTGGCGGCCAGCGCCATGGTGCTGACCGGGCGGTTGCGCTGGCTGGGCGCGCTGCTGCTGGCCGCCTTTACCCTGGCGGCCACCTTCATCGCCAACCGCTACTGGTCTCTGCCGGTGGGACAAGCGCGCTTCATGACCGCCAATGCCTTCTACGAGCATCTGGGCCTCGCCGGCGCCTTCCTGCTCGTCGCGCTTTGGGACCGCACGCCTCATGAGCACTGATACCCCCGCTGCCTCCGGCCCCTTCGCGCCGCTGCGCCAGACGACCTTCGCGGTGATCTGGGTAGCCACCGTGCTGGGCAATACCGGCAGCTTCATGCGCGATGTCGCCAGCGCCTGGCTGGTGACGGACCTCGCCGCCGGTCCCGCGGCCGTGTCGCTCATCCAGGCCGCGGGCACCTTGCCGGTCTTCCTGCTGGCCATCCCGGCCGGCGTGCTGACGGATATTCTCGACCGGCGCCGCTTTCTCATCGCCGTTCAGGTGCTGTTGGGCTGCGTCAGCCTCTCCCTGATGGCGATGGCCCTGACAGGCACCATGTCGGTGGCCAGCTTGGTCGGGCTGACCTTCCTGGGCGGCATCGGCGCTGCGCTGATGGGCCCCACCTGGCAAGCCATCGTGCCGGAGCTGGTGCCGGCCAAGGACGTGAAGAGTGCCGTGGCGCTGAACTCGCTCGGCATCAACATCGCCCGCGCCATCGGCCCGGCATTGGGCGGGCTGCTGCTGGCCGCCTTCGGTGCCGGCCTGACCTATGGCGCGGATGTTGCGAGCTATGTGCTCGTCATTGCCGCACTGCTGTGGTGGAAACGGCCCGCCAAGGCCGAGGACCCGCTGGCGGAGAACTTCGGCGGTGCCTTCCGCGCCGGCCTTCGCTACGCCGTGGCAAGCCGTGAGTTGCATGTGGTGCTGCTGCGCGCGGCGGTGTTCTTTGCTTTCGCCAGCGCCGTCTGGGCCTTGCTGCCGCTGGTGGCGCGCAACCTTCTGGGCGGGGACGCCGGCTTCTACGGCATCCTGCTGGGCGCGGTGGGCCTGGGCGCCATCGGCGGCGCGCTGCTGCTGCCGCGCCTGCGGACGCGGCTGGACGCGGACGGATTGCTGTTGTTCTCGGCCCTCACCACAGCAGCGGTCATGGTTGTGCTGTCGCTGGCACCCCCGCGCTGGATCGCCTTGCTGGCGCTGCTGCTGCTCGGAACGGCCTGGATCGTGGCGCTGACCACGCTGAACGGCACCGCGCAGGCTATTCTGCCCAACTGGGTGCGGGGCCGCGCACTGGCTGTCTATCTCACCGTGTTCAATGGCGCCATGACCGCAGGCAGCCTCGCATGGGGTGCGCTGGCGGAGGTGCTGGACGTGCCAAGCACGCTGTTGGTGGGCGGCGCGGCCCTGGTGGTTTTCGCCCTGGCCTTTCATCGCATTCGCCTGCCCAAGGGGGATGCCGAGCTGCAGCCCTCCAATCACTGGCCTGAGCCCCTGCTGGCCGCGCCGGTCGCGCATGACCGCGGCCCGGTGATGGTCCTGATCGAGTATCGCGTCGCGCCGCAGAACCGGCAGGCCTTCGTGGCGGCCCTGTACCGCCTGGCCGCGTCCCGCCGGCAAGATGGCGCTTATGGCTGGGGCATCACGGAAGATGCCGCCGACCCCCGGCGGATGCTGGAATGGTTCACTGTGGAGTCCTGGGCCGAACACCTGCGGCAGCACCACCGGGTGTCCCGCGCCGGTGCGGACGTACAGGCGGCCGCCCTCCGCTTCCACGAGGGCGAGGCGCCGCCTGTCGTCCGCCATTTCCTCGCCGTGCCGCATCAGTGGCCCTGACGAGGGGGCAGTGGCCCGGGCCGCCCGCGTCTTCCGATGCAGGGGATGCGGCCTGGGCTGAAGCGCAGCAAGCCAGGGCATGAGTGCATCATCGTGAAGAACACGAGAGGCATCTCGCGCCGCTAAGCCCGCTGCGCTCCGATTCCCTTGAAGGGCCCGTCGTTGAGGCCGGCGTGGCGACCTGATTCAGTCCTCCTGATGGTAGAGGACCGGGCCGTAGTGGGCGAGCGTACGGTGATCAGCGGAAAGGAATGGCGTACATCATGCCGCCCTGGGACCAGAGCGCGTTGCGGCCCCGCTGCAGCTTCAGGGCGCTGCCACTGCCCACATTGCGTTCGAACACCTCGCTGTAGTTGCCCACGGCCTTGATGGCATTCAGCATCCAGCGGTTGTCCAGCCCGATGCGGCTGCCGAACTCGCCCGACGTGCCCAGCAGACGCTGCGCCACGGGGTTGCCGCCCTTGGCCTGTTCCTCGGCATTGGCCTGCGTCACGCCTGCTTCCTCGGCCTCCACAAGGCCGTAATGCACCCAGGCGACGATGGTGGACCACTGGTCGTCACCGTTGCGGGTGAAGGGGCCGAGCGGTTCCTTCGAGATGGTCTCGGGCAGCACCACATAGTCGGCCGGGTTGGGTGCGACGCTGACAGCGCCGGCCAGGGCGGAGGCATCCTGCGTCATCGCGTCGCAGCGCCCGGCGAAGAAGGCCTGGTACATGGTGTCCACGCGCTCGAACACCACCGGCTGGAACGTCACCTTGTTGGCGCGGGCATAATCGCCGAGAGTCGACTCATGCGTCGTGCCCTGGGCCACGCAAACGCTGGCACCATTCAGCTCGGCCACCTTGGTGACGCCGGCATCGCGCTTCACCGCGAAGCCCTGGCCATCGTAGAAGTTCACCGGCCCGGCATGCAGGCCGATGCTCGCATCGCGCAGGAAGGTCTGCGTGGAGTTACGCAGCAGCACGTCCACCTCGCCCGACTGCAGGGCGGTGAAGCGGTTCTGCGCCGTCAGCCCGACAAAGCGCACCTTGGTGGCGTCGCCCAGCACGGCGACGGCGATGGCGCGGCAATAGTCGGCATCGATGCCACGGTAATTGCCCTGGCTGTCGGGGGTGGAGAAGCCAGCGAAGCCGGTGCTGACACCGCAGGCCAGGGTGCCGCGCTGCTTCACGGTATCCAGCGTCGCGGCATGGGCGCCGGCGGCGGCGAGCAGCAGACCACCAGCAAGCATCAGAGCTTTCATGTTGCACCTTTGTCGGAGAAAACGGGTTGATCCGGCAGGCGGGGCACGCCCCGCCCTATCTGTTCGAGCGCGGCGCAGACGCGCAGCAGCCTCGCCGCCACGCTGACCGCCGAGACCGAAGGCGGCCCGCCGGGGTTGTGGTCCTTGCCGATCACGATGGCGCCTGCCTGGCGTAGCCGTCGAACCACCTCGGCATCCTCACGCGCGATGTTGTTGAGCAGGATGCGCGAATGGCAGGCGGCCGGCAAGCCAGCCATGTCGATGATGTTCTTGATGCCGACAGGCTCGTCGCAGAGCGGCCCCACATCCTCGCCCGCGGCGAGAGAGGCTGTGCCAGAAAGATGATGGTCCCGCATCGTGGCCAATGCCTCGCGTGAAGGGGCGGAAGGAGCCGCGCCGGGGCCGGCGCGGCCGTGCCTCAGCCGGCGATGGCGGCGTCCACCGCCTCCCCAAGGCGCTCGACGATGAGGTCGATCTCGGCGGCGGAGATGATGTAGGGAGGGGCCAGCATCACATGGTCGCCCCGCGCGCCGTCCATCGTGCCGCCGCCGGGGTAGCAGGCCAACCCACGCGCGAAGGCTTCCTTCTTGATCCGTGCGTTCAGCTGCCGCGCGGGGTCGAAGGGGGCTCGGCTGGTGCGGTCCGCCACCAGCTCGATGGCGCGGAACAGCCCGCGGCCACGGATGTCGCCGACATGCGCGTGGTTGCCAAAGCGCTCGTGGAGCTTCGCCTCCAGCAGCGCGCCCATGGCCTGGACATTGGCCAGCAAGCCATCCTCCCGGATCACCCGCTGCACCTCCAGCGCGGCGGCGCAGGCGATCGGATGCGCCAGATAGGTATGGCCGTGCTGGAAGGCGCCGCTGCCCTGCTCGATGGCATCGGCGATGCGGCCGGAGAGCAGCACGGCGCCGATGGCCTGGTAGCCGCCGCCCAACCCCTTCGCGATGGCCTGCAGGTCGGGCGCAATGCCTTCCTGTTCCCAGGCATGGAGCGTGCCGGTGCGGCCCATGCCGCTCATCACCTCATCCAGGATCAGCAGCGCGCCATGACGGTCGCAGATCTCGCGCACCGCGCGGAAATAGCCTTCCGGCGCCGGCACGCAGCCGGCGGTCGCGCCCACCACCGGCTCCGCGATGAATGCCGCGACGTTCTGTGGGCCGAGCCGCAGGAACTCTGCTTCCAGCTCGGCGGCGAGGCGGGCGGTGAAGGCGGCCTCGTCCTCGCCCTCCCGTTGTTCGCGATAGGCGAAGGCCGGCGAGACGTGGCTGAAGGCGTCCGACAGGAGGGGTGCGTAGGGCGCCCGGCGCCAGGCATTACCGCCCGCCGCCAATGCCCCCAGCGTGTTACCGTGGTAGCTCTGCCGCCGCGCGATGAAGCGGCTACGCTGGGGCTGACCGACTTCCAGAAAATACTGCCGGGCCAGCTTCAGCGCCGTTTCCACTGCCTCCGAACCGCCGGAGACGAAGTAGACCTGGGCCAGCCCGCCCGGCTCGTGCCCCACCAGTTCTTCCGCCAGCGCCTCGGCGGGCTCGTTGGAGAAGAAGCTGGTATGGGCGTAGCAGAGCCGGTCCGCCTGCCGCTTGATGGCCTCGACCAGGCGTGGATGCTGATGGCCGAGGCAGGAGACGGCGGCGCCGCCGGAAGCGTCGAGAACCTCCCGCCCGCCTTGCTCCACCAGCCACACGCCGTGCCCGCCCACCGCCAGCGGCGGCCTGGCACGGGAGGACCGGTGCAGCACACGAGAGCGGCGGGGCGCGGTGGTGATGTCGTTCATGGCGTGGGGTCCTGGTCAGGCATATAGGCGGAAAGGGCCGCGAGCTTGGCCTCGGTCTCGCGCAGCGACAGCAACGCCGCCTCCCCGCCCAGAGAAAAGGTGGCGGCGGCCAGTGCCTGCGCGAGCGCGAGCGCACCCGTGAGGCTGGGGAAGAAGGCCGGAGTACGATCGGCCTCGAACAGCAGCAGGTGGGACGCGCCGGCCGCCACCGGGGCATCGGCCCGGTCCGCCAGGGCCACTACCGTGCAGCCGGCCGCACGCGCCATGCGCGCCGCGACGACAATGGAGCGCGAGTAGGGCACGAAGCCGATCAGCACCACCACATCGCCGGCGCGGAAATCCCCAAGGTCGAGATCCTCCGGCCCGGCGCCGCCGATCAGCCGGACGCTGTCCGGCCGGAACAGGCGGAGCTGGTAGTGCAGCAGCTGCGCCACCGCGCGGCAGGAGCGGTAGCCTGCCACCCAGATGCGCGGGGCCTCATGCAAGGCTGTGGCGGCTGCCAGGATCGGTTCCGGATCGAGCTGTGACAGGCCGGCAAGATCGGCGGCCAGCATCTCGGCGGAAAGCTGTGCGGCCGGGGGAGGCGCGCCAGGCGGGCGAGCCGTGGCCTGCCGCAAGCGCCCGGAGAAGGGCGTTTCCGGGCCGGTGCGGCGGGCCTCGATCAGCGCATCCCGCAGCGGCTCCCATCCACTGTAGCCCAGCGCCTGCGCCAGGCGCGTGAAGGTGGCCGGATTGGTGCCAGCCGCCTGCGCCAATTCGCGCATCGACCGCGTGGCGGCATCGTAGTCGTAGCGCGCGACGTAGCGGGCGGCCTCCCGCAGGCGTGGCGGCAAATCGGGCATGGCGCGGCGCAGGGCAGACAGCGGTGTCTCGTCGCTCATGGCCATCACCGTCGCACCGGCCACCAAAGATATGCAACGTTTATTTCATATTTGCCCTATTATTATTTATGATGATACGAATGGATCATTCCTGGAGGTTCCATGCGGATTGCCCTGATCCACGCCCTGCGCCATTCGCCGCCCCCGGTGGAGGAGGCATTCTCGCGCCTCTGGCCGGAGGCCCGCCTGATGAACCTGCTGGATGACAGCCTTTCAGCCGACCTGATGCGGGATGGTGCGCTGACGGATGCGATGACCGACCGCTTCCTCAGCCTGGCACGCTATGCGGTAGGCACCGGCGCGGATGGCATCCTGTTCACCTGCTCAGCCTTCGGCCCCTGCATTGAGGCATGCCGCGCGGCGTTGGCGCCGATCCCGGTGCTGAAGCCCAACGAGGCCATGATCGAAGAGGCCGTGGCCGCCGGCGGCACCATCGGGCTGCTGGCCAGTTTCGCGCCGACCTTGCGGTCCATGCCGCCCGAGTTCCCCGCCGGAACCAGGCTGCGGCCGCACTGGATCGAGGGCGCGCTGGAGGCGCTGGATGCCGGTGACACCGGGACCCACAACCGCCTCGCCGCGGAGGCAGCTTCCACCCTGTCAGACTGTGACGTCATCGCGCTGGCCCAGTTCAGCCTGGCTTCCGCGGCGCCGGCCATTGCCGCCGCGACCGGAAAGCCCGTGATGACAACACCAGACAGCGCCGTTCGGAAGATGCGGCGCCTGCTTGAGCGGTGACGCTGGTAATGCCCTGATGGCTCGCCGGACTTCGGCAATGGAATAAGGAGCGCAGCTCAGCAGCGGGTTCCGCTTCGCGGCAGGATGAGCGCCGCTGCCGAGGGGAAGACCGCCCTCAGGCCGGAAGCTGCCCAGTCTGGGCCGCCGCTGAACGGCCACTTTCCTGCGGAACAGGCGGAATGGGGGCAGGCTGGCTTTCACCAAAGCCGGCCGCCGATCCCCGGACAATCCCTGGCGCCCGGCCGGCACCCATGCAGATGCCCGGCATCGCCCGGGCTCGCCGCGCGTTAGCTTGATTTGGGCGCAGCGAAGCGCACTCTCCAGGAGACGAGACGCACCGCGTTCAGGGGGCGTAGATGTGTGACCAAAATTGGCTGAGGACGCGGCAAAGGGTGCTCGCCGACTTCGGCGAGTTCGCCCTGCGCTCGGACGACCTCGATGCCGTACTGACCCAAGCATGCCACCTCGTCGCCGCAGCGCTTGGCACGGGGCGCGCCAAGGTCCTGGAGATCGAAAGCAAGGGCCAGACCCTCTTCGTGCGCGCGGGCGTCGGCTGGAGCAAGGATGTGGTCGGGCGCGTGCGCCTGCCCCTGGGCGATCACTCGTCCGAGACCTACTCCATCAAGGCGGGCGAGCCGGTCATCACCAACGACCTCATCAGCGAGACCCGCTTTGGCTTCCCGGCCTTCATGAGGGAGGCCGGTGTCAGGGCGCTGGCCAACGTGCCCATCTTCCTGCCGGGCGGGCGGCCGTTCGGCCTCCTCCAGGTCGACGCCCCCGAGCCACGGGCCTTCGACGACGAGGACATCCAGTTTCTGCGGACCTATGCCACCATCCTGGGACCGGTGATCGACCGCCTCCTCAAGCTGCAGGCCCTCGGCGCCACCGAGGAACGCTTCCGCACCATCGTCGAGGCCGCGCGCGACTACGCCATTGTCCTCACCGACCCGCAGGACCGCATCACCGACTGGCTGCCGGGCGCGGAGGCCGTTTTCGGCTGGACGGCGGAGGAGGCGATCGGCCAGCCGGGCGCCATCCTGTTCACGCCAGAAGACCGCGAGGCTGGCCTGCCGCGGGCGGAGCTCGACGCCGCGCGCCAAGATGGTTCAGCGCCCAATGTGCGCTGGCACCTGCGCAAGGACGGTGCCCGTGTGTTCATCGAGGGATCGGTCGTGGCGCTCCGGGACGAGGCGGGAGAACTGCGCGGCTTCCAGAAGATCGGCCAGGACGTCACCAAGCGGCACCTCGCGGAGCAGGCACTGCGTGCGAGCGAGGCGCGCCTGGCGGCTGCCTTCGAGAGCGTACCCGCTGGTGTCGCGGTGATCGATCTCGCGGGCAAGGCGGTCCTCGCCAACAGCGAGTATCGGCGCTTCCTTCCGGCCGGAACCATCCCGTCGCGCGATCCGGAGCGTGGAAGCCGGTGGCAGGCGTGGGATGCGCGTGGCCGGTTGCTCGAGCCGGATGCTTATCCCGGGGCCCGCGCGCTGCGGGGCGAGAGCGTCGTGCCCGGACAGGAGATGCTCTACACCGACGATGACGGACGCGAGCGTTGGACGAACGTCGCCACAGTGCCAACCCGCGACGAAGCAGGCCGCGTGACGGGATGCGTCAGCGTCATCAGCGACATCACCGACCGCAAGGCGGCTGAGGCGGCCCTCCGCCGGAGCGAGGCGCATCTTGAGGCGGAACTCGGACGCGCCGCCTTGCTGCGGGACCTGGCGGCGCGGATGGTCACGGAAGAGAGTGTCCCGGCGATCTACGAACAAATCCTGTCCACGGCTGTGGCCATCACCGAGGCCGATGCCGGGACGGTACAGGTCTTTGATCCCGAAACCAGATCCTTGTTGTTGCTGGTCAGCCAGGGGTTGGAGGCCGGGATGACCAACCACTTCCGTCGCATCGATGCCAGCAGCAACACGGCATGTGGCATCGGGCTGAGGACGGGCCAGCGCACTTTCGTCGATTTCGACAAAGATGAGGCCGACGAGGCCTGCCGGATGCATGTCGAGGCGGGGCTTCGCTCGGCTCAGGCGACGCCGCTGCTGTCGCGCGACAGATCGCCGATCGGCATGCTCAACACGCACTGGCGCGCTTCGGAACATCGGCCAAGCGACGATCAGCTGCGTTCTCTCGATCTGCTGGCCCGGCAGGCGGCCGACCTGATCGAGCAGCGGCGGGGCCAGGAAAGTCTTCGCGAAAGCGAGGAGCGTCTGCGTCAGTTCGGCGAGGCATCACAGGACGTCCTCTGGATCCGCGACGCCGAGACGCTGCAATGGACGTACCTGACGCCAGCCTTCGAGACGATCTATGGCCTGAGCCGGGAGGAAGCCCTCTCGGGCGACAACTTCCGAAGCTGGATCAAGCTGATCGTGCCGGAGGACCGGCAGCATGCGATCAGCGCCATCCGCCGCGTGCATCTGGGGGAGCACGTCACCTTCGAGTACAGGGTCAGGCGGCCGAGTGACGGCGTGGTCCGCTGGCTCCGCAACACTGACTTCCCCTTGATGGACGAAGGGGGCAGCGTGCGCCGCATCGGCGGCATCGGGCACGACATCACCGACCTCAAGGAGGCCGAAAGGCGGCTGCTGGAGAGCGAGGCCCGCCTGCGCGCCATGGTGGATGCGGTGCCGCAGATCGCCTGGACCGCCCGTGCCGACGGCCACCACGACTACTACAACTGGCGCTGGTACCAGTACACTGGCCTTTCCCACGACCAGAGCGAGGCCGAGGGCTGGACCATTGTCGTTCATCCCGATGACCTGTCGCGGACGCAGGAGCGCTGGCGGCACAGCGCGCAGACCGGGGAGGATTACGAGATCGAGTACCGCCTCCGCGGTGCGGACGGCGCCTACCGCTGGTTCATCGCGCGCGGGGTGCCGGTGCGCGACACGCCGGATGAGCGGCATCCGCAAGGCCGGATCGCCCGCTGGTTCGGCATTTGCACCGATATCGAGGACATGATGCGGGCGCGCGAGGTGCTGGTCCGCAGCCAGGAGGAGCTGGAGGCGCTGGTGGACGCGCGCACGGCGGAGCTGATGGCCGCCGAGGAGAGCCTGCGTCAGGCGCAGAAGATGGAGGCAGTGGGGCAGCTCACCGGCGGCATCGCGCATGACTTCAACAACATGCTGCAAGGCATTCTGAGCGGCATCGACATGGCGCGCCGCCAGATCGGGCAGGGCCACGCCGAGGGCGCCGGGCGTTTCCTGGAAGCGGCCCATGGCGCGGCGGAGCGTGCGGCGGGACTGACGCGGCGCCTGCTCGCCTTCGCCCGGCGGCAGCGCCTGATGCCGAAACAGGTGGACGCGGACGGTCTGGTCGCGGGGCTGACGGACCTGATCCGCCGCACGATGGGGCCAGGGATCGCTGTCGAGCTGACCCTGCGCGACGGCCGTGGCACCGTGCTGTGTGACCCGAACGAGCTGGAAAGCGCGCTGCTGAACCTTTGCATCAACGCCCGCGACGCCATGCCCGAGGGCGGGCGGCTCATGATCCGCACAGAAGAGGTGCGCCTCTCGGCCGCGCAGATCCCGAACCGGGAGGCCGTGCCAGGTACCTTCGTGGAGATCTCGGTCGCGGACACTGGGATCGGCATCCCGCCGGAGGTGCTGGGGCGGGTGTTCGAGCCGTTCTTCACCACCAAGCCGCAGGGCCAGGGCACCGGCCTGGGGCTGAGCCAAATCTATGGCTTCGTGCGGCAGTCCGGCGGGCTGGTGCGGATCGAGAGCAAGCCCGGGCGCGGCACCACGATCCGCCTCCTCCTGCCGCTGCACGAGGCCGCGGCGGTCGCGGCCGTGGCACCGCCCCTTCCCGCCCCCGCCTCGGCGCAGGCGCGCGGAACTGTGTTGCTGGTCGACGACGAGGACGCGGTGCGCGGCCCGGCCGTCGACCGCCTGCGCGAGCTGGGCCTTGTGGTGCTGGAGGCACGGGACGGGCCGGATGCGCTGCGCGTTCTGAGCAGGGCGATGCCGGACCTGCTGGTGACCGACGTTGGCTTGCCGAATGGCATGAACGGCCGACAGGTGGCCGAGGTGGCGCGCGAGCGTATCCCAGGACTTCCGGTGCTGTTCATCACCGGTTACGCCAGCACGGCATTGCCGCCCGGCGTTGAGGTGATCGGCAAGCCCTTCGCGCTCGACGCGCTGGCGCGCCGTGTGCAGGCCATTCTGGAAATTCGCCACCAGAACCCTGGCACCGACCCCAGTGCATAGCCCGCGCGTCCGGCATGGCCATAGGTGGCGACTGTCAGCCGGCGGCCCGGTGAGCACACAGCGCCATGGCTTATCGTATGGCGGCGCCCGCCAGGAGTGGCCGAAAAGGAATGGAGGGCGGACCTGAACAGCTGAGCAACCGGCTGCCGCTCTTGGGTTTACCGCCAGAGTTGGCCGATTGCTTCCAGCGGGTTGCGGTTCGCGCTGTCACGATAGCCGTCCCGGCGCCCCTGTTCATAGGCCCGATGGCGTTCGTATTCTGCGCGGCGCTCCCGCTGCTCATGGCGCCAATGACGCTCAGCCCGGCGTTCCCGCTCGCGCCAACGGCGCTCCTCATGACGCTCCCAGCGCCGTTCATAGCGGCCGTGACCACTCTCATCCTTCCATGGATCCGCCATGGCTGAGGTCAGAGGGGCCACCAGGAATGCCCCGGTGACAGCCAGCAAAAGAAGCTTCTTGGCCTTCATGATGGTTCTCCCGGTTGGTCAATACGTCCTAGAGAACGATGAAGGCCCGAATAGGGTTGAGACGTGGCACACATGCCAAAAATATGGCGAGTGGATGAGCCGGCGGCAGCACGCCAGGCCGCGGCCGCTTCTGCGCGTCCGGCGGGAGCGTTCGGATAAGCACGGAAGAAGCCAGTTTTGGCTCGAACCTGGAACAGCCGGCGATCACAGCAGCCGCCACCCGCCGGCACGGTAAGCAAGCCGGCTGAAGCTTATCGTGCGAGCCAAGCGGCAGATGCCCGCACATGACCACACGGGGGCAACGGCGGTGCTCGGAACCGACTGCAGTGCTTGGGCCGGGGAGTGCCGGTCATGGCTTTGACGGCGCGCCCTCCGGCTGCTGCTGCCGCATGAACTCGGCGTGAAACTCATCGGCCATGCGCCGCAGTTCCCGACCGATACGGGCATATTCGTACTCGTTGAGGTTGGCGAGCGAGACACGCGCCGCCGGCTGCTGGGTGCCGAAGCCACGCCCGGGCAGCAGCACAATGCCCGCCTGATCGGCGATGCGGAACAGCAGGTCGCCGGAGCTAGACCGCTCGGTGATCCAGGTGCCGAATGCCTCGCCGTAGAGCCGTGTCGCGATCCGCTGCAGGTCGAGCAGCGTATAGTAGTCCACCGCGTTAGGCCCGGTCTCCGGCGGCAGGCCGAGTTCCCGGTACAGCGCCGCCTCGCGCCGCCGCACGAGGTTCTTCAACTCGGCCTTGTAGCTGTCGCTCTCATCCATCATCGCGAACAAGGCGAGCATCACCATCTGCACCTGCTGCGGCGTCGAAAGCCCCGCCGTGTGGTTCAGCGCCACGGTACGGCTGTCCGCCACAAGGCGATCAATGAAGCGCAGTGCCCGCACATCCGGTACCAGCGAGCCGTAGCGCCGATCCAGTGCCACCTGCGCCTCCTCGGGCAAGGCCGCGATGGCGCGGTCCATCACATTGTCCTGGTGCGTCGCCACCACGCCAAGCCGCCAGCCGGTCACGCCGAAATACTTGGAGAAGGAGTAGACCAGAATGGTGTTCTGCGGGCAAACGGCGAACAGCGAACGAAAGTTGTCGGCGAAGGTGCCGTAGACATCGTCGGTCAGGATCATCAGATCCGGCCGGTTTTCCTTCACGATGGTGGCGACGCGCGCCAGGCTGCGGTCGTCCATCTTGACGGAGGGCGGGTTGCTTGGGTTGACGCAGAAGAAGACCTTGACCGCCGGGTCTTTCAGCTTGTCCAGCTCCGAATCCGGATATTGCCAGTCCTGCTGCGGATCGGCATGGATCTGCACCTCTTCCAGCGCGTAGTTCTCGAGTTGTGGAATCTCGATATAGGGGGTGAAGACAGGCAGACCGATCGCCACCTTGTCGCCCTTGGCGATCAGGCGGTTCTTTTGCAGGCTGTCAAAGATGTAGGTCATGGCGGCGGTGCCGCCTTCGAGCGCGAAGAGATCGATGGCGTCGCTCGAGTGGTAGCCGCCGATCATCTCCCGCACCAGGTACTGCTTCACGATCTTCTCGCTGGTGCGCAGCATGCGCGGTGGTTCGGGATAGACACCTCCCAGCACACCGTCCACCATCTCATGCAGGAAGTCCGAGGCGGAGAGGCCAAGCTGGTCGCGCACGTAGCTGAGCGCCCGACCAAGAAAGGTGACGCCGGCCTGATCGCGATGCTCCGCGACAAAGCGCTCGAACCGACCCTCGATACCTTCGATGCGCGGCAGCCCGCCGATGCCGACCGGCATGTAGGAATAGGAGAGTTCGGATTCCGACACGGCGAAAAGGCCAAGGCGCAGGAAGGCGCGGCGTGGCAGCGTCGCCATGAAGTTGGGATTGCCGCGGCCGGCGTTGAGCATCAGGCGGTTCGCCTTGCCAGAAGCAAGCCGGATCAACTCGTCCTTCAGCTCGAAAGGGCTCAGCCTCGCATACTGGGCGTAGTCGTCCTGCCTGGTTTCCATGGAGCGGCCTCCTGCCGTTGCGTCATGCGAAGGCCACGATCAGTGGCCCAAGCAGCGTGAGGAACACGTTCGCCAGCGCGTAGGTAATGGCGAAGGGCGTGGTGGGGATGGAGTTGCCGGCCTTGTCCAGCACCTCGCCGAAGGCCGGATTGGCGGAGCGGGAGCCTGAGAGCGCGCCGGCGAAGACCGCGGTGTTGTCGTAGCGCAGCAGATACTTGCCGACCACCATGGTGATCAGCAGCGGCAGCACCGTGACGACGACGCCAAGCAGAAAGATGGTCAGGCCCTGCTGCAGCACAGTGGTCACCGCCTGCTGACCAGACTGCAGTCCTACGACCGCGACGAAGCCCGCGAGGCCGAGGTCGCGCAACAGGGTGGAGGCCCCTGTCGGCATATTGCCGACAGCGAGGTGGCGGCCACGATACCAGCCGAACAGCAGACCCGAGAGCAGCGCACCGCCGCCGCTGCCCAGGGTCAACGGTACGTCGGCTATCCGCACCACAGCGAGGCCGACAAGCAACCCCAGGGCAAGGCCGAGGCCATGGAACACGAAATCCGTCTTGTCGGAGGGCACGATCACCGTGCCGGCCGCATTCGCCGCGCGCTGCACATCGCCGGCGGCACCATAGAGGGTGGCGACGTCACCGCTTTCCACCCGGGCCGTCGGCTGGATCGGCACCGGCTGCCCGCCGCGTCGCAGCGCCGCGAGGAACACGCCATGCCGCATTTCCGGCGCCGTTGCCTCGCGGATCTCGGCGATGGTGCGGCCGACATAGGCCTGGTTGGTCACGGCCACATCCCGTGTCAGGGTGACGACATCCATTCCTTCGGAGGACTGCATTTCCGGCCCTATGCGCGCCGCGAGGTCGACCAGGCCAGCGCGCCGGCCGACCAGCAGCACGACATCGCCACGTTCGAGCCTCACCAGCGGCTCTACACCGATCAATGAGCCCGCGTGCTTGATCCGCTCGACCGACACCGCAGCGCCAGCCTGTGCCTCCAGCTCCGCCACCGTTTGTCCGGCAGACTGCTCAACCCTGAACAGGCGGCCCACCAGATCCGGTGCTGCGGGATGCTCTCCTGGACCGTAGACCTTCACCCCTGCGAGCAACGCCGCTTCGGCCTTGAGCGCGTCGTCGCGGATACCGCGGCCCGTAAACCAGGGCAGCAGGTTGACGCAGACAAGGATGGCGCCGAAGGAGCCAAAGATATAGGTCACGGCGTAGCCGACCGCGACATTGCCCTGTAGCCGCTGCACTTCCTCAGCCGAGAGGCCCAGCTTTGCAATGGCGGAGCCTGCGGTGCCAATGATGGCCGATTGCGTCAGCCCACCGGCGGCGATGCCCGCGGCCAGCCCTTTGTCGAGCCCGAAGGATCGTGCGAGCACCACCACCGTGACCAATGCGCTTACCGCCAGCACCACGGCCATCACGATCTCGCGGATCGACTGGCGGCCGAGGGAGCGGAAGAACTGTGGCCCGCTTTCGAAACCCACTGCATAGATGAACAATGCGAAGAGGACCGACTTCACGCCGTTGTCGATGTGGACACCGAGCTGACTGATCAGCACTGCCGCCAGCAGCGAACCGGCCACACCGCCGAGCTGGAACTTTCCAAACTGGAAACGGCCGATCCAGTAGCCGATGGCAAGGGAGAGAAAGAGGGCAATCTCGGGGGATTGGTTCAGAATAGCATGAATCCACGACACGGCGTTCGACCCCGAGGAAATGCCATGGAGCAATGACTGACTATCGATCCGTTTTCGAACTTATTTTGCTAATTCATCAAAAGTTGATAGAGCACGCTGTCAGCTGCCGATCGCGTTCACTGACTGCGAGCGAGCACCTTGGCTGAAGCTTATCGGGTGTGACGGGGGCGCTTCTTGCCATCAACAGCTTCGTGACAGCAGCCCGCCAGAACGATCCCGAAGTTGGAACTGCAAGGCGAGGAACTGGACATCTTGATAGAAGGAGACATCAAGAGGTGCCCTTCCTTCGAAGTGGCGCACACTCTGAGTAAGCTCCGTGGGAGCGAGGCAGGTGTCCGATGAACAAGATGTAGCGAGAGTTCAAGCAGAAGGCGGTAGCGCTGTTACGCTCCAGCGACCGGCCGCGATGCAAATCGCTGGCGAATTGGGCATCCAGCCCTCCATGCCATGCAGTTGGCGGAGGCGGCAGAACGGCGAGGTGCAACGATCTGTCGCGGCAGGTACAGAATCCGTCGCTTCACCATCTGCTCCAGCATCTCCACCAGCGTATCAGGCAGCTAAGATTGCGCGCCTGCACCGTGAACTAGGGCACGCATTCCTTGAGCGTGAAATTTCAAGAAAGCCATCGGCATCTTCCCGGAAGTACCGAGATGAGGTTCCGCGTCATCGCTGCCGATGCCGGTACCTGCCTGCCGCAGCATGCGGATCGTGGCAGCCAGTATGCCGTCGATGACGACCGCGAGCTGCTCGGCGCAGCCGGAATGCGGCAATCCATGAGCCGCCGTCGTCACTGTCTAGGCAATGCGCCCATGGAAAGCGTCTTCCCCCCCTCAAGGTAGAGTTCGTCCAGCAGCGCCGGTGGACCAGGGGAGGACGAAGCCAGGCGCGGCGGCGTGTTCGCCTGTATCGAGAACTACCACAACCGACAGCGCATCAATTCTGCCTTGAGCTGCCAGACGCCAGAACAGATGGAGAATGCTGCCGCCTGATCCCCGTCGGTTACATCAGGGGAAGGTCACCTTGCCCAACACTCCCGCTGCCGTTGCCGACAGGCCGAGGCTAGCGCCCGAACATGGTTCAACTCTCAGTGGCAACTTCACCCCAAACTGGGTCAGGCAATTAACAAACATCGCCATGGGCGGAGCATAGCGGCGGCATGGTGAACGCCCTCATCAGTGACAGGCTTCAATCGGATCGGCGCTGGCCAAAAGGCCAGCGTGGAAGGGCAAACCGACCCAGATCAGCCCTGCAGGCCCTCCCTGCCGGACTGCCTCTTTGCCCGGCCAGCATGCACTGCCGGCCATAGCCACTGCCGGCCCCTTGCGGGCATTAGGAGCCAGTAGCGAGTGCCGGATAGAAGTGGCAGGGTACTGCCTGGACACTCAGCCAGCGGAAGCAGGAACAAAGGCCAGATGATAGGAAAGCCGTCGGAAACCACCGTGATCCGAGTTCCTGCCTCTTCAGCACTCGGCAGGGCGGCGCTGGAGCTTAGGCATGAAGTCTTCGTCGTAGAGCAGGGAGTGCCCGTAGAAGAGGAGTTCGACGAGTACGATCCGGCCGCGACGCACTTCGTGGCCATCTACGCAGGAGAAGTGGTGGGCACGTTACGGGTCGTCTTCATGCCGGAGCACGCCAAGATCGGCCGTGTCGTCGTGCGGCGCGATCATCGGGGGCTGGGCGTCGCACGGCATATGATGAACGCCGCGATGGATCACAGCAGAGCACTCGGCGTTGGCCGCTTCTTCCTGACAGCGCAGCTCGACAAGCTCGGGCTCTACGAAAAACTTGGCTTCGTCGGTTTTGGCGAGGAGTTCATGGATGCGGGCATCCCTCATCTAGCCATGAAAACCTACTAGCCTTTCTGCTTTCCGCCCATCTGCGACATTTTCCGGCGCCATCGCCACAGGAGAACGCTTAGCCAACGTGCCAGATGAATGGCACGCCGATAGCTGCCTCAGAGATTCGGCGTCGCTTCGCCTCACGCATGCCGACTACGCAGGAAGATCACCCCTGCGCGTCGGGCGAGACGATGATGCAGGCGCCCTGCGTCCGCAGCTTCTCGCAGGCCG
>NZ_JACTUZ010000009.1 GCF_014490445.1 Pseudoroseomonas ludipueritiae | reverse complement strand
GCCGCCCGGGGACCTTGCCCGCGTCCCCGCCTTCATCGCCACCTGCGAGGCCACCCTGGCCGCGCTGGCAGCCGAGACGGCCGATGGCGGCCCCGGCCTGATCCTGGGCGGCCCCTGGGCGGAAGGCGGCAGGCTCTTCGACGCCGCCTTCCTGCTGGATGGCGGCCGCGTCCTGGCCCGCCGCGCCCGGCACCTGCCGCCACCCGACGGCGTCTTCGACTCCGGCCCGGCGCCGGGGCCGGTGGTGTTCCGGGACCTGCGGCTCGGCCTGATGCTTGGTGGCGACTGGCGCGACCCCGCCGTGCCGGAAACCCTGGCCGAATCCGGCGCCGAGATCCTGCTGGCGGTGGATGCCGACCCTTTCACCGAAGGCGAGCCGGAGCGGCGCATCGACCTCGCGGTGGCGCGGGTGGTGGAAACCGGGCTGCCCTTCGCCTTCACCAGCCAGGTGGGCGGGCAGGGGGAGCGGGTCTTTGACGGCGGTGGCTTCGTGCTGAATGCCGACCGCAGCCTCGCCCTGCGCCAGCCGATGTTCGCCGAGGCCATCACGCCCACCGACTGGGCGCTTGGGGAGGATGGCTGGGCCTGCGCCCCGCAGCCGCTGCCCCCCGCCATGCCCGCGCCGGAACAGCTCTGGCGCGCCCTGGTGCTGGCGCTGGCGGACCATGTGCGGCGGGGCGGCTTCTCCGGCGTGCTGCTGGAACTGGCGGGCGATGTGGATTCGGCGCTGCTGGCCGCCTGCGCGGTGGATGCGCTGGGCGCGGCGCGGGTGCGGGGGCTGCTGCTGCCATCGCCTGGGACCGGCCCTGAGCGGCTGGAGGATGCCGCCGCCTGCGCCACACTGCTGGGCATAAAGGTGGAGAACCTGCCCACTGCCCCGGCCCTGGCGGGCTTCCAGGCCATGCTGGGCGAGGCGGGGCAGGTGTCTGAGGGCCGCATCCGCGCCACCGCGCTGCTGGCGCGGGCGGAGGCTTCCGGCGCGCTGCCGTTGGCCGGTGGCAACCGCGGCAGCCTGGCCCTCGGCCATGGCGAGGCCTGGGACGGCGGTTACGCCTTGCTGCGCGACCTCTGGCAGACAGAGGTGCTGGGCCTCGCCCGCTGGCGCAACGCGATGCAGCCGGTCATGCCGGCACGGCTGCTGGAGCGCCCCAGCTCCCCGCCGGATGGCCTGCCGCCCTGGCAGGACCTGGACCTCATTCTCCGCGAACTGACGGCGGAAGCACCCGACGCCGCGCGGCTGCTGGCGCGTGGCTTCGAACCTGCAACCGTCACGCAGGTCTGGCGCTTGCTGGACCGGGCCGGATACAAGCGGCGGCAAGCACCCCCCGGCGTGACGCTCGGCCGCCATGCCTTCGGGCGAGAGCGCCGTTACCCCCTTTTCCACGGATTCACTGACCTCGTCCCATGAGCGGTTCCTTCGACGACACCCTGTTCTCGCCCGAGGGCGGCTTCGCCGTCCGCATCCGCGACCTTTCCGGCGGCAATGGCTCGGAGCCCGTGGAAACCATCCGCGGCTTCCCGACGCTGGTGCAGGCCAATGCCTTCGCCCGCCGCTACGTGCGTGATTCCATCGAGCGATGCCGCGCCCCCGGCATGAGCGCCGAGGAAGTGCTGGCCGCCTGGTTCGCCTTTGGCGAGGACGCCGAGGTGGTGGGCAAGGACAGCGCCGCCTGGAACAGCGGCGCCGAGATCCGTGACTTCGCCGCCAAGCGCGTGACGGATTCCGAGGAACGCAACTGGCGCGTGCTGGACCCCCGCAAGCACGAAGACGACGCCGAGGGAGGAGACGAGGAATGAAGCTCCGCTTCGCCCCCAGCCCCACGGGCTACCTGCATGTCGGCAATGCCCGCGTCGCCCTGGCCAATTGGCTGGTGGCCCGCAAGGCCGGCGGCACCTTTGTTCTCCGCTTCGACGATACCGACGTGGAGCGCTCCAAGCCGGAATACGAGACGGCGATCGAGGAAGACCTCCGCTGGCTCGGCCTGGATTGGGACGAGAGCTTCCGCCAGATGGACCGGCTGGCCGCCTACGAGGCCGCCGCCGAGAAGCTGAAGGCGGCCGGCCGCCTCTACCCCTGCCTGGAAAGTGAGGAAGAACTCCGCTTCAAGCGGGAGCAGCGGCAGAAGCAGGGCCGCCCGCCGGTCTATGACCGCGCCGCCCTGAAGATGACGCAGGAGCAGCTTGAGCGCGCCCTGGCCAACGGCAAGAAGCCCTATTGGCGCTTCAAGCTCTCCACCCGCACGGTGGAATGGCATGATGGCGTGCTGGGCCGCCGGCAGGTGAAGCTGCCGCCGATCTCGGACCCCGTGCTGATCCGCGCCGATGGCTCCTTCCTTTATACCTTCACCTCCGTGGTGGATGACCTGGAGACCGGCGTCACCGGCATCATCCGGGGCGAGGACCACGTCACCAATACCGGCGTGCAGATCGACATCATGGAAGCCCTCGGCATGCGCCCGGGCCGGATCGACTTCGCCCATCTGCCGCTGCTGACGGATGCCGATGGCAGCCAGCTTTCCAAGCGCATCGGCTCCATGGGCCTGCGGCAGTTGCGGCGCGACGGGATCGAGCCGGCGGCGCTGGCCGGCTATCTGGCGGCGCTGGGCTCCTCCGCCGACCCGGTGGCGGGCACGCCGGCGGAACTGATGGCCGGCTATTCGCTGGAGAAGCTCTCCCGCTCCTCCGCCCGCTTCGACCCGACGCAGCTTCTGGCGCTGAACCGCCGCTACCTGCACGGCCTGTCCTTCGAGCAGGTGCGCGACCGGCTGCCGGAAGGTGCCGACGAAGCCTTCTGGCTGGCCGTGCGCGGCAATCTCGACCTGATCTCCGAGGCACGGGACTGGTTCGAGGCCGCCACCGGCGCGCCAGAAATCCCGGCGCAGCCGGAGCAGGCGGAATTCCTGCGCGCCGCCCTGGATACCCTGCCGCCCGCGCCCTGGGACGAGAGCACCTGGAGCACCTGGACCCGGGCGCTTGGCGCTGCATCCGGGCGCAAGGGCAAGGCGTTGTTCCTGCCTCTGCGCCTCGCTCTCACAGGCGAGGAACATGGGCCGGAGCTGAAGCTGTTCCTGCCCCTGATCGGCCCGGAGCGGGCGGCGCAGCGGTTGCGGCAGGCGGCGGGCTGAACTCACCGTCAGCGGAGGAGCGTGGCGGATGAGCGTGGTCGCGGCATCGATCTACCGGAACGGCCGGGCCGTGCCGGACTCGTCCCAGCCGCCCGAGGCACCCTGGCGGCTGGAGAAAGGCGAGTTCGTCTGGATCGGGCTGTTCGAGCCGGAGGAGGAGGAACTCCTCACCCTGGCTGAACGCTTCGGCCTGCACCCGCTGGCGGTGGAGGATGCGCGGGTGGCGCATCAGATGCCGAAGCTGGAAGTCTATGGCGAGCAGCTTTTCGTCGTCGCCCGCACCGCGCGGCTGGAGAATGACGAGATCTGCTACGGCGAGACGGCGATCTTCGTCGGCCACAACTTCATCATCACTGTCCGCCATGGCTCCGCCCGCGCGCATAGCGAGTTGCGCAAGCAGTTGGAAACCGCGCCGGAGCGGCTGAAGCACGGCGTGGATTTCGTGCTGCACGGCGTGCTGGACTTCATCGTGGACGGTTACGCGCCCATCATCGACGCGATCGAGGAGGAGGTGCTTGCGCTGGAAAGCCGCTCCCTCGACTGCCCGCTGGAGAAGGACGAGATCCACCGCATCTTCCGCCACCGCCAGCACCTGATGCGCTTCAGCCGCATGCTGGGCCCGATGCAGGAGATGAGCGCCAAGCTGGAACACCTGGACCTGCCCTGCGTGGACCCGGAGATGCGGCCCTATTTCCGCGACGTGCATGACCATGTGCGGCGCGTGGAGGCCCGGGTGGGAGGGCTGCGGGAAGTGCTGCGCTCGGTCTTCGATGTCGGCATGCTGATCGAGCAGCAGCAGCAAAGCATCGTCACCCGCAAGCTGGCGGCCTGGGCGGCCATCCTGGCGGTGCCCACCGCCATCGCCGGCCTCTACGGCATGAATTTCGAGCATATGCCAGAGCTGACATGGACCTACGGCTACCCCGCCGTGCTGCTGATGATCTTGACGCTCTGCGGCTTGCTCTACGTGCGGTTCCGCAAGGTCGGCTGGCTCTAGGCGCAACCGCCGCCAATCCTCCCCGTTCTGCCCCGGTCCGGGCAGAGGAGTGGGCGGATGTCGAGCAGCGGTTCCCGCAAGGTCATTTTCGCGGCGCTGGCGGGCAACCTCGCCATCGCCGTCACCAAATTCGCCGCCGCCGCCTATACCGGCTCCTCGGCCATGTTCAGCGAGGCCATCCACTCCACCGTCGATACCGGCAACCAGGGGCTGCTGCTGCTGGGGCTGAAGCGCGCCGCCCGGCCGCCCGATGCCTCGCATCCCTTCGGCCACGGGATGGAGCTGTATTTCTGGGCCTTCGTGGTGGCGCTGCTGATCTTCGCCCTCGGCGGTGCCTTCTCGATCTACGAGGGCATCCACAAGATGCTGCACCCGGAACCGGTGACCGACGCCTGGGTGAATTACGTGGTGCTGGGCCTGTCCATTCTGTTTGAAGGCTATTCCTTCTCCGTCGCCCTGCACGAATTCCGCGAAACCCACGCCGGCGAGCCTTTCTGGCAGGCCATCCGGGGCAGCAAGGACCCCAGCGTCTTCGCCGTGCTGCTGGAGGATTCGGCGGCCCTGGCCGGGCTGGTGGTGGCCCTCCTGGGTGTCGGCCTGTCGCAACTGCTGCACATGCCGGCGCTGGATGGCGCCGCTTCCATCGTCATCGGCCTGCTGCTGGTCGCCACCGCCTGCTTCCTGGCACGGGAGACGCTGAGCCTGCTGACCGGCGAGAGCGCCTCCCGCCGCTCCCTGTCGCAGGTGAAGGCGCTGCTGGCGGCCGACCGCCGCGTCGCCGCGGTGGATGAGATGCTGTCCATGCAGCTCGGCCCGCGCGAGGTGCTGCTGGCCCTGACCATCGACTTCCGCGACGACCTTTCGGGCGAGGAGGTGGAACGCGCCGCCGCCGAGCTGACCCTGGCGGTGGAGCAGGCGCATCCGGAGATCACGCGGCTCTTCATGCGGCCCCGCCGGCTGCCAAGGGCATCGCTGGGCGCCGCGCCACTGGTGACGTAAAGACCGCGCGGCGGGGCGATCAGCCCCAGCGCGCCGCCGCTTCGTCGTCGCTGCCCCTGGCTTCCACCCAGCGCTCCTGGCCACCGGGGAATTCCTCCCGCTTCCAGAAAGGCG
The DNA here is from genome assembly GCF_014490445.1 of Pseudoroseomonas ludipueritiae. Classification (GTDB taxonomy): domain Bacteria; phylum Pseudomonadota; class Alphaproteobacteria; order Acetobacterales; family Acetobacteraceae; genus Pseudoroseomonas; species Pseudoroseomonas ludipueritiae. The sequence goes on along the minus strand of NZ_JACTUZ010000009.1, from coordinate 78,643 downwards.
CGCCGGTCTTCAGCCAATCGATCAAAAAGGCGCAGGCTTCCAGCGCGGCGGTGCGGTGGCGGCTGGCGGTGAGCACCAGCACGATCGGCTCGCCGGGCAGGATGCGGCCGACGCGGTGGATGACGGTGCAGCCGGTCAGGGGCCAGCGCGCCTCGGCTTCGGCCACGATGCCGGTCAGGGCCTTTTCCGTCATGCCGGGATAGTGCTCCAGCACCAGGGCCGCCAGCCCGTCATCGGCGCGGCAGAGGCCCTGGAAGCTGGCGATGCCGCCCACATCCACGCGGTCCTCGGCCAGTGCCGCCGTCTCGGCCGCCAGGTCGAAGGCAGCTTCCTGCACGCGGATGGTCGCCATGGCGGCTCAGCCGCCCGTCACGGGGGGGAAGAAGGCGACCTCATCCCCGGGGCCGACGCGGCCATCCGGCCCGCAGAATTCCTGGTTCACCGCCGCGCGGATCTGCTTCGGGTCCGCGAAGGCGCTGGCATGGCCAGGGCTGCGCGCCGCCAGCCAAGCCATCAGGCCGCCGATATCGGCGACCTCGGGCGGCGGCGACACCTCCTCGGACCCCGTGCCGACCTTCTGGCGCACCCAGGCGAAATACAGGACGCGCATGGTCAACGCGGCGTCGGCACGAGCCGCACGGTTCCGTCAGCATCCAGCAGCGTGGTGGTGCCCCCTTGCGGGATGGCGATGCCGCTGCCGCCGCCGGGGTTCGTGTAGGTGCTGTAGCCGGCGGTGCCGCCGGTGGTGACCGCCGGGCCCTGCGGCGTCGGGATCACGCGGCCATCGGCGCGGCGGCGGGGCCGCGCGGGCTCTGTGGGGTAGGGGGGCATATCGGGCTGGCGCAGGGCCGGCGTGGGCTCGGGCTGGGTCAGCAGGTCCGGCGGCGTGCTGCTGCCGCGGCCCGGCACCACCGGCGCCGCGACACGGCCCTGGGACCGCTGTATCTGCCCCACCGCAGCCTGATCCCCCGGGCGCATGCCGGCATCGGGATTGCCGATGGTGCCGCGCGGCGCTTCCTCATTGGGCCAGACGCTGCCGGCGATCGGCAGCAGCGGCGGCACATCCACCGGCTGGCCCATGACGCGGGCCACGGTGAGGCTTTCCACCGGCGCTTCCGCCTGGGTGGAGCAGGCTGCCAGCGCGGCCAGCGCGCCGACCGCCACCATCCGCATCGCTACCCGTGGCTTGCCCATCATCCGCTCCTGCTCTGCTCGTGCTTCACGTGACCCAGAAGATGCCTATGGACCCCCTGGTCCTCAAGGGCGCCCGGGCGGCTTTGCTGCGCGGGCGGTATCCTGGGCCTCGGCATGGCGCAGGCCGGCGCGGAGGTAATCCCAGCCCGTGACCAGCGTCAGCGCCGCGGCGATCCACAGCATCGTCTCACCTATAATGCCGATGGGCAGGAAACCGATGCCAAGCACCCGCGCCGCCGTGTCGCCGGCCAGCAACGTCCCCAGCGCACCCATCTGGAAGCCGGTCTTCCACTTGGCCAGGCGCGTCACCGGCAGGCTGATGGACAGCGCCGCCAGGTATTCCCGCAGGCCCGAGACCAGGATCTCCCGCAGCAGGATCACGATGGCGGGCAGCAGCCCCAGGGGCGAAAGCCGCTCCAGCCCCGCCAGCAGCATCAGGGCGGCGCCCACCAGCAGCTTGTCCGCGATCGGGTCCAGCATGCGGCCGAAGGCGGAAACCAGCTTGCGGTCCCGCGCGATCTTGCCGTCAAAGTAATCGGTGATGGCGGCGGCGGAGAAGATCACGCAGGCCGCGACATCCCCCCAGGGCATGCGCAGGGCGGCAAAGATCACCAGCAGCGGAATGGCCGCGATGCGGGACAGGGTCAGCAGGTTGGGCAGATCTGTCGGCAAGCCGGCACCCTTCATGGTCTGGCTTCAGCCCTTTGCCGAATTCGGGCCGGTCGCGCCAGGGTGGAAATGCTCATGGATACGCGTCGCCATGGCCGGGCCGATGCCCGGGCAGTTGTTCAGGTCGTTCAATCCGGCCTGCCGCACCCCGCGCGCCGAGCCGAAATGGTTCAGCAGCCGCCGCTTGATGGCGGAGCCGACGCCGGGGATCTCGTCCAGCTCGGAGCGCGTCAGGCTCTTGGAGCGGCCGGCGCGATGGGTGGTGATGGCGAAGCGGTGCGCCTCGTCCCGCAGCCTTTGCAGGTAATAGAGCACCGGGTCGCGCGGCGGTAGCTGGATCGGCGCATGGCCTTCACGGTGGAACCATTCGCGCCCCGCATCGCGGTCGGGGCCCTTGGCGACGGCGACCATCGGCAGATCCTCCAGCCCCAGCTCCGCCATGATGGCGCGGGCGGCGGAAAGCTGGCCGGCGCCGCCGTCGATCAGCACCAGGTCGGGCCAGCCTTCACCGGCGCGCTCCGGGTCTTCCTTCAATGCCTTGCCGAAGCGGCGCTCGAAGACCTCGCGCATCATGGCGAAATCGTCGCCCCCGCCGCTGGCGGCGCGGGAACCGCCACCCATCGGCGCCCGGCCAAGCCCGCCGGGGATGGGGGAGCGGCCCTCGCCGATGCCCGGCAGCACCACCGCCTCGCCATCATCGGCGGAGATGATCTCGCCCCCGGCTTCCGGCGCGGCGCGGCGGCCATTGCGCACCAGCCCGGTCTCGCCCCGGATGGCGTATTTGCGATAGGCGCCCTTCATGAAGCCTTCGGGCCCCGCGACCACCATGACGCCATAGGCATTGCTGCCCTGGATATGGCTGTTGTCGTAGATCTCGATGCGCTTCGGCACCTCCGGCAGGTCAAACAGCTTCTGCACGCCGTCCAGCAGGGCGGCCTGGGCGGTGCCCTCGGCCAGGTGGCGCTCCAGGGCTTCCCGCGCATTGGTGGCGGCGTGTTCCACGGCCACGCGCTTCTCGCCGCGCTGCGGTGCGTGCAGCTCCACCTTGCGCCCGGCCTTGATGGCCAGCGCCTCGGCGATCAGCCCGGCCTCGGGCAGGCTGTGGGAGAGCAGCACCAGCGGCGGCGGCGGCAGGTCGTCGTAAAGCTGGGCCAGGAAGGCGGTCAGCACATCCTCCGGCCCCGCGTCGTCCTTGGCATGGGAGGGGAAGAAGGAGCGGTTGCCGTTGTTGCGCCCGCCACGGAAGAAGAAGACCTGCACGCAGCTCTGCCCGGCGGCCTGGTGCAGCGCCACCACATCGGCATCGCCCACGCCTTCCAGGTTGATGCTGTTCTGCCCCTGCACATGCGTCAGGCCGCGGATGCGGTCGCGGATGGAGGCCGCGCGCTCGAATTCCAGCGCCTCGGCGGCCTGCTCCATCTCGGCGGCCAGCTTCTTCTGGATCGTGGGCGTCTCGCCCGAAAGGAACTGCTTGGCCTGCTTCACCAGCCCGGCATAATCCTCCTTGCTGATCCGCTCCACGCAGGGCGCCGAGCAGCGCTTGATCTGGTAGAGCAGGCAGGGCCGGTCGCGGGACGTGAAGACGGTGTCGCGGCAGGAGCGCAGCAGGAAGACGCGCTGCAAGGCGGTGATGGTCTGGTTCACCGCCCAGACACTCGCGAAGGGGCCGAAATAGCTGGCGCCCTTCTGCTTCTCCCCCCGGTGCTTGCCGATCATCGGATAATCATGGTCCTCGGTCAGCAGCAGCCAGGGATAGGATTTGTCGTCCCGCAGCAGGATGTTGAAGCGAGGGCGCAGGCGCTTGATGAGGTTGGCTTCCAGCAGAAGCGCCTCGGCCTCGCTGCCGGTGGTGACGATCTCCATGCGGCGGGTGCCGGCGACCATGCGCCGCAGCCGCTCCGGCAGCCGGTTGATCTGCGTATAGGAATAGACGCGCTTCTTCAGGTTGCGCGCCTTGCCGACGTAAAGCGCATCCCCCTTGGCATCGAGCATCCGGTAGACGCCGGGCACGGTGGGCATATGCAGCAGCGCGGCCTCGATCACCGCCACGCCTTGCAGCGGCGCCGGCTCGGCGAGGGTCTCGTCTTGGGGGGCGTCAGGGCTCGACATGGGCGGGAACAATCATGGGACCCGGACGGGCTCAAGGGGCAGCGAGGGAATGCGGCTTTTCCACCGAAGATGTGGACAACTCTGTGGAGACACCCGGGGGAACAGCGTGAAAGCGGCAGTCATCCGCCGTTCATAGGATGGTGCCCGCCATTTGGGCATTCAAGCTGCGCAATGGAAAAACAAGCACTTGGCCGATTCTTCTCCGGCTGAATCATGTCAAGAGGATGAACATCATTGACATCAGAGCGGTTTTCGGCGCGGCCAGCTTCCGGTGGATGATTTCCAGTGAAGAGGTCTTTTGGTCATCACAGGCCCGTGAGAAACGCAGAGGTCACGCCAGACGTTGTCCACGATCATCGTGGATAAGAATACGGGGCATGCCGAGGCAAGCGTGACCATTTTCAGCCGGGGTCCACAGCCGCCCGCCGCCCATTCGGCGGACGGGCTTTATCCACCATTTTCGTGGACAGGTTTGTGGATACGAAGGGGCATCCGGGGCAATCCCGTGAGTAAGCCGGCGGAGGCCCAATTGCTCAGCTTCTGAGCAGGGCGGCATCATGGGGGCCAGGGGAGTACCCGTTGTGCGCTGCCCACCGCCATAAGCCTTTGAAAGCTGCTTGGGCTCAGTTCAAAGTTTCCCACCGAAGCTGTGGAAAACCATGTGGACATACCCGTCTTTCCGGCCGGAAAGCGGCGATCTTCAAGGCCTTCCGCGCTGCTGCCCAGGCTTTGAGCAGGTTTTATAACCCATTGTTTTTTCAATGAAGCCTGCAAAATCAAGGGCTCAGCTCGGTCAGGAGAGAACCCGCTGCAACAGCCGCGCCTATCTCGGACAAGCTTCGCAACGATCAGTGGATGGATTATGGCGCCCGCAAACGCTCCACCGTGACCCCCACACCCGCAACGTCAGGAAAGATATCGGGCTTTTCTACCGTGACGCGCGCCGCCTGCACGCGGCTGTCGGCCAGGGCCGCCAGGGCGATTCGCTCGGCCAGGGTCTCGGCCAGCAGCACATGGCCTTCCGCGGCGGCGGCGCGGGCGGCGAGTACCACGGCCTCGTAATCCACCACCCGGGAGAAGTCGTCGGCGCCCACGCCGTGCGGCGCCGCATCATCACGTGCCAGCAGTTCCACGTCGATCAGCACGCGCTGCGGCTCCGCCTCATGCGGGTAGATGCCGAGCCGCGCCCGCACCTCCAGCCGGCGGATGAAGACGCGGCGCAGCCCGGCGGCGGCATCGGGGGCGAAGCCGCTCATGCCTGCGCCTCCTTGGGGGCGGCGGGCGACCATTGCAGGTGCTGCCCGCCATCCAGCGCGATCATCTGCCCCGTCATGGCCGGCAGGCGCAGGATGGCCAGCACGGCGGTGGCCACTTCCTCCGGGCTGGTGCCATGGCCCAGCGGCACGCTGGCGTTCTGCCGGGCAAAATGCTCGGCGCTCTGGTTCGGGCTGGGCATGGCGGGGCCGGGCCCGATGCCATTGACGCGGATGCGCGGCGCGAGCGCCAGCGCCATGCTCTGCGTCAGCGCCCAGAGCCCGGCCTTGGCGACGCTGTAGGACATGAAATGCGGGGTGAGGGACCAGACCCGCTGGTCCAACATATTGATCACCGCGCCCTCCGCCTCCTCCGGCAGGGCGCGGGCGAAGGCCTGCATCAGCACGAAGGGGGCGCGCAGATTGGGCTCGATATGGTGGTCCCAGCTTTCGCGCGTGGCATCGTGCCATTCGTCGCACTCAAAGGTGGAGGCATTGTTCACCAGCACCCCCACCGGCCCCAGCGCCGCCGTGGCTTCCGGCAGCAGGCGGGCGGTTTCCTCCTCCCGCGCCAGGTCGGCGCGCAGGGTGGCGGCGCGGCGGCCAAGGGCCCGCACCTCCTCGGCCGTGGCCTCCGCCGCCTCGGCGCTGCCGTGGTAGTGGATGGCGATGTCGAAGCCGGCGCCGGCCAGGGCCAGGGCGCTGGCGCGGCCCAGGCGGCGGGCGGCGCCGGTGACCAGCGCGACGCGGGGGATGGTATCGGGAATGGGCATGACGGGGCGGACAGTGATCGCCGCCCCGCCCGCCGTCCAGTGGCCTTGGCGCTCAGACCAGCGCGGCCTTGCGCACTTCCTCGCGAATCTCGGCCATCAGCCGGGCTTTCAGTTCCGCGAAGACCGGGGTGGTCTTCACTGTCCAATCACGCGGATAGGGCAGGGGCACCGGCAGTTCCGCCTTGATGCGGCCGGGGCGGGCCGACATCACCAGCACCCGGTTGGCCAGGAAGATGGCCTCGTCGATGTCATGCGTGACAAAGAGCACCGTCTTGCGCGCGCTTTCGCTGTCGGCGGCCCAGACTTCCAGCAGCAGTTCCTGCATCAGCTCCCGCGTCTGGTGGTCCAGCGCGCCGAAGGGCTCGTCCAGCAGCAGCACGGCAGGGTCGTTGGCCAGGGCGCGGGCCAGGGCGGTGCGCTGCTGCATGCCGCCGGAAAGCTGGCGGGGCCAGTGGTTCTCGAAGCCGCGCAGCCCGGTGCGGGCGATGAACTTCTCGGAGATCTCGCGGATCTCGGCCTCCGGCAGCTTCCGCTCCCGCAGTCCGAACTCGATGTTCTGCCGCACCGTCAGCCAGGGAAACAGCGTGTAGGACTGGAAGACCATGCCCCGTTCCGGCCCCGGCCCCTTCACCGCGCGCCCGTCGAGGGACACCGTGCCGCCCGTGGGCCGGTCCAGCCCCGCCACGATGCGCAGCAGCGTGGACTTGCCGCAGCCGGAGGGGCCGAGGATGGAGACGAATTCGCCCGGCGCGACATCCAGGTCCGTCGGCTGCAAGGCCAGTGTGGGCGCCGCCTTGCCCTGGCCGGGAAAGGTGCGGGTCACGCCGCGGATGGTCAGCGCCATTACAGGGAAGCCCAGCGGAACAGGCGCCGGTTGAGCGCCTTGAAGAGGAAGTCGGTGACAAGGCCGATCAGCCCGATCACCACGATGCCAAAGATCATCTGCCCGGTATCCAGCAGCCGCTGGCTGTCCATGATCATGTGGCCGATGCCGCTTTCGGCGCCGATCAGCTCCGCCACGATCACGTAGGTCCAGGCCCAGCCGAGCACGAGGCGCAGCGACTCCATCACCTGCGGCGCGGCGGCGGGGATGATGACGCGCTTCAGGATGCCGCTGTTGCGCGCCCCCAGCGTATAGGCCGCCTCCACCAGGTCGATGCGCGTGGCGCCGGCGATGACGGCCACCATGATGACGATCTGGAAGACGCTGCCCAGGAAGATGACGGAGAGCTTCTGCGCTTCCCCCACGCCGGCCCAGAGGATCAGCAACGGGATGAAGGCCGAGGCCGGCAGGTAGCGGGCAAAGGAGATGAAGGGTTCGAAAAAGGCTTCCACCGATTTGTAGGAGCCCATCATCAGCCCCAGCGGCACGGCGACCACGGCGGCCAGCAGGAAGCCGCCCAGCACGCGCCACACCGTCATGCCGATGTCATGAACGAAACCGTATTCGGTGAAGAGCGCCCAGCCCGAGGCCAGCGCCTGCCCGGGAGAGGCCAGGAAGAGCGGCGGCACGAGGCCGCCATAGGTCACCAGCCCCCAGAGGCCAATGAACACGGCGAAGAAGCCGATGCCCAGGACAACCCGGGCACCGGCGGAGACAGGCTTGAGAGGTTCCAAGGCTTCAGGCCACGAAACGCGTGTCCAGGAGCTTCGAGAGATCGGGCGCGTTGCGCACCACGCCGCTCTCCTTCAGCACTTCCAGCGCCTTGCCCATGAATTCCTGCAGGCCGCCGGCGACATAGGCCTTGTTCTCCCCCGCATCCTGCCAGTCGATGAACTCGGCGCTGGCCTTGAAGGCCTCAGCGGTCTGATTGACGCGCTTGCCCATGATCTCGAAGGACTTGTCGGGCTCGTTCCTGATCATCTCCAGCGCGGCGTTCCAGCCCTTCACCACGGCGCGCACGGCGGCCTCGTTCTTGGCCACGAAATCCGGCGTGAAGGCCAGGGTATCCACCACGCAGGGGTGGTCGTTGGTGGTGGCCAGGATGCGCCCCTTGTCGGCGGGCATGGAGCGGATGGAGGAGAGATAGGGCTCGTAGGTCGAGCAGCCGTCGAACTGCCCGGCCACGAAGGCCTGGGCCGCGGGCTGCGGCGCCAGGGTGGCGGTCTTCACGTCGCGGATATGGATGCCGTTCTCGCGCAGCATATAGGCCAGCACGAAATAGGGCGTGGTGCCGGCGCCATCGACGGCGAAGGTCTTGCCCTTTACATCCGCCCAGCCACCGATATTGGGGCGCACCGCGATGCCATCGCCGCCCCTGGACTTGTCCAGTACCAGCACCTGTACCAGCGGCATGGTGCTGCCCCAGAGGATCATGGTGTCCACGGTGGTGACGACGCAGTTCAGCGCGCCGGAGGCGAGGGCGAGATTCCGCTCCCGCTGCGGCACGAACTTGGTCTCGACCTCCACGCCGGCGGCCTTGAACAGCCCGGCCTGCTCAGCCAGCGTCAGGGGTGCGAAGCCGGTCCAGCCGGACATGCCGATCGTGATCTTGGGCATGCCCTGGGCACGCGCCACATGCGGAGCGGCGAGGGGCAGGGTCATGGCGCCGGCGGTGGCAGCCAGCAGCAGGCGGCGGTTCATCATGGCAAGACGCTCCGTTCGGGGCCCGGTGGCCCACTTCTGCCGGCGAGCCTAGCTTGCCGCGCAACGATCGGGGAGGGGCCCGGCGGGGAGAAATCACGCCAGGCGGGCGTGCTTTGGCCGCCGTGTGGGCAGCCTATGCCCGCCGGTCGAGCAGCAGCGTCATGGTGCTGACGCCGAGGCACAGCAGCAGCAGCAGCCCGCCCAGCGCCAGGGCCAGCGGCAGGTCGCCCTTCTGAGTTTCCAGCGCGATGGCGGTGGTCATGGTGCGCGTCTCGCCACGGATATTGCCGCCGACGACCAGAATGGCGCCCACTTCCGCGATGGCGCGGCCAAAGGCGGCGAGAAAGACCGTCAGCAAAGGCGGCCGCGCCATGCGGGCCAGTTCCAGCAGGGATTGCCGGAAGCCGGCGCCGTCGATCAGCAGGGCGTCGCGGTGCTCGGCCCAGAAAGGGGCCAGGATGCGGCTGGCCAGGGCGACGACGATGGGCAGGGCCAGCAGGGTCTGCGCCAGCACCATGCCGGCGGGGTGGAAGAGCCAGCCCAGCCCGCCCAGCAGCCCGCTGCGCGAGAGCAGCAGGTAGCAGACCAGCCCCACCACCACCGGCGGCAGGCCCAGCGCGGCATTCGCCAGCAGCAGCAGCAGGTCCCGCCCCGGGAACCTGGACATGACCAGCAGGGCAGCCAGCGGCAGGCCGAGAACGAAGGCCAGGCTTGCCGCCGTGCCGGAGACACGGAGCGAGAGCAGGATCACCTGCCACAGTTCCGCATCGCCGCCGAGGATCAGGCCCAGCGCGAGACCGGCGGCCTGAAGAAGGTCATGCATGGTTCGCCGAATGCCCGTTGCACGCCGTTACCGCAACCCCGGCCGTTCTCCGGGATTGCAGGGGTAGCTGTTGACGATTTGGCAAGGAGAAGAAGCGCATGATGACGAAGACCCAAAATGGGATGCCCATCATGTCGCAAAATACGCAGCTTCTTGTGCTGGACCCACGCCTGGAAGGCTGGGCGAATCTGCTGACCGCCACCGAGCCCGGCGTGGCCGTGCTGGTGCTGGACCCGAAGCGGGACGGACTGACGCAACTGGCGGAGGTGGCCGAGGAACTCGGGCCGCTGCAGGCCATCCATATCGCCGACCACGGCGCTCCCGGCCGGCTGCGCCTGGGCAGCCTGATGCTGGATGCCGAGGCCCTGGCCACGCGCGGTGAGGACCTCGCCCGGCTGCGGGGAGGCATGGCGCCCGGTGGGGCCCTGCTGCTCTGGGGCTGCGAGATCGGCGCCGGGGCGCTGGGCGCCCGCTTCGTGGCGGCGCTGTCCCGCGCGCTGGGGCGCGATGTCGCGGCTTCGGACGACCGTACCGGCCCCCACCGCCTGGGCGGCGACTGGGAGCTGGAAGTGGTCAGCGGCTTGGTGCAGACCAGCCCGGCCCAGGCCGTGGCCCGCACGGCATTGGAAGCCCACCCGGTGCTGCTGACGCCACCTGTTGCCCGGGTGCTGCCCTTCAGCATGGCCGCGCGCCCTTGAAGGGAGCTGTTGCGACAGCAGGATCCTCGGCGGCCCGGTTGCCGGCCGCATCGGCCGCAAGAGACTGCAATTCAGCTGCTCTGCTCAGAAGATGACGCAACGCCGCGCCTGGCCCGACGCGTTTCCCGCGCACGCTCCAGAGATGCGGCCTTGCGGCGTTCCTCCCGTAGCACCTCGATGGTCGGCTGCCACCAGCCGCGCGCCAGCTCGGCCGGGGCAGGCTGTGTCCGTGCGGGCCAGGCCTGGACCAGCTCCGCATGGCTGGGCCTGCGCCCTGAGGCCCAGATCAGCGTGGCCGTCCCGGCGGCGACACCGGGGTAGAAGCGCGCAACGGTCGCGGGCTCGGCAAGTTCGCCGGTGACCGCGTCGAAGACCATGCATCCCATATGGGTCATCAGCACCCGGTTGAGCGGTGGTGGCGCATCCTCGGGCACGGGGTAGCGGTTCCGGCGCCGCTCGGCGGCCTCGGCCCGCCTGTCCGCATGCGCGGGGGTGGCCCTGCGGCTCTCCTCGCGCTTCCGGCGCTCCTCGGGCTCGGCCAGGCGGGCGGCGGTCTCGATGGCGGGCCAGCGCCTGCTCAACGCCTCGAACGACCGGAACGGCACGCGCCAGACCTTCAATGCCGGGTCCCACCGGGCCCAGGGCACTTCTCGCAACGCAGCGATCACGGTCCGGGAATACGGCGTGCGGACCAGAAGTTCATCGGCGAGTTCCAAATAGGGGCTCGTGATCGGTTCAAAGGTGAAGGCGTCGCGGCCGCGCTGATCGGCATAGGCCAGCACGCCGGACCATTCGCGGCCCATCCATTTCGTCAGGCGCTGCTCCGCCCGCGTGCCCGGCACGAACCAGGCTCCCAGGTCCTCGCGCCACCGTGCCTTCGGGAATGCCTCGCGGAAGCGCTCCACGGTCATGCGGTCATAGGGGAAGGTGGCAGTCGCTCCAGGCTTGCCATCGCCAGCATCCTGCTGCGTGGCGCTGAACTCCACCGCCTCGTCAGTCACCGCGCGCTCCCTCCTCGGCAGTGCTTCCTATCGGCATCGCCTGTGCGGGTCCTGGCGATGTTCCGCCAGGGTAATCCTGGGCGACGCCTGCGGTTGACGGCAATCAGTCGTTTGAAGCCTTTCGCTTTGCTTGCCGCTGCCAGGGCCTGTATGGCTGGATCGGGTAAGTTGGTAGCGCGGGGCAGGGGTTCAGTGGACGAGCTGCGTTTCCTGACGGCCTTGCACCGGCCCGGCAGCCTGGTGGATGCCGGCGCGCATGATGGCCTCCTCGCCCTGCCTCTGAGCCGCTTGCCGGGAGCGCATGTACTGGCTTTCGAACCGCTTCCCGCAGCCTTCGCCCGGCTCCGCGCCGCCTGCGCCGGAAGCACGACGGTCACGCCAATCCCGCAGGCGCTGGGTGATGCGCCGGGCCGCCTGACGCTCTCCGTGCCGGTGGTCGAGGGTATCCGGCAGGAGCAGTGGGCGTCCCTGGTCAAGACCTTCGAAGGCTATGGCCAGCATGTCGAAGCAGAGCGGACCCAGGTGCCTGTCGTCACGCTGGACAGTTACTGCCTGAGGGATCTGACAGCGATGAAGGTCGATGCGGAGGGCGCCGAGTACGAAGTCCTCCGCGGCGCCCGTGACACGCTCCGGCGGTGCCGCCCTGTGCTGACACTGGAACTGGAGGAGCGGCACCGGCGGGGATCAACCTGGGCGGTGCCTGCCTTCCTGGATGCGCTGGACTATGCCACCTGCTTCGCCCTGAACGGCCGGTGGTGGCCTGCCTCAGCCCTGAACCACGCGACCATGCAAAGGGCGAGCCCGGACCCTTCGAACTATTCGGCTTCCGACCCGTATATCTTCAACTTCTTCGCCTGGCCGCGGGAGCGGGAGGCGGAGGTTGCCCAATCCTTGCCGGAGGTTCGGCTGGAAGGATAGGCCAGCGGCTTTGCAGCCACTGCCCGCTTTTCAGCTCTGGCTCAGCCAGGATTTCGCCATCCCGGGGGCCAGATGCTGCTGCGTCACTGCCGGCCTAGGAATCTGCCTGACGTATCGCCTCAAGATTCAGTTCGCCCCTCGCGCCCCACCCCGTCACGTCGGCCGGTACCTCCGGCCTGAAGCGTTCATAGAGCCTGAACCCGATCCGGTTCAGCTCCTCGGGGTCGTGACGAGCCGCCAGTTCCTCCATCGCAGCCCTGACCGCGGGCAGATGCTGGCCGAAGGCCCGGCTGACATAGGCCTTGATCGGTGCCGCAGGGGCGGGCTTGCCGCCACCGGCATCCGCCAGCACCTCGCCATCGGCATCGTGGACCAGAGGCACTTCCTTGCCCAGGAGGCGGATGGCTTCCCTTGGTTTGAGGGAGGTGGTGTCGTCCCGATGCTCCGCATCCTCGGCCAGTCCCAGGCGCCGGGCTTTGGCTCGCGCCGCCGTGCCTGCCACATAGCTGGCGAGGCTCAGCGCCGTGTCCGGAGGATGCCCCAGGCGCTCAGCGACCACGGCGGCCCAGAGGGTCAGAACCGGCGCCCGATTCACCCGGATGCGGCCGGATGTTGAACTCGTGGTCATGTTGGTTCCCTCGCGGCCCTGCGTGACCCTAGGAACGGATGACCCACCCCTGCGTTGTCCCGCGATGGCATCCACAGGAGATGCCATGCCGAAAGCCAGTGACGAAGAAGGCACGCCGCTGGCTTGGCGCATCCCCCCCAGGCTGCCGACACCAATGGCCGCGCCACGGGCATGCTTCCGCAAAGTAGCAGCTTCCTGGCTCCGAGGCGGCTGCCTCTGCGGGCCTTATGGAACCAGGCGCTTGTAATTCGTCAGGCGGACCGCTTGGCGCCCGCGACGCAGAGGACGACGAGCCCTGTGGTGGCGACCATGGGCCAGGACACAACCTCGCGCAGCAGCAGGGCGGACAGGACCAGGCTGATGAACGGCTGCAGGAGCTGGAGTTGCCCGACACGGGCGATGCCACCCAAGGCGAGGCCGCGATACCAGAAGATGAAGCCCACCAGCATGCTGAACACAGAGACATAGGCGAAGCCCAGCCAGGCGGAGCCGCTGATGGCTGCCCAGGACAGGGGAAGCGTGGCGAGAGCAAAGAGCGCCATCGGCGGCAGCGAGAGCAGCAAGGCCCAGGAGATGACCTGCCAGCCGCCAAGGCGCCGGGACAAGACGGCACCCTCAGCATAGCCGAGGCCGCACAACAGCACGGCCGCGAGCATGGCAAGGTCGCCGCCCAGCGCGCCGGCACCGCCATTGACCAGGGCGAAGCCAGCGACCGCCGCCGCCCCGATTCCCGAGAAGACCCAGAATACCGGCCGCGGTCGCTCCCCTCCGCGCAGGACACCGAACAGCGCCGTCGCCAGCGGCAGGAGGCCGATGAAGACAACGGAGCGCGCCGCGCTGATATGCTGGAGCGCCAGGGCCGTCAGCAGCGGGAAGCCGACCACCACCCCGATCGCGACGGGTACCAGAGCCACCAGGTCGGCACGCGTGGGCAGCTTCGGCCGGAGCACGGCCAGGATGCCGGCGGCCAGGATGGCCGCGATCACGGCCCGCCCTGATGTCAGAAACAGGGGCGAGAAATCAGCGACGGCAAGGCGCGTTGCCGGAAGCGACCCGCTGAAGATCACCATCCCCATCAGGCCGTGAAACCAGCCCTCCACCGAACGATCCATCACAACTCTCCTCGGCGGCATCCTTTGGAGAACCGGCCGTCTCGTGCCAGAGACAGTTCAGGCACAATGGGAGCAAACTGTGCTGGTGTGTTCGGCAGCACAGTTGCCGTGCCAAGGGGGCGACATGCATGCGACGCGCACAGGCGAGGTGATGGCCGCCATCCGGGCGAAGCTCACGAGCCGCGCCCTCGTGACCGGGGACCGCCTGCCTTCGATCCGGCGTTTCGCGGCCACCATGGGGGTCGCTCCCTCCACGGTCGTCGAAGCCTATGACAGGCTGGCGGGCGAGGGCCTCATCCGGTCGCGCCGTGGCTCTGGCTTCTACGTGACGGGAACGGGCCTGCCTCCCATGGCCCTGGCCGGGGCACCGAGCGACCGGGCTGTTGATCCGTTCTGGGTATCGCGGCAATCGCTCGATGCCGATCCTGCTACCCTGAAGCCCGGCTGTGGCTGGCTGCCAGCGGACTGGATGCCCCATGGCGCGCTGCGGCGCGGTTTCCGGGCCCTGGCGCGCGCCGGGGACGCCATCCTCACGGATTACGGCCAGACCCGCGGCTCGCTGGCCCTGCGCCGCCTCCTGGCCGGGCGCTTCGCGGGGGAGGGCCTGGACGTGGCCCCCGAGCAGCTTCTGCTGGTGACCTCCGGCACGCAGGCCATCGACCTGATCTGCCGCTTCCTGCTCCGGGCAGGCGATACAGTCCTGGTTGACGATCCCTGCTACTTCAATTTCCAGGCCCTGCTCCGGGCGCATCAGGCCCGGGTCGTGACCGTGCCCTACACGCAATCCGGGCCGGACCTGGATGCTTTCGCGGCGGTGCTGCGGGAGGAAAGGCCGCGCCTCTACATCACGAACTCGGCGCTGCATAACCCGACCGGCGCCACGCTCGCCGCCCGCACGGCGCACCACCTCCTGACCATGGCGGCGGCGCACGACCTGACAATCGTCGAGGACGATATCTTCGCGGATTTCGAGCCGGAGCCATCTCCGCGCCTGGCGGTGCTGGACGGCCTTCATCGGGTTGTCCGGATCGGGAGCTTTTCCAAGACCCTCTCGGCCTCGATCCGCTGCGGCTACATCGCCGCCCGCGCCGAGTGGGTCGAAGGGCTGGTCGATCTGCAGATCGCCACGGGCTTCGGTGGGCCGAGCCCCGTCGCCGCCGAGGTCATTGCCGGTGTTCTGTCCGGCGGAAGCTACCGCAGGCACATGGACGACCTGCGCCAGCGGCTCACGCGCGCGCGGCGCGAGACCGCCCGCCGGCTGGAGCCTCTCGGCATCCGGCCCTGGCTGATGCCGCGCGGCGGTTTCTACCTGTGGTGCCAGCTTCCCGAAGGCCAGGATTCAGCGACCCTGGCACGAGCCGCCGTGACCGAGGGCGTTGTGCTGGCGCCCGGCAACGTTTTCAGTGCTTCAGGCAGCGCGTCGGGGTTCCTGCGCTTCAACGTCGCCCAGGCCGCCGATCCCCGGATCTACAAAGTTCTGGAGGGGGCGATGACAACGAGCCAGGCATGAGGCGGTCAGCCCTGGCCTGAACCTCGGCAGGCCAACATGCACGCGATCCGGCGGCTTCGGCGGCAGAGCATTCAGCATCAGCGCCGCGCGCCTGCGATCGTTCATCTGGCCTTGAGTGGGCGGCCTTGCCCGTCTGAGGCCACGTGCAGTTTGGAATTCCGGCCACCCTTGGTGCGTCCGATACGGCGCGGAGCAGCCCCTTTTTGAGCAGGCTGGCTGCTGTGCGGTGGGCCTTGAGGTGCGTGGCGTCGATCATCAGCCGGTCTGGCTGCCCTTTGCGTCCGGCCAGCCCCACGAAGATGCGGTTGAAGACGCCCATGCGGCTCCCGCGGACCAAGCGGTTGTAGAGGGTCTTGTGTGGGCTGTACTCGGCAGGCGCATCGCGCCAGCGCAGCCCGTTGCAGATGACGTGGATGATGACACTGACGACGCGTTGGTCGTCGACCCGTGGCACGCCATGCGAAGGCGGGAAGTAGGGCGTCATCCGCTCGATCTGATTCGTGAGCCAGAACAGGTCAGCCATGGCAGCACTTCCAGCCGCCATGGAATTACAGCAGGATCAAAGCGCAAGAGGCCCGTTGATAGGCCCTGAGCCTGGGCTGGCGTAACGCGTCAGATGGTTGCGGAGGGCGCGAACAAAGGGCGGTTCTCGGGCTATGTCCCGGGTCACGAGCTTGAGCGAGCGATGAGCCCAGCTATCTGAGAGATCCAGCGCAACGCAGCGCCCAGCACCATCGGCCTTGGCATAGATGCTTTGGGGAACGAGTGCGATTCCAACACCCGCCGCGACGAAATCCAGAACCGCATCGAAGCTATGAACGTGTATGCGAACTCGAAGGTGGTGTCCGAGTCGCGAAGCCGTGCTTTGCAGGAACTGGAAATTGCTGCTGGTGCGGTTCATGCAGACAAAGTCGTACGGGAGGCCATCCAAAAGCCTCATCTCGCCTGAACCGGCCAGGGCATGACCCCTGGGCACAGCGAGGATCAAGCGATCTTCGGCGTATGGCGTGGCATGCAGTGGGCCCGACTCAATGCTTCCGGCAACTACGCCGAGGTCAGCTGAGCCATCATGGACCGCCAGTACGATGTCCTCGCTATTCTGCTCCTCCAATTCGATGTTCACCTGGGGGTGCTCAGCGAGAAAGGTAGAGAGTGCCAAGGAGAGATGGCTGTTCAATGAACTGCTGTTCGCCAGGAGCCTGATGCTGCCCCGCATTCCCTTCGCGAAGGACGACATCTCCCCATGCATCACCTCAAGATCGGACAGAACTTGGGTCACGTGGCGGAGAAGAGCCTGACCAGCCGGGGTTAGGTCCATCCCGCGAGGAGTGCGGCGAAACAGCTGTGTCCCGGCTGTATGCTCCAGGTTCTTCAGGCGATAGCTTGCCGACCCTGCCGAAAGAGCGACCTTGTTGGCACCGAGTGAGAGGCTGGATAGCTCGGCGATTGCGCGGAACAGCTTGAGATCAGTCAAGTCGTAACGCATCGCAATCCCTCCCGGCACAAGCCATAGTCACGCCAGGGGAACATGACAGAAAGCAGAAGCACGGGCCAGATTGGCGCCAGGCGCTGAAGCGTACGCCTTCGTCTGCCAAGCGCCGCGGCAGAGCCGAGGGCCGCCAGTGCTCACCCTGCTGCCCCTGGAGTGCCGTGATCCGAGCCAGCACCTGGGGCAGGCCCAGGCTATCAGCCTCGAAGATCGGGCCTCCTCTAGAAGCCAGCAAGCCGTAGCCGTCCACGTAGACCAGATCGATGTCAAAAGCCCGCTGCGCCACGCCATCCTGTAGAATGAAGGCGCCTCGTTGACAAAGGCCAGGACGCAACGCTCCACGATCCTGGCACCGGAAATAGTGCGGCGCGTAATACAGACCTCGCGGGAACAATCTGCAACCAGAGTATCCATCCCGGGATCCGGAATGAGAGTGCGGCTCCCGTTCTCATACCGATAGAACCCCGCGCGGTCTTCTGGCCGAACCGCTCCATCTTACAAATGCGGTTGGCCCAGCCTTGCATGGCAGCGTTAACCTGCGCCAGCCCAGCCCCGTCCTTGAGCAGGAACCACGCCTCCCGTCGGTAGGCGGTCAGATGCGGTTACCGGCGAAGCCCTCACACACGCCCACGAGCACCGGGATCTTCCCGATGCGCTGGCCTACCTCCAGGAGGCGCATGACATTGGCAGGGCTGAAGAAGTGCAGGCCGACCACGTGCCCGGCCGCGCTGACGAGGAGGATGTGCCCGTCGGCAGGCCTGTGCGACGTACTCCGTGCCGACTTGTCAGGCGGCGCCGGGCCGGTTCTCAACGACGGAGGAGTGGCGCGGAGACTTGCTCAGCTCGGTGCCAACCACGCGGCTGGCCACGTCCGTCATGCCGCCAGGAGCGAAGGCCACCACGACAGTAATCGGCCTGTCCGGGTAGGGCCGGGCCGCCGACGAAGGCCGCGATCCCTTTGGCCCAGGCCAACTCTCACTTTGGCTCTTTGGCATGGCCTGCCCGGAGCTGGCGCGCCAAACCATCGGGGAGAAGATAAGCAGGGTACGGGAGCGAGCGTCGCAGTGAATGTGGCACTGAAGGGCATCAAGGTTCTCGATCTTTCTCGGATCCTCGCCGGTCCATGGTGCACCCAGAACTTGGCCGATCTCGGAGCGGAGGTCACCAAGGTCGAGGGGCCGGGTCCCGGCGACGACACGCGGGGATGGGGGCCGCCTTACCTCATCAATGAGCGGCAGGAGCGGCTCTCCGGGTACTTCCTGTCCTGCAACCGTGGCAAGCGGTCCATCGTGGTGGACTTCTCCTGCCCCGAGGGGCAGGAAGTCGTCCGGAGCCTCGCCGCTCGAGCGGACGTTGTCGTGGAGAACTTCAAGGCGGGCTCGCTGCGCAAGTACGGCCTTGGCGCGGATGAACTGAGGGCGCTCAATCCGAAGCTGATTTACCTGTCCATCACTGGCTTCGGTCAGGACGGGCCCTTGGCGTCCCGCCCGGGCTACGACTACGTCTTCCAAGGGATGGCCGGGCTGATGAGCTACACCGGCGTCCCCGATGGCCAGCCAGGCGCCGGTCCGCTGCGCACCGGCGTCGCCATCAACGACCTCATGACCGGCATGTACGCCACCACCGCCGTGCTGGCGGCGTTGATCGAGCGCGGGCGCGACGGCGTCGGGCGGCACATCGACATGGCCCTGCTGGACGTGGCGGTCGCACTGAACGCGAACCAGAACATGAACTACCTGCTCTCCGGCAAGTCACCGCCCCGCAGCGGCAACGCGCATCCGAACTGCGCCCCATACGAGGTCTTCCCGTGCCGGGACGGCCACCTGATCCTCGCCATCGGCAATGACGCGCAGTTCGAGCGGTTCTGCCAGGTCGCGGGCCGCAAGGAGCTGGCCCGGGACGAACGCTTCCGCCTCAACTCGGGCCGCATCGAGAACCTGCCCATGTTGCGACAGGAGGTGACGTCGATCCTCCGAGAACGCGACCGGGACGAATGGGGAGCAGCCTTCGAGGCCAACGGCGTCCCCTGGGGACCCATCCGTGCCCTCGACGAGGTTTTCGCTGACGAGCAGGTGCGGCACCGGCAGATGCTGCACACCGTCCAGCATCCAAGCTTCGGCGGCATTCCCCAGGTCCGCAACCCGATGCTGACCGGCGACGAGGCTGCCCGTGCGGCGCCGCCCCCGGTCCTGGGCGAACACACGGATGCGGTGCTGGGGGAGATCGGGCTCACGGCGGCCGAGATCGGCAAGCTGCGCGCGCTGGGCGCGGTGGCATGAGAAAGACTTCCAAGGGAGACGAAACGAAGATGCTCAACGAGCACTGTTCCGTGGAGCGGATCGCCGACGGCGTCCTGCGCCTCACCATCACCAACGCCGGGAAGGCGAACATCCTTTCCACGCCGGTGATCCTGGCCCTCACCGAAGGCATCCGTGAACTTGCACAGGATTCCACGCTGCGCGCCCTCGTGTTGGCCAGTTGCGGTGACCGCAGCTTTATCGGTGGCGCCGACATCGGCGAGATGGCGCGGCTGGACCCAAGGAGTGGGGAGCAGTTCATTCGCAAGTTAAGCGAGCTCTGTGAGGCGGTGCGGCGCTTCCCCGCCCCGGTGGTGGCGCGCATCCAGGGTTGGTGCCTCGGTGGCGGACTGGAGCTCGCCATGTCCTGCGACATGCGGGTGGCGGCGCCTTCCGCCCAGTTCGCCATGCCGGAAGTGAAGGTCGGTATCCCGTCCGTTATCCATGCCGCCCTCATGCCGCGCCTCATCGGCATGGCGCGGGCCCGCCGCATGATCCTGACGGGCGCCACCATCGACGCCGCCACCGCGCTGCAGTGGGGCCTGGTGGACGCCGTCGCCGGGGAGGATGGGCTGGATTCGGCCGTGCTCCGGGAGGTGGCCCCTATCCTGGAGTGCGGGCCCGCCGTCATCACGGCGCAGAAGGCGTTAATGAGGGAGTGGGACGAACTGCCTCTCTCCGGCGCGATCGAGGTCAGCGTCTCGGCATTCGGGCAGGCCTTCAACACCGGTGAGCCCCAGCGGGCCATGCAGGCATTCCTGGACGAGAAGGCAAAGCGCCGCATGGAGGCCGTCTGACCATGGCACCGTTGTCTCGGCGCCAGGCGCTTCTGGCGGTTCCGGCGCTTATCGCCTCGCTCGCAGGGGCCCGGAGCGCCCGCGCGGACTGGCCGGACCGGACCGTCCGCTTGGTTGTGCCCTTCACGCCTGGGAGCGTCACGGACGTGGTGGCGCGGATCGTCGCTGACACGCTGTCGCAAGTCGTGGGCAAAGCGATTGTCGTGGACAACAAACCGGGTGGCAGCGGGGTTGTGGGCACCATGGCGGTTGCCGGTGCCCCGCCGGACGGCAGTACGCTCCTGATGGTCACACCGACGACTGCCGCCCTCAACCCGCATCTCCTGCGGCGCCTGCCCTACGATCCAATCAAGGATTTCGTGCCGATCGGCCAGATCTGCGAGTGCCCTTACTTGCTGGTGATCGATCCCTCGCTCCCGGCGCATACCTTGCCAGAGTTCTTGGAGCTCGCGCGCAAGCGTGGCGACCTCACCTACAGCTACGGGAACAACAGTGCGCAGATCGCGGCCGCCGTCCTGGCCAAGGAGACCGGCGTGGATCTGCTCGGAATCCCGTATCGCGGCGGCCCCGAAGCACTCACCGACGTGATGACCGGCCGGGTGAGCGCCACCTTCACAGACTTCAGCAATGGGTTGACGCAGGCCCGCGACGGCAAGGTCAGAGCGATCGGCGTCACCTCGCGCGAGCCATACGGCCTCGCTCCTGAGGTGCCTGCCATTGCCACGGCCGTGCCGGGCTTCGAGATGAACATCTGGTTCGGCCTCTCCGGCCCGACAGGCCTGCCAACCGATCTGGGAGGGAAGATCGGCAAGGCCTTGCAGGCTGCCCTCGCTCAGCCGATTCTTCAAAAACGCCTGGCGGAGCAGGGCTTCCAGGTGGCTGGCGGAACGGCACAGCAATGGTCGACGCTGCTGAATGCTGAGTTGCAGCGGTGGGGTGGCTTCGTGCGCACCGCAGGCATCGAGCCGCAATGACCTGCACCCCCACCGTAAGCTCGGTCCGGCGCTGATCTTCGGCTGCAACACCCCGACCGGTTCGGGCGGCTGCATGGAAGCACTCAGGTGCTACCTTCAAGATTCGCTGGCCTCGCTTAGGATTCCGGCGGGGAGCGTAGCTTACGGCTGCGTGCGCACCCTGGCACTGTGCTGACAGGAACAGGCGAGTTCAAGAACTCGCCTGCGCGGCGCCGGAAGAATGAAGGACCGATGTCAGTGTTGCCACGAGGGCGTTGCAGCCTCCTCCAGCAGCCAGTCACGGAGTGCCCTAAGTTCCGGCTCGGCTTGGCGGCTGCCCTCATGCAAGAGGGTGAAAGCCCGGGTGGTTGGCCGAAGGAAAGGGTGTGGCACCGCAACCCGGCCCGTCGCAACATCCGCGCCGGCCAGTGACCGGATGGCCAGGGCCACCCCCAGCCCCTCGGCGGCCGCGTCGATGGCGAGGGCGATGCTTTCGAAGAACAGCCCGGCATGGGGATCACGACCTCCAATCCCGGCCGCCGACAGCCAGCGGGCCCAGTCTTCCGGCCGCTGGCGCGAATGCAGCAAGGTCACGCGCCGCCAGTCAAAGCCCTCAGCCAGGGCCGGTGAGCAGACCGGCATCATCTCGATGGGCACCAGCCTCTGCATCGCAAGGCCCGGACGAGGCCGCCCATCGGTCACGGCGATGGCCGCGTCGAAGCGGCCTGGCACCATGGCGGCCGGGTCGGCGCATGTCTGCAGGTCGATCTCCAGATCCGGATGCCGCTCCCGCAGCCGATGCCATCGTGGGATCAGCCAGCGGCTGGCGAAAAGCGCATAAACCCCAAGGGTCAGCCGCCTTGCCCCGGTGGGCCTTAGGCTATTCACCCCGGCCACGAGGCGGTCGAACGCTTCCCCGGCAGCTTCGAGGAGCGTCTCGCCAGCAGGCGTGAGCGTAAGCCCCGTAGCGCCGCGCAGGAACAAGCTGGTGCCAAGTTCCTGCTCCAGCTGGCGCACCCCGCGGCTGACGGCGCCGGGCGTGATGGCCAGCTCGTTCGCAGCCCGGGTCACGCTCAGGTGGCGCGCGGCCGCCTCGAAGCTCCGCAGTGCGGCCAGGGAGGGAAGGCGCCGGTAGCTCATGGGCGTTGAGCCTAGCTCAACGCCCCATCCAAAGAAATCGATTGGCAGAGCTTCCCCGAAGCGGCGAGCCTCCCCCGCAGAAAAAGACCGCGGAGGAAGCGCATGCATATCCGTCCCCCAGGACCGCCCTCGGGCGCGGCCGCCATTCCCGACAGCCAGGGACTGAACCTGTACCGCGCGGACCCTGAGCTGGCCCGGCTGGCGAGCCTCTACCTGCCGCCCGATCTGGCGGCGCACCTGGCGCCGCATCTGGACCGGCTCGGACAGCTGGCAGGCGGCGAGCTGGACTCCCTGGCTCACCAGGCCGACCGCAACCCGCCGCAGTTGCGGCACCGGACGCGCCGCGGCGAGGATCTGCAATCGATCGATTTCCATCCGGCCTACCGGAGCATGGAGCGGCTGGCCTTCGGAGAGTTCGGCCTGGCCGCCTTGTCGCATCGCGGCGGCGTGCTGGGCTGGGAAGCGCCCATGCCTCCGGCGGCCAAGTACCTGCTGACCTACCTCTTCGTGCAGGCGGAGTTCGGGCTCTGCTGCCCCGTCAGCATGACCGACAGCCTCACCCGCACCCTGCGCAAATTTGGCGACCCGGCCCTGGTGGGCCGCTACCTGCCTGCGCTGACCAGCCAGGACCTGGACGCGCTGAATCAGGGCGCGATGTTCATGACCGAGCAGGGCGCTGGCTCGGACATCGCCGCTACGGTGGTGACGGCCTCGCCGCGCGAGGATGGCAGCTGGTCGCTCTCCGGCGACAAGTGGTTCTGCTCCAACCCCGATGCCGGGCTCGCCATGGTGCTGGCGCGGCGTGAAGGCGGCCCGCCGGGGCTGAAGGGCGTCTCGCTATTCCTTTTGCCGCGCCAGCTTCCGGACGGGACGCCGAACCACCACCGCATCGTGCGGCTGAAGGACAAGCTGGGTACCCGTTCCATGGCCTCGGGCGAGGTGACGATGAACGGCGCCATCGCCTGGCTGGTGGGCGATCCGGAGGCGGGCTTCCGGCAAATGGCCGACATGGTGAACAACTCACGCCTCTCCAACGGTGTCCGCGCCGCGGGCATGATGCGGCGGGCAACCACCGAGGCGCTGTTCATCGCGCATCGCCGCCTGGCCTTCGGCAAGCGTTTGGTTGAGATGCCGCTGATGCAGCGCCAACTGGCCAAGATGCTGGTGCCGACCGAGCAGGCCCGCAGCATGGTCTTCCAGACCGCCGAGGCGCTGCGCCGCGCCGATGCGGGAGAGGAGGGGGCCTGTGCCCTGCTGCGTATCCTGACCCCGCTGCTGAAGTTCCGCGCCTGCCGGGATGCCCGCAGGGTTACCGGCGATGCGATGGAGGTGCGCGGCGGCTGCGGCTACATCGAGGAATGGTCGGACGCCCGGCTGCTGCGCGACAGCCATCTCGGCAGCATCTGGGAGGGCACCAGCAACATCGTGGCGCTTGACGTGCTGCGCGCCGCTGCCCGGGAAGGCTCCCTGCCGGTGCTGCGGTCCCATATCCAGGGTCTGCTTGGCAACGGCGCCGCCCTGCCTGAGTTGAACTCCGCCCTGGAGCGTGCCTTGGCCCTGGTGGAGAGGGCACAGCTTGATCCGGCACAGGCCCGGCAGGCGGCCTCGGCGCTGTACCACCTGACCTCGGCGGCGGCCATGGCCTGGGAGGCGGCACGCCTCGGCGCGCCGCGGCGGCTGGCCCTGGCCCGGCTGGTGCTGCGGCACCGCGTGCTGCCGCGCGACCCGCTGGAGCCCGAGGAGACCGATCTGCGGGACCTGCTGGAAGATCCCGGCATCGGGCAGGGAGAGGTCGCATGAAGATGACCCGGCGTTCCATCCTGGCCATCGCCGCGGCGGGCGGCCTGGCCCGGCCCGCTCTGGCGCAGTCTGGCGGCAGGCCGGTGCTGCTGATCGTGCCCTTCGCACCCGGCGGGCCTACCGACCTGATCGCCCGGCGTCTCGCCCTCGGCTTGGGTAAGCCATTGGGGCAGGTCGTCGTGGTCGAGAACCGGCCCGGCGCCGGTGGTAATATTGGCGCCGAGTTCGTCGCCCGCAGCGCGCCGGATGGGCAGACCATCCTCTTTGGCACCTCCGGCCCCTTGGCCATCAACCGGATGCTGTACCCGGATCAGGCTTATGATCCCGTCAAGGATTTCGCGCCGATTGCACCGCTGGGACGTATTCCCAACGTCCTGACGGTGAATGCCAAGGTTCCGGCGCGCAGCGTGCCCGAGCTGGTGGCGCTGGCGAAGAAGGAGAGGCTGTCCTTTGGCTCCTCCGGCAATGGCGCCTCCTCGCATCTGGCCGGAGCGTTGTTCAACCGGATGGCGGGCACCACAATCGAGCACATCCCGTACAAGGGCACTGGTCCGGCACTGAACGACCTGCTGGCCGGGCATGTCGCCATGGTCTTCACCGATGTGCTGACGGCCCTGCCGCACATCCAGGGCGGGCGCCTGCATGGGCTGGGCGTGACCACGCTGGAACGCTCGGCCGTGCTGCCCGATCTGCCAACCGTCGCGGAGCAAGGGCTGCCCGGCTACGACGCGTCGGTCTTCTTCGGGCTGACGGTAGCCGCGGCGACGCCGGAGCCCACCCAGGCAAGGCTGCGTAGCGCCCTCGCGAGCGCGGTCGGCCAGCCGGAGGTTCGTCAGTTCCTGGACAGTCAAGGAATGCAGGTGGCAGCTGACTTGACCGGCGCAGCCCTTACCACCGTCATGACGGAAGAGAGCAGCCGCTGGGCTCGTGTGATCAAAGAGGCGAACGTGCGGGCAGATTGACCCTGTGATGATTTGCCGCCCGTCGGCCTGTCATTGTCGGCGGGGCTGCCGTCGTTCGGGTTCGAGGCTTCCTATAAAGGAGTGAGGCGCTGCGAGCGGACCGCCATGCGTCCGTGGACGATCTATCTGGCGGCTGGCTGAACCGAAACCCCGCGTGCCTCCGCCGAGTCAGCGTCTTCTCTCGGCTGCCTTGCGGCGCGGGGTGGTGTTGGGCTGGCCTGCGGAACTGTTGGGTGTGGTAGGTGTCCGTTGCCGCCCTTACGCGTAGGATAGGGGCGTTGCCGGACGGTTCACGGACTGAGGTGGTCAGCGTCATGCAGCGGCGCCGTTGCGGGTGCGGATCGCGCGGCTGCGGCACGAGCAGTTCGGCCGCTCCTCTGAACGGCTGACGGGCGAGGTGGAGCAACTGGAGCTGCGGCTTGACGAGGTACTCGCCGACGAATCAGTGTAACCGCGCTCCTATAGAGAGACTCGGCCAGCCCTAAGTCCTTGTTCCGCACCCACGGAGCCTTCAGGTTCCTTGGACAGGCAGGCGAGAAAGAACGGACTGGCCGAGTGTTCGTGCGCCATTTCCAAGACTAGCATTTCTTCTTGAGTTTCCAGTGATTTACGGAACCGACAAACGTGCTTGCTGCCATGCCGGCCGACGCAGCCTGGAGCAGTCACCGGCGCCAGCTTTTGCAGCGGCTCCGCTTCAAGTCCCGGTGGTCACGTAGCGAGGGTGGGCCAATCTTCCCCGGCAGGCGGGCGGCATCGTCACGAACACAAGCCGCCGCCAGTTCACTCCTCGCCGTCGGAGCGTATGGCCGCCGCCCGGGCCTTCCGCTTGTCGTGCCACGATACGTATCCAGGCAGTGCCCGCGTCGCCCGCCTGTACTCCGCCACCGCCCTCCGGATCTCCTTTCCGCCACCACCCGACACATGGGTCACCCAGCGTACGACCGGCGTGGTCACGCGTCGTGTCGCTTCCCCCACATCTGTGACATGGTGTCGCCGAAGGTGGTCCAGGACGGCGGGGAACCCGGTTGGCCAGTTGCCCACCGCTGCCAAGGCGCGCGCTAGCGACTCGTGCGGCGGCACGTCGTAGTCTCCGAGCCGCTCGAAGGCGAAGGGCTGGCGGCGCGGGCGGGTCGCGACTGCGTCGAGCCCAAGACGGACCAGGAACTCGACGGCCCGGCCCGGCGTCATATTCTGGAACGGCGGCCGCGCGAGCGCCTCGGCACCCTCGGACGCGAACCGCGGGTCGCCCAGCATGCCTTGGACGCAGGCGGTGGCGTGGGCCTGCTCGAGCGTGACTGGCGCCGCCCGAATCCTTCTCAGGTCGCCGCCCGCCGCGCAGCCGCACCAAGCCACATCGTCTCCTTTCCAGCTGAGCGGGAGCTTGCATGCAAGGCAGGTGTCCACAAGCGCCGCGCGATGGATCGGGCAGGCGGAGACGAAGGACAGATCCCAGACGGCGAGATGCCGCCCGAACTCAGCCAAGCATTCAGGGCAGACCTTGCGCCCGGCGCCCGATCGCCAGTCCAAGGCACTGACGGGGAGCCTGCGGTTCCAGAACAGGACGTGCGAGTTGTCTGGGTCGCCACGCCAGAGCGGCAACAAGGATTTGAGGGGAACCTGAGCCTCCCGGGCAAGCCGTTCCACCACATCGCGCCGCACCCGGGTTGCGAGACGGGCCCAGCCGAGGCGGATCGCCAAGGCATGGGGCGGTTCCGTCCGGCGCCTGCGAGCGAGCCGGAAGACGTAGCTCTGGAGGCTCTCGTCTGGGGAGGGCTCGAGGCCGAGGCTATGCGGCCGTGGCTCGTCCTGGGCAGGCATGCGTGGCTGAGGTGGTGGCGGCATGGAGCCGGAGTCTACAGGGCAGAGGCGCCTGCAGTCGATCGGCGGGTGAGGAAGATACCGGCACCCGTCCCCTGTATCCGCACACCCAGTGGCTGCTGGCACAGCGACAGCGATGCCGAGGGTGATCAATTCTAAGTAGAAAACGAGGATGAGCTTGGGCATCCTTTCGGCTGCTGGCGGCCCATCCTGGGCGCGGTCGCGCGCGGGGTCCTCGATGGCTGAGCTGAAGATTGGCGACCGGTTGAAGCTGCCGCCCCAGTACGCCGTAGACGAGCAGGTTGCCGGGAACCCCATCCGCCAGCTGCTCCACCTGCCCCGGAACGCCACGGTCGCCGCCCGCCGCCTGAACGCCCCGGGGGCGCCGGACGGCCTCGCCCTAGACATCGAGGGGAGCGGGTCCACCCTGCTGCTCGAGCGGAAGCCCAAGGGGGATGAAGGATTCGAGCAGGTTCTGGTGTGCAGGCCCGGCAGCCTGTCCGCTGACCCGGGGGCGCTGTCCGAAGAGCTCGACGCGGCTTGGACCAAGGTCAGCACGGCCGCCGCGGCTTGGCAGGCCCCGGGCGGGGCGGCGGCTGCCGCGAGGAGTTCGTGGGCGGATGCGTTCACCTTCCGCGAGGAAACCCGGGACGCGAGACGGGAGTTGCTGGCGCAAGGATTGCGGCCACCGCAGGTCGGTGCCCTGTACGCGGCCCTGGCTCACTGGCGGGGAATCGGGGATCCGGCCACCGTGGTCATGCCGACAGACACCGGGAAGACCGAGACCATGCTCGCGATCATGGCGCGCGAGAGGATGAACCGGCTCCTGGTGGTCGTGCCCAGCACCGCGCTCAGGCGGCAGATCGCGGAGAAGTTCAAAACCTTCGGGCTGCTGCGCACCCTCGGCGTCCTGGCTGAGAGCGCCCAGTATCCGGTCGTGGGCACCCTCAAGCACAGGCCCCGCACCGTCGAGGAGGCGGAGAAGCTCTTTCTCCGCTGCAACGTGGTGGTCGCGAACATGCAGGTGCTGCAGGGGTGCGAACCCGAGGTGCAGGAGCGCATCGCGCAGCTCTGCGGCGTCCTGTTCATCGACGAGGCGCACCACGCGCCCGCGCCGACCTGGGACGCCTTTCGCAAGCTGTTCCTGGCGCAGTCCCGCAATAGGCTACTGAGCTTCACGGCGACGCCGTTCCGGAACGACGGCAAACTGGTGGAGGGGCGGGTCATCTTCAGCTACCCGCTGTCGAAGGCGCAGGCCGACGGCTATTTCGTCCCGATCAACCTGAGGAGCGTGATGGCTTGGGACCGGCCGTCCGCGGATGAGGCGATCGCCGCCGCCGCCATCGAGCAGCTTGAGGCCGACATCGGTGCCGGGTACCGCCACGTCGTCATGGCGCGGACCGAGGACATCGAACGCGCAAAGGAGGTCATCCAGGTCTACGAGGCGCTGGCGCCGGAGCACGGGCCCACCCTGGTCCACAGCAGGATGCCGGAGGCCGAGCGCATCGAGGCGCTGGCGCGGCTGCGCGAAGGGAAAGCGCGGGTCATCGTGTGCGTGAACATGCTCGGGAGGGGTTCGACTACCCCAACCTCAAGATCGCGGCCATCCACGCCCCCCACAAGAGCCTCGCCATCACGCTCCAGTTCACCGGCCGCTTCACCCGCGCGCACAAGGAACTGGGGCGGGCGACGGTGGTCGCCAATGTCGCCAGCCCTGACATGGAGGACCGGCTGCGGGACCTCTACGCCGAGGACGCCGATTGGAACCGGCTGCTGACCGAGTTGAGCTCCGGGGCAGTCGGGCGCCACACGCGCCGTTCCGAGTTCCTCGACGGCTTCACGGGCCCAGAGTCGCCCATCGCGCTGCAGAACGTCTTTCCCAAGATGAGCGCCGTGGTCTACCGAACCCGATGCGCGGCATGGTCGCCGGGCCGGGCTGAGGAGGCCCTCCGCAAGCGGGCCCGCATCCATGCGGGACCGATGGTCAATGCGGGGCGTCGCACCCTGGTTTTCGTCACCCAGGAGCAGGAGGCGGTGCCCTGGGGCGCCGTGAAGGAGGTCTCCAACACGGTCTGGCACCTGTACCTGCTGCACTGGGATCAGGACCGCGGCCTGCTGTTCATCAACAGCTCCGACAATGCCACGCTACACGAGGGCCTGGCGAAGGCGGTTTGCGGCGACGACGTCGCCGTCATCAGCGGCGACCGCGTGTTCCGTTGCCTGCACGGCATCAACCGGCTGCTTTTGATGAACCTCGGCCTGAACCACACCATCGGCCGGGCGGTGAGGTTCTCGATGCATTCCGGCTCCGACGCCGCCCGCGCCGTGACCGAGGCGACGATCGGCAACAGGATCAGGTCGAACCTGTTCGGCGTCGGGTACGAGGCTGGTAGCAAGGTGACGGTCGGGTACTCCCGCAAGGGCAGGCTGTGGTCCTACCTCGTGGCCCACGACATGTCCGAATGGGTGGCTTGGTGCCGCCACGTCGGCGCAAAGCTGCTCGACGACACGATCCAGCCGGATGACATCTTCCGTCGGGCCATGGTGCCGACCGAGGTGACGGAGCGGCCGCGGCTCGTGCCCATGTTCATCGAGTGGGACCAAAAGCTGCTCAAGAGGCCGGAGCACCTCGTCACCATCGAGATCGGCGACGCATCCGCGCAGCTGTTCGATGTTGAGCTCGGCCCGGCGGAGCGCACGGACAGCGGCCCGCTGAAGCTCCGGGTGACTGTGGCCGTCGGCGACGACTCCAGATCCGCCGATTTCGAGTTCCGGTTCGGGGCGAACGGCGTCCGCTACGTTCCGGCGGGCGGCCCACCGGCCTACATCAACGTCGGCGGCAGGCGCACGCCGCTCGGCGACTGGCTGGCGGACAACTCGCCCTGGGTCCACTTCGCGAATGGCGCGGTGCTGCTCGCCAACGAGTTGTTCTCTCCCCAGGGCATGGCCACGCGCATCCCGTACTCCCGCGAGCGGATCGCCGCGTGGGACTGGACGGGCACCGACATCCGCAAGGAGTCGCAGAAGGCGCAGAAGCGCCCCGACTCCGTGCAGCATAAGGTGATCCGGCACCTGCTCGCGCAGACGGGGGACGAGGCTTTCGACATCGTCTTCGACGACGACGATGCGGGTGAGGCCGCCGACGTGGTTGCCATCAGGGACACGCCCGACCGCATCGTCGTGCACCTCTACCACTGCAAGTACTCCGAAGGGGCTAAGCCGGGTGCGAGGCTCGACGACCTGTACGTGGTTTGTGGGCAGGCGCAGAAGTGCGTTCGCTGGCGGGACGATGCCGAGGCGCTGTTCCGCCACCTGCAGTCACGCGAGGGCAAGCGCCTGGCACGCGCGGCCCCGAGCCGGTTCGAGCGGGGGGACATGGCCGCCCTGCGGAAGCTGGAGGGCAGGCTCCGCAGCGCCGAGCGCGAGTTCGCCGTGTTCATCGTGCAGCCGGGGCTGTCGCGGGCATTGGCCGAAGGCGAGCACCTGGAGCTTCTGGCGGCGACGGAAACCTACCTGGCGGAGACGTCCGGGCTGTCGCTGGGCGTCATAGCAAGCCATTAGCTGCGCATCGAGGCCTGCTTCGTAGGCGAGCTTGACAGCTTCAGCAGGCAATCTAGGAAACCCTCAGGTCTAGGCTTGGCCAGCGGTGGCTAACTTGTCGCGGACACCTCATCCGGCTAACCCGAGTAGATGGCGCGCGATTCGTCTGGTAAGCACGCGGAGACGAGGTATCCCCTCGCATACGCGCTGTAGCAACTGCGGCGTAAGAGTTAATGTCTGCACATGTCGTGCGCGCCACGTCCTATGCGACATCCTGGCGTGACTGGAAGGGAGACCTCGTGCTCGGGTCCGGATTTGGTGCCTTCGCTGTTAAGGCCTCCCCGCTTCCCGAACTGTCCAGCGAAGCGGCGCTTCTCGAATACCTCAGCATGTCGGACAACGAGTTGAGGAAAATCTGGTGGTTCCGCAGGCGCATGTACAAGCGCTTCGACATCGCCAAAGGGAAGGGCAAGACCAGGGTCATCCATGCACCCAACGAGCGCCTCAAGCATCTGCAGAGGCGCATCGCCCTGCTGCTCGACCAGCTCTACCGCGTGCGGAACCCGGTCCACGGCTTCGTTCAAGCGAGGTCGGTGAAGACGAACGCGCAGGCACACCTGCGAAGGCGTTTTCTGCTCAACCTCGATCTCGCAGACTTTTTTCCTTCGATCACCGAGAACAGGGTCGCCGGTGTCCTCCGTTTCCTTGGCATCAGCGAACGCGTGGCGGACATCATCACGCGGCTTTGCTGCCATAGCGGCCACTTGCCACAGGGCGCGCCGACCAGCCCCGTGCTCTCGAACATGATTTACTTCCGCATGGACAAGGAGTTGATGGCCGTCGCGAAGGGAGCACGCTGCATCTACACGCGCTACGCCGACGACATCACCTTCTCGAGCCATCAGCCGATGACGGCGCTGTTCGAAGGTCCGGTGCCGCCTACGGGGCAGTTCTCGCCCGACCTTCTGGCTTCCGACTTCCACCTCGCCTCGTCAGCAATGGTTTTGGTCTGAACCCGTCCAAGGCGCACTACGCCGACCGGCATTCGCGGAAGGCCGTCACGGGCCTGAAGGTCAATGAACTGCTCAACGTTGACCGCCGGTACGTCCGGAACCTTCGGGCAGCGCTCCACTCCGTGGAGACGCTGGGCTTCAAGGACGCGCAGAAGAAGTTCGTGGATGAGCATGGTGGCAGGTCCAACCTCGTCGCGCACTTGAGGGCAAGATCTCTTGGCTCCGTTATATCAGGGGCCAGACCGACCCTATGTTCCGCTCCGTTGCATTGCGGTTCAACAAGAGCTTCCCGGATCGCACGATTGCCGTTGTGCCCACGTCGGCCGAATTGCGTGATAGATCGGTTTGGATCCTCGACAACGTCTATAACGAACAAGGCGACGAACTCCAGGGCACCGCTTTCTTCCTGAAGGACGTCGGGCTGGTCACGGCTGCCCACTGCGTAGAGAGCGCGAAGGAAGTCGAAGTGTTCCACCCGAGCAAGCGGGCCAACATGTTCACTGCCACGGTGATGAAGGTCGATGTTGACCGCGACCTCGCCATCCTCAGCCATAGCATACCACAAACGGAGTTCTTCGAGCTTGAAATGTCACCGCGTCCGGCTGCGACCGGAGATGCGACGGTGGCAGTCGGCTACCCGGGGTTCCGGCCTGGGGACAGCCTCAATGTCAGGGAAGGTAAGGTTCAATCCCTCGCCGTCAGGCCCGAGAAAAGGCTCATCGAAGTTTCGCAGAAGCTGACCCAGGGCATGTCCGGCGGTCCTCTTCTCGACAGCGCCAGCGGCGTCATCGGGGTCATCCACAAAGGTGGGCCGGGTGAAGGTCGCGACTTCGCCGTGAACATCAGTGCTCTGGTCGCCTGGCTGGCTGAGTAGGCCACCAGCACAGGCGATGCCGGATAACTCCGTATCCTGCGAGGATGGCCAGCCCTCCCAAAGCATGCGCGCAGTGCTTCAGGGCTGTCACTGACCGCCTACGAGTTCCTCCCTCGTGAAGAACGCCTGCCGCCCGCCGTCCACCCCCGGCCCGGTGACCGGCAGCACCCCCGCCGCCGCCAGGTCCGCCGCCAGCTTCCGCGGCGACGTGCCCCGCTCGCGCGCCAGCTCGGCGCCGGAGACGAACTCCGTCCGGAAGCGGTCGAACTCGGCGGCCGTGATGGCGCCGCCCTCGGTTCGGAGCAGGCCGCGCCGGATCAGGTGCGCCACCACCTCGCGCTTGAGGCCGAGCAGCCCGGCGGCGACGTGGCCGCTGACCGGTCTTCGCTCCAGCGCCATCGCCGCCTGCCGCAACGCCGCCCGGTCGAACCGCAGCCGCTTGAGGCCGACGGCGGCAGGGTCCAGGACGGCCACCGGCAGCCGCCCCTCGAGCACGAGCCGGACGAAGGCGGCCAACTCGACGCGGCGCCGCTGCATCGTGCCCGCCGCCACCTCGAAGTCGACGAGTCCTTTCGCCTCGCCGGTGTCGGCCGAGGCGCCTGCCGCCATGCGCTCCGGTAGCCCCTCGACGTCGGGGCGCCGGAACGCCCAGCGGCCCCAGCCGTCGTCGGCGGCGCGGTGGACTGGCTCCAGCACGCCGCCCTCGACCAGGCGCCGTACCCGCGACCGTGACACGCCCAAGGCCGCCGAAGTCTCGTCCAGCGTCAGCGTGTTGCGAAGCTGGGCCGCCATTCCTTCCACCTCTGCGCGGTCGAACACCGCCGGGATGCCGCGTCCCACGCCGTCGGGCGTGGGCAGCAGGCCCGCCTTCGCCATCCGTTTGGCCGTCTCCACGGATCTGCCGACCATGCGCGCCACGTCCTTCCAGACCACGCCGTCGCTGTGGACGCCCAGCAGCAGCGAACGATGCGCCCGGCGCCCGAGGACGAGGTCGCTGGCAAGGAATTGACGTGTCGCCTCGGCCAGGGCGTCGCGGAAGGGGCCAGCCTCAAGCATCGTCAGCCAGCCGTAGTAGGCGCCCAATGCCTTGCTGGCGCCGAAGCGGCCCGCGCCGTCTCAAGGAAACGTTGCAGGGGTCCGGGCCAGCCCTCGACCGCGCGCAGGCCCTCGGCGATGACGCGGGCGACGGCGTCCGGTCCCGACGCCACCAGGGTCTCGATGCGTCTTTCCTTGCGCCAGCCGGTCAGGAACATGCCGGTGACCATGACGAGGCGCACGAGGTCGGCGGGGCCCACGGCCGAAAGTGCGTGGGGTAGCCATGGAACCGCCTCGCCGGTGGCCAGCGCCAGCACCCGCGCGTTCGCCTCCGTCTCGGCGGCGTCGACCGGGCTTCTGACGAGCGTGCGCAGGTCGGTGCCGCAGGCGCAGCGAACGATCTCGGTGCCGTTCCAGCCCAGGCCCCGGCACCGAGGTCTGTGGCATCTATCCACGAGGCGCATGCTATGGCGGGGGCAGGCGGTGACCAGGGCGCAGTCCCAGGCGACCAGATGGACCGGCACCTGAGCCAGGCAGGCCGGGCAGGCGCGACGCCGGGAGAGGTCGATGAACTCGCGATGCAGTTCGCCGCCGAGGAAGCGGTGGTGGCTGGCCTGCCGCGCTTCCGCAGGCGGCGTGCCCCACCTATCGCTACTTCTGCGGCCCGAAGCGTATCGACTGGATCGGCGGCGGAAGACGAGGCAGATTCCTTGGTGATGCCGCCGCGAATATCTAATCGCAAGGCGCTGCTGCCGGAGCGCTCGCCCATGATCGTCTTTCCCGACACCAACGCAGCACATCCTGTCCCAGGCAGTCCAGCCTCGCCTGCTGGAACTGATACCTCGTCAGCTGCCATGGCGCTTCGCCAGGGCCGTGGCGCGCGCCGGAGCTCGACTTGGCGGGCGAGCGGAGCTGCGGCTGCAGCGCCGAACTCCCAGTCACCAGCCGCGTTCGTAACGCGGGCCGTAGCCGTTCTGATAGCGCCATGCCCGGCGTTGCTCACGCTCCTGCTCGATGCGCCACGCCTCGCGCCGCGCGGCCTCGGCAATGCGGGCCTCGTCACGTTCCCGGCGCCACTCGCGCCACTGCTGGCGCCGTTCCCAACCGCCGTCGTACGGGCGCTGGTCCCAGTACTGCACCTTGTGGAGCGAACTCGCCTCGCTAGCCAGGATACTTCTGACCGGCGCCGCCGACACGCCCGACGGAGCCAGTGCGACCGTGCTCAGGGCAATCGCCGTCATCATCAACACAGCAGCCCGACGCATCCGAACCTCCATTGGGGAACTCTGATGCTGCCAGCGTCGCCGGGGAACTTGTCGGATCTCGGGCCGAACGGAGGCACTCGTGCGGCGACGGATGCGCGCCACGGATGCTGGTCCACCAGCAGAGGTGGTATGTCGCCTCCATGCCTCCTTCGCCCACCTCCGATCGCCCGACCGAACTCCTGAACGCCGCGGAACGAGACCTAATCCGGCGCGAGCTGTGCGTGCGCTTCGGCCGCCCGCCAGCACTGGCCGAAGGCATCTTCCTGCGGGTGTGGCGCAGCGGTCCGCTGGCCGGTCAGCCGAAGGTTCCGGCGGCGGTGCAGAGCATGGTGGACCGCGGCCTGATGGTGGTGCGCGCCGGATCGCCGCACATGGCCCGCGCCCACTTCACGGAGGAGGGTCTGGAGGCGCTGCGCTGGCTGGCGGCGCAGCGCCGCGGGCTGGACCCGGCGCAGTTCGCCCATGTCCGGCAGGAGCTGGGACTGGGGGCGCCGCAGGCAGACGGGTAGCCGCCAGGCGCCTGTTCCCCTTCTGGTCCACTGGCTCATGGAGGCGCTGCAGGACATGGAAACAGCATGCCGCGTGACGTGATACCCGGACCCAATCCCAGTCAGCTCAAGGAAATGGCGGCACTGCTCGAGGCCAGCGGGCAATATCGCGTGCTGCGCCGGGTCGGCGCCCACGAACCCTTGGAGGTTCCCGCCGGTACTCGGACCCGCGTCGGCATCCTCCTGGACCTCGAGACCACCGGCCTCGACCCGCTGCGGGACGAGATCATCGAGATGGCCATACTGCCCTTCACCTACGGGCTGGACGGCACGGTCTACGCGGTGGGGGAGGCGTTCAGTCAGCTGCGCCAGCCGTCCGTTCCCATCCCGTCTGCCGTCACTGAGCTGACCGGCCTGACCGACGAGATGGTAGCCGGGCACAGCATCGACCCCGCCGAGGTGGCGCGGTTCATCGAACCGGTGGCCCTCGTGATCGCCCACAACGCCAGCTTCGACCGCCGGTTCTCCGAAGTCTTCTGCGACGCCTTCGTGGCGAAGCCCTGGGCCTGCTCGCTGCAGGGGGTCGACTGGGCAGCCGAAGGCTTCGATGGCGGCAGGCTAGGCTACCTGGCCATGAAGCAGGGGCTGTTCTTCGACGGCCACCGCGCCGTGCACGACTGCGAGGCGACGCTGCAAATCCTTGAGCGGCCGCTGCTCCGCTCCGGCGTCACCGGCCTGGCCCGGCTGCTGGAGGGCGCCCGGCGCCCGAGTTGGCGCATCTGGGCGATGGAGGCGCCGTTTCATCACAAGGACACCCTGAAGGCGCGGGGCTATCGGAGGAATGGCGACGCCAACGGGCACCCCAGGGCCTGGTACATCGACGTGGCGGAGGACGCGCAGGCGGCCGAGTGTGCCTTCCTTTGCGAGAGCATCTATGGGCGCCGGGTTGAGCCCCCGATGCGCCGGTTCACCGCGTACGAGCGGTTCTCGGTTAGGGATGAAGGGCAGGGGCGGCGAACGCACCGCAGGCGCAGATGGCTACCCGTGGAGGCGGACGAATGGCCTTGGAACCCTGACACATCGGCGCACCGACCAGAGGTGCGCTCGGGCGGCCCATGCATTACCTGCCCGATGGCGCCGTTGATGTGGCCTCTCTTCCTAGGGTGAGGGTCTAAGCCTCCGATGAGGCTTGAGACATGTGGCTGCATCCCATGAGGCTCATGGCCTCTCTATCCTAACGCGATCGAAAGAACTAAGAAATCGCGTCATAGGAGTGGGACGGCGGCCTGATGAACAAAGCTTTGGTGACCCTCGGCACGGTTGGTGTCGTCGCTGCTTTAGGCGCGGGGGGCTACTTCTGGGCTCAGCATGAGGGCGAAGCCCAGCTGCGGGCCGCCACGGACAGTGTGCGGGCATCACTCGGGCCTCAGGGATCGTTCTCCTACACCGGCTCTCAGGTCCATCCCTTCTCGCGTGCGGCGGACCTGTCGGGCGTGGCCATGCGGATGGCGGACGGGCGCCTCTACACCGCCGACCAGGTGAACCTGACCAAGGTGGACCATGGAAGGGTCGGGACAATCCACGTCAAGAACCTCCAGCATCGTGGGACCGACGGAAGCGTCCTGACGGTCGAGACGATGGACGCGCGAGACGTCACGTACCCTCCGCCACTGCCTGGTGCTCCGGCAGCCATCAGTCCGGGCGCTGTCACCTTTGCCGAGATGACGATGCGGAAGCTCAGGGCCGGGAGCCTCGCCTTCTCGGCGTCCATCGACTCAGCGACGCTGGGCAACTACGGGGCAGGGCGCGGGTCCAACCTTGTTGTGGACGGCTTCAGCGCTCCCGTTCCCAGCGTGCAGGGTGTCGACCGGATTGAGTTCGCGCGCCTGTCGATGAGCGGCCTCGATTTGGCCTCTCTCGTGGATGCCGCATCCCGCGGCACTCAGCCGCCGAACATCGCTGGCCCGAAATACACGGTTGCGTTCGACAACCTGCTTGTCGCCAACGGCGACACCAAGGTGGGCGAGATTGCCAGGGCTGAAGTGTCCGGAGAGCAGGCGGGAGGCCCGGGCGCCCAGACGGGCCGCCTGGCCGCCACCGGCATCTCCATCACGGTACCGAAGTCGGGACCGGGTGCCGAGTACACGTCGACCCTGCCGGATGTGGTCCGTGGCGATCTCCAGATCGGCACGACCTACAACGCGGCCGGGGGGGTGCTTGGGGTGGAGCCGTTCAGCCTGAACGTTGAGGGCGTCGGCAAGCTGGACGCCACCTTCCGGGTCCTGCATGTCGATCTCGGCGCCTTCTCGACAGGCGAGCAGCCGAGCCCGGCGGCCATCGAAGCCATGGTCTCGAACGCGCAACTGGCGCTCGCCACGGTGAGCTTGGAAGACAAGGGCCTGCGTAACCAGGTCTACGCCCTTGGTCAGGCGCAGACTGGCGCCACCCCGGCGCAGCTGGCGGAGTTTGCCGCCCAGGCAGTGACGAAGGACGCGGTCCTTCGCAGCCTCCCCAACGGCGCGGACATCGCTCGCGCAGTGTCGAATTTCCTGCGCAACGGCGGCCGGATCGAGTTTGCCGCGCGTCCGCAGCAGCCGCTCGGGTTCGGTGACTTCCAGACCCTCGCCAGCCCCCAGGCCGCCGCCAAGCGACTGGGCCTGCAAGCCAGGAGCGAAGCGGCGCCACCAGCGAGCGCAGTGCGGCGCTAACCTACGCCGATCACCCTAAGCAACAAGACCGGAGCAGCTGACAGCCGCTCCGGCTGAAGCCGGTACCTGACAGCGGTGTTCAGCGTCAGCCGCGGCCGGGCAGGCAGCCGCCACGGCCTATCCAAAGCAGACTTTGCCGACATCAATTTGGATGACCTGGTACGGCCGATAGCTGGCAGTTCGCTTCTAGGCGTCAAATGTGGCGAAGTGGACGTCGGGCCTGCCTGTGGTACTCGCGCATGGCCAGCAATGGCGTATCGCGAGCGTCCACCAGGGTCGGACTCAGGCTCCTGACGCCGCTGTGGCTTTCCGTAGCCGATATCGTGCCTGAGCAGCCAAACGCACCGCAGCGTTGGGCGCCCCGAACCCGGTGTAGCCTTCTTTGGCTTCAACGATCTCGAAGAAGAACCGATCGGCGAACGTGGCGGTGTAGGCGTGGGTGAACTCGCCACCCGTCTCCGAGCGGTCATGCAGGAGGTTGCTGCCCTCAAGCCTAGCGAGCGTGGCAGAATCTATGCCGAACCGCGCTTCCAGGTCTTCGTAGTAGTTCCGAGATATGGGAAGGACGGGCACACCGTGCTCGGAGATGAAGGCGCCGACGTCGGCGGTGCGCAGGGCAAGGTGGTGGACACCGGTGCCAGCGGCGGCCGACAGGAAGCGTCCGGTTTCGGTTTGGCGGCTTTCGGACACGTTGAGGGCGAGCCGCACGTTGTTGGCCTTGTCGCTCACGACCCGGCTTTGCACCAGCCCGAGCGGATCGCTCAGATCCTGCGCCGGTTGCGGTTCCAGGCCGAACAGGGCGCGGAAGCCCGGCATCTGCCCGGCGGTCAGGGCATAAGCGAGGTGATCCACCTTCTCCAACACGGTGTCCGGCCGGGCGGCGCCCGGCAGGAGGTGGAAGTCACTCTCCCAGATGCCGCGCCCGGGCGCGCCGGGTTCGACCAGGTAGATCAGCGTCCCGTCCGGACCCCGTAGTGCCGGAATGCGGCTCTCGCCCTGGCCCAGCGGGTCACGCCAGGATGAACTGAGGAGCGCTTCCGCCCGCGACAGCGTCCGCGAGGCGTTGTCGACCTGGAGCGCCGTGGCGCACACGGAGGTGCCGTGCAACGCGAAGTGACCCGCGGCGGCGCTGTCGGGTTCGGCGTTGAGCACGAAGTTGACGCTGCCCTGCCGCCACAGCTCGACCGCCTTGGAGCGGTGCTGGCCCATATGGCGGAAGCCCAGGCGGGAGATGAAGGCGCCGAGGCCCCGCCGTTGCTCCTCATCGACCGCGAACTCGATGAACTCGAAGCCGCCCAGCTCAGGGAGCGGCGGCAAGGGCGTGGCGGGCACCGTGGGTCCGGCCACAAGGGAATCGAGCCAGATTAGCGACCGATGGCCGTCCTGCGCGATCCGGCGGGCCGGAGCAGCGCGGAACTCGTCGTTGAACACTTCCAGTGAGAGAGGGCCGGTGTAGCCAGCGGCCAGTACCTCCCTCGTAAACTCAGCGACGGGCAGCTCCCCTTGTCCCGGGAAGTTACGAAAGTGGCGTGACCATGACAGCACGTCCATCGACAGGCGAGGCGCGTCGGCGAGCTGCACGAAACTGATGCGGTCACCGGGCACCTCGCCTGCCAACCCCTCCAGAGTGTCGCCCAGCGCCAGCGTGTGGAAGCTGTCGAGGATCAGGCCAAGCGCCGGATGGTCGGACTTCTTCACGATGTCCCATGCTTGTCGCCAGAACCTCACGTGCCGTCCCCAGGACAAAGCCTCGTAACCGATACGCAGGCCACGCTTGGCGGCGCGCTCCGCCATCTCCCGGAGGTCGGCGGCTGCCCGGGCAGGATCATCGATGGTGGCGGGATTGATGTTGCTGCAGACGAGGACGAGGTCGGTGCCGAGGGCCTGCATCACGTCAAACTTGCGCTCCGCCCGGTCAAGATTGCGGAGACGCTGCGGCTCTGGCATGGCCTCGAACTCGCGGAACGGCTGGAAAATCGTGATGGCGAGCCCAAGGTTCTCGGCCAGGGCACGGACATCCTGAGGTCGGCCGCTGAACGTCAGCAGATCCTGCTCGAAGACCTCCACGCCCGCAAAACCGGCGTTGGCCGCTGCCTCCAACTTATCCGGCAGGGTTCCGGAGAGGCAGACCGTCGCGATTGACTTTGGCAATGGGACAGTCGCCTGCGCTCGTGACGTTGGTGAAGCCGCGACGCTCATATGTGCTCCTCACGAATCATCAGTTACCGAAGGAATGAGAGAACGCGCCGCATTCCGAGGCGCAGCCGCCACGGTGTGCGGCTGGCCACGGCATCGTGTCATCGGTGGGCAGGGTCTCCGGTACAGTCCTTCCTGCGGCGAAGGACCGCGTGCCTCTGCCGAGAAGCGGCGCCCGGTGTGGTCCGGCCAGTGGGCCGGACCCACCCCGACCCCCGTGGCTACGCCGGAACCGGCGCAGCCACGCCGAAGAAGTCGCGGTAGAACGGGATCTGCTCGGCCAGCATCGGCAGGCCGGGCTGCACGGGGAGACCGAGCCGTGCCGCCTCCCGCAGCAGCCGCGTCTCCCTCGGCTTCATGATGATGTCGGCCACGCGGGTTCCCGGGCGCAGGTGCGCCAGGTCGAAGGGCAGTGGGTCCTCCACCCGCAGGCCGAGCGGCGTGGCGTTCACCACCAGCGTCGCGTCGCGCAGCGGCGGCTCGCCGGTCAGGATGGACCCCGGCCACTCCCCCGACAGGCGCCGCGACAGCGCGTCCACCTTCTCCGCCGCCGGGTCAACGACGTGCAGTCGGCGCACGCCGCCTTCCAGCAGAGCCGCGGCGATGGACACGCCCGCCCCACCGGCGCCGAACAGCACCGCCGGTCCGGCGGACAGGTCCTGCCCGGTCTTCCGCAGCCCGGCGACGAAGCCCCGGCCGTCGAAGTTCTCGGCGCTCCAGCGCCCATCCGCGTCGCGCCGCAGCGCATTGGTGGCGCCGGTGAGCTCCACCATGCCGCTGCGCCGCTCCACCAGTTCGGCCACAGCGAACTTGTGCGGGATGGTGACCAGGATTCCGTCGCAGTTCCCTATGGCCATGAGCCCGTGGAGGACCATGGCAAGCTGCCCCGAGGAAGCCTGGACCGGCACCATGACGGCATCGACCCCGACCTCGTGGAACAGGGCGTTCATCAAGTGTGGCGCCTGCACCTGCGTCACGGGATCACCAATCACCGCATAGAGCCGGGTCTGTCCCTGCGGCGACGGGATCATGGTCTGCATGGGAGGCTCCTCGGGTTTCAGGATGCGCCCGATGTCACTGGACGCGGATGTTGCGCGCCTTGATGAGGTCGCGCCACTTGGCACTTTCCTCCGCCGCGAAGGCGGGGAACTCGGCGGGCGGGCGGACGGTGGGGTTGATGGCCAGCTCGGTCAGCTTGGCCTGCACGCGAGGCAGGGCCATGACCTTGGCCACCGCGAGGTTGATACGCTGCAGCACCGGGTCCGGCGTTCCGGCCGGTGCCAGGATGGCGATGTTCTCCACCACCTCGAAATCCGTCAGCCCGGATTCCGCGAAGGTCGGGATGTCCGGCATAAAGCCGATGCGCGACGGGCTGGCGACGGCCAGCGCCTTCATGTCGCCGCTGCGCATGAAGCCCAGCACCGTGGCGGCCGTCTGGAAGGTCATCTGGGTCTCGCCGGTCAGCAGCCCCTGCACGGCGGGCCCGCCGCCCTTGTAGGTGACTTCCTGCACCTCCAGCCCAGCCATCTGCAGGAACATCTCGGTGGCGAGGTGGGTGGAACTGCCGACGCCGGAGGAGGCGTAGGACAGGCCGGAGTTCGGCTTGCGCGACATGGCCACGAAGTCCTGCACGCTGTTGGCGGCGGACTTGCCCGGCACCAGCATCAGGATCGGCATCGAAGCGACCAGCCCGGCCGGGCTGAAGGCGCGCTCGTTGTCGTAGGGGAGTTGGTAAAGGTGCGGCGCCATGGCGTAGGTGCTGCTGGAGCCCATCAGCAGCGTGTAGCCGTCCGGCTTGGCGCGGGCGACCATGCCGGAGCCGACCGTGCCGCTGGCGCCGGGCCGATTGTCCACCACCACGGTTTGGCCGAGCTCGGCCGACAGCGGCTCGGCCAGCACGCGCGCGAACGTGTCCTGCGAGCCACCCGGCGCCCAGGGCACCACCAGGGTGACGGTGCGGTTGGGGAAGGCATCCGCGGTCTGGGCTAGGGCAGGGGGCTGCGGCAGGGCCACCAGGGCGGTCAGCCCCAGAAGGGCCTGCATGAGGGAGCGGCGATTCATCTTGGGCGATCCTTCCTGTGCGTGGCTTTGCGCCATCCTTGGTGAAGGGGAGAGCATCCCGGCCCCCTTCCGCCGGTGCGCCCGGTCAAACCAGGGCGCGATCCGCCACCGGCTCGGCGTAGAGCACGCCGTCCTGCTCCAGCGCGGCGATCTCGGCCGCGGAGTAACCAAGCGAGGCCGCGACGTCCGCGTTGTGCTGCCCCAGCGTCGGGGCAATGCCGGTGGGCGCCGTGTCGCAGTCGGAGAAGCGGAAGGGCAGGTTGGGCAGGCGGATGCGGCCGAGCACGGGGTGGTCCTGCTCGACGATCATCCCGCGCGCCTGCACCTGCGGGTCGGCCAGCACTTGGTCGATGCTCTGCACCGGCGCGCAGGGCACGCCCGCCGCGTCCAGCGCCGCGATGCAGGCGGCGACGGAAGGCTGCGTCGCGATCCAGCCCTTCACGAAGTCCAGCGCCTCGAGGCGGTGCGCGTTGCGGCTTTCCGGGTCCAGGAAGCGGCGGTCGGACGCCAGCTCCTCGCCGCCGATCAGCCGCGCCAGGCGCTTCCAGGCATCGTCCACCTGTGCGGCGATCACCAGGTGGCCATCCGCCGCCGAGAAGACGCCGTAGACGGTGGACTCCGGCTGGTCGTGTCCGGTCTGCTTCGGGATCTCCTTGCCGTCGCTCAGCGTGTAGCGCTGGATGGCGAAGTCGTGCATCGACACCATGCAGTCGTAGAGCGCCATGTCGATGTGCTGACCCTTGCCGCTGGTGGCGCGGCCGACCAGCGCGGCGCAGACCGCCGCGACGCCATGGATACCGGTGTACATGTCGGCGAGCGGCATGCGCAGCAGCGGCGGCGGCTCGCCCGGCACGCCCACCTGCGCCATGGCGCCGGACATGGCTTCCGCGATCAGCCCGAAGCCCGGCCGGGAGGAGGCGGGCCCGGTGTGGCCGTATGCCGAGACGGAGCAGTAGACCAGCCGCGGGTTCAGCGCCGAGAGCTGCTTGTAGCCGAGGCCGAGGCGGTCCAGGGCGCCGGGACGGTAGTTCTCGACGAAGACGTCGGCATCCGCCACCAGCTTGTGCATCAACTCCAGCCCGCGCGGGTCCTTCAGATTGATGCAGATCCCC
Source organism: Pseudoroseomonas ludipueritiae (assembly GCF_014490445.1). Classification (GTDB taxonomy): domain Bacteria; phylum Pseudomonadota; class Alphaproteobacteria; order Acetobacterales; family Acetobacteraceae; genus Pseudoroseomonas; species Pseudoroseomonas ludipueritiae. The sequence goes on along the minus strand of NZ_JACTUZ010000009.1, from coordinate 35,820 downwards.
TGCTTGCCCATGTTCTGCTGCAGGAAGTATCCGCTCTGCCCGTCCTTGAAGTACGGGTGCGCCCGACCGGCATCGCCATCCTTGGGACGCTCGACCTTGATGACCTCGGCACCCAGCGCGGACAGGCAGCGGGACATGAAGGGCCCGGCGAGGAAGTGGCTATAGTCGACGACCTTGATGCCCGCGAGGGGGCGTGGCTGGCTGGCCATGAGTGTGGCTCCAATCGAACTGGGTGAGGTCAGGCGGCCTGCGCCTCGGGGCGGCGGGGGATCATCAGCCGGTGCTCGCCGCGCTGGACGACCTCGCCGCGCTGGTTGATCAGCTCCGAGGGCAGCACGACGATGCCCCAGCCCGGCTTGCGCGTGGTGCGCATGCTGGCGACATGGAACTTCACGTGCACGACGTCGCCCAGCTTGATCGGCGCGACGAAATCCCAGGTCCAGCCCAGCGACATGCCCGGCGGGAAGCGGAGGTCGGAGCGGGTCTTCAGCCCGTCGGCGAGGGAAAGGCCGAAGAGCCCATGCGCCACCCGGGTGCCGAAAGGCGTGGTGCGCGCGTATTCCTCGTCGGTGTGGACGGGGGTGAAGTCGCCGGTCAGTTCGGCGTAGCTCATCACCATCGCTTCGGTGACGGTGATCTCCGGGCTAATCCCGGCATCGCCGACGCGGACGTCCTCGTAGAACTTCTCTTCTGCCATCGTTCCCTCCTGCTCCTGCGTCACCCGCGCGGTTCCACGGCCAGCGCGGCGGCGACGCTGCCGGGGCTGGCCTGCAGCAACTCGATCGCCAAGCCGTCCGGCGTCGCCAGCCAGTTGCGGCCCTGCGGCATCGGCTGCAGCCCCCACGCGGTCGCGGCCCGGATCGCCGCTTCCAGGTCTTCGGTCATGACGCCGAGGTGGTAGAGCCGCCCTTCCGGCCCGGCGAAGTCGGCGTCCGCGACCAGCTGCGGCCCGCCGCGCAGCCAGACCTGGCGCGGCGCCTCGGCGGGGCCGTCGACCTCGCGCACCGCCATTCCCAGCGCTTCGCGGAAGAAGCGGAGGTACCAGGCGAGGTCACGGACGCGGATCGCCACGTGCTCGACATAACAGCGGGCGCCGCTCATGCCGCGACGCTCCGGATCGGGTTGGTGCCCATCCCGGCCTCGATGCCCTTGATGCAGGCGACCAGCGCCTGGTTGACCGGCGTGGGCACGCCGCGCTGGGCGCCCCAGCGCACCACCGCGCCGTTGATGTAATCGATCTCGGTGGGGGCGCCCCGTTCGAGGCTCTGCAGCATGGAGGCGCGGAACTCGGGCGGCAGCCCTTCCGCCGCCTTCATCCAGGCATCGCGCGGCTCCCTGGTGGCCAAGGCGATGCCGTGGGCCGCCGCCACGGCCATCGCCTCCGCCACGGCGGCCACGGCGCAGACTTCGACCTCGGGCACGGCGTAGAGGGCGCCATAGGGCAGGCGGGTGACGCCGCTGAGCGCGCCGGTCGCCACGTTGACGAGAAGCTTGTCCCAGATCACGCCAAGGATGTCGTGGCTGACCACGGCGCGCAGCCCGGCCGCCTCGAACAGGGCGGCGATGCGACGGAGGCGGGGCGTGTCGGCGCCGTCCAGCTCGCCGAGCACCGTTTCCTTGCCGGTCACGCCGACGCGGACGCGGCCCGGCTCCAGTAGCACCCCGCCAACGTAGGTCTTGCCCGCGAGGAGGCGGCTGCGGCCCGCGGCCTTGGCGAGGATCTCCTCGTGCCCCAGCCCGTTCTGCAGGGACAGGACCACCGTGTCCGGCCCGAGCAGCGGGCGGGCGGTCGCCATGGCGGCGCCGGTGTCATAGGACTTCACCAGCACGATCACGAGGTCCACCGGCCCGACCTGGGCGGGATCCGTGCAGGCGCGCAGCCGAACCGCGCGCTCCCGCTGGCCGTCGACCAGGATCAGGCCCTGGCGGCTGACCGCTTCGGCATGGGCGGCACGGGCCACCAGCCAGACCTCGGATCCGGCTTCGGCGAGCAGGCCGCCGATGGTGCTACCCAGCGCGCCCGCGCCCAGTACACAGACCTTCAAGTCGTGCTCTCCTCCACGGCCCGGCCTGTGGCGGCCGGTACCGAGGGGAAAGTGCCAGCGTCCGCCTATCTTGTGTATGCAATGGACCCAATGGACTCTATTGAAGAACGCAATAATGGGGAGGCAAGCTTGTGCGTAACGGCGAGGTTCTGGTCCCGCAGCTCGACCCCAAATGGCTGCAGCTGTTCCTCCTGCTGCACGACGGCGGCAGCGTCACCCGCGCCGCGGAGCAGCTCGGGCAAAGCCAGCCGACCGTCAGTATCTGGCTCCGCCAGTTGCGCGACGCTTTGGGCGACCCCCTGTTCATCCGCACCGCGCAGGGCATGCGCGCGACCCCGCGTGCCGAGGCGCTGGTGGCGCCGGTCCGGCAGGTGCTGGACGGGTTGCGGGAGATTGCCGCGCCGCCGCAGGCCTTCGACCCCCTGGTCACGACGCGGTGCTTCCGGATCTGCATGACGGACGCGAGCCACATCACGCTGCTTCCGGCCATCCTGGCCAGGTTGCGGACCAGCGCGCCGCAGGCGCGGCTGGAGGTCGCGAGGATCGGGCCGGAGACCGGCGACCGGCTGCTGTCCGGCGAGGCGGACATCGCCCTGGGACTGGTGCCCGAACTGGAGGCGGGATTCTACCAGCAGGCCCTGTACGACCAGGATTGGGTGTGTCTCGTCAACGCGCAGCACCCGCGCGTCAGCGAGGCACTGAGCCTGGAGGACTATGCGCGGGAAGGGCATGTCGGCGTCATTTCGGGCACCGGCCACCGGCTGCAGCAGGACGCCTTGCAGCGGCACCGCATCGCGCGTCGGATGGTGCTGGAAATCCCCGGCTTCCTGGGCCTCGGCGCCATCATCGCCACCACGGACCTGATCGTGACCCTGCCGCGCCACATCGGCACGACGCTGGCCGGACTCAATGGGCTGCGCCTGCTCCCGTGCCCACTGCCCGTGGAGGGCTTTTCGGTGAAGCTGCACTGGCACGCGCGCTTCCACCACGAACCGGCCAACCAATGGCTGCGTGGCCAGTGCGCGGCGCTGTTCAGAAGGCGCTCTGACGAGCACTCGCCCTTTCCGCCCAGTCAGGTTGTCCACTCCGACTGAGACGCTGGCTGGTGGGTCAAGCTGGCCGCAAAGCTGACGCTTGGCAGGAGATGTGGCCGCGCGCCGCTGGCCATCCATCATTGCGGACCGCAATGAACTTCATAATTTCCAACGAATACGCAATCCGGAACCCCTCTGCCATCCTCCGCCGGACGGTCGAACGACTGGGAGGAACGAACATCGGGCATCTTCGTGAGGCGAAGCGGGATCCAGGCCGATCGGCAGCTCCTGGGGCGCTCGCGTTCCGGCGCCGGTCAACGTGACGGTTCCAACCATCCCGTCTGAGTAGCGAACCAGGAACTAGGCACCGGCGACTTCGCGGCCGCTGCCCTCAGACGACCCTGTCGAACCCATCGGCGGCCTGCGTGCCGCGATGCCAGCCATCGCGGTGCGGGCGGATCGCGCCCGGCGCCCTGGACCTCCGGCGCCGGTAGCACCTGGATGCTGGCTGTCTGTCTGAACAAAAACAACGAACTACGGGAGCGTAACGGCATGATTGGACGTCGCAGTTTCGGCATCGCCACGCTGGGGATGGCAGCCGCCCTGACAACGTCTCGCGGTGCAGCCGCCGAGGAGGCGTGGCCGATCCGCCCGGTCACGGTGGTGGTGCCCTGGGGGCCAGGCGGATCCACGGACACCTTTGCGCGCCTGCTCGCGGCGCGGCTGTCGACCGACCTTGGGAAGCCGTTCCCGATCGACAATCGCTTCGGCGCCAACGGCACGATCGGCTTCGCGTCCGTGGCGCGCTCCCGGCCGGATGGTTACACGGTCATGGTCGCCACCATCAGCACCTACGCCATGGCGCCGCACCTTCTCCAGCTTCCCTACGACAACGCGACCGCCTTCGCGGGCATGGGGCTGCTGGCCCAGATGCCGATGTTCATGGTGGTTTCCAAGTCGTCTCCCATCCGCACGGTGGCCGACTACGTTGCGCTGGCGAAGAAGAGCCCTGGCCGGGAGACCTACGCCAACTCGGGTTCGGGCTCCTCGACGCACCTCGCCACCGAGCTGTTCCTCCAGCAGGCCGGTCTGCAGGTCACGGAAGTCGGCTATCGCGGCGGCGCTCCCGCGACACAGGCTGTCATGAACGGCGAGGCGGGCATGCAGTTCGTCGTCAGTTCCGGCGTGATGGGCTTCCTCCAGTCCGGTGACCTGCGCGCCATCGCGGTGACCACCCGCGAGCGCACGCCACTCGCGCCCGACGTGCCCACCTTCGCCGAATCCGGCTTCCCCGAATACGAGGTGGTGGAAGACCTCGCCATGCTGGCGCCAGCAGGAACCCCGGCACTCATCGTGGAGCGTCTCAACGCCGCCTGCGCCAAGGCCCTTCAGGCGCCCGAGGTGGCGGAACGAATGACGTCGTTGGCGGTGACGCCAAGGATCAGGCCCGCCTCCGAATGGCCGCCCTACCTAACTGCCGAGAACGCGAAGTGGCGTGACCTGATCAAGTCACGCGGGATATCGATCCAGTGACGGTGGGGCCACGGGTTCCCCACACGACCCGGCATGCCGGGCGAACTCGCCGATGACCGACCTGTACGCCGTCATCGGCAACCCGATCGGGCACAGCAAGTCGCCCGCGTTGCACAAGGTGTTGATTGCCACTGAGAGCTGGGTTCTCCCGCATTTCCCGTGCTGCGCTCGGTGACGCCGGGGCGTCGCGGGGTGGCAGAAATGCGGGCTCAGCGCCAATCTGCGCTCCCCATGTCGTCACCGTGGTGCAGCGAGCTCCGGAAGAAGATTGCCGACCTCAGGACCGCTCGCCCGATACAGCGGCAATGAACGCCCGCAGGTCGGTGAGCATCAGATCCGGTTGCTCCCAGGCAGCGAAATGGCCACCCGAGGTCATATCGGTCCAATGCACGACGTTGTAGGTCTTCTCGGTAAAGGAGCGCGGGGTCGGCAGGAAGACGGGGTCGGGGAATGCAGCAACGCCCATTGGCGCCCGAATGCGGGTCCCGGCGGGAAAGCGGCTGGAACCCTCCAGGCGCTTGCCGTGGTAGATCCAGGTTGCCGTGACGACGGCCGACGGCGCGACATAGAGCATGATGTTGGTCAGCAGTTCCTCTTCCGAGAACTTGCTCCAGATATCTGGACTGCCGTCGGTCGTCGTAGGCAGGTCCGCCCACTTGCCAAATTTCTCGAGTATCCACCCCGCCGCGCCGACCGGGCTGTCGGCCATGGCCACGCCCAGTGTCTGCGGGCGCGTCTCCTGCTCGTGGTTGTAGCCGGTCTCCCAGTCCAGGATCGCCGCGCGGCGGGAGAACAGCTCCTTTTCCTCAGGCGTGGTGGGGGTGGCATCCTCAGCGAAGATGCTCACCATGTTGATGTGGAAGCCGAGCAGCGCCTCTGGCTGCGTATAAGCCATCCAGCTCGCGATATGCGCACCCCAGTCGCCGCCCTGAACGACATAGCGCGTCTGGCCGAACAGCCGGACCATCAGCCCGTGCATGAGTTCAGCCGCCCGGCGCGGGCCGATGACGCCCGTGATCGGGTTGGAGAAGGCGAACCCCGGCAGCGAGGGCACGACAACATCATGCCCGTCAGCCGCCAGTGGCTCCAGAAGCCGCTCGAATTCAAGAAACGAGCCTGGCCAGCCGTGCAGTAGAAGGACGGGCGGTTTGGACCCTTCGCCCTTCACATGGATGAAATGGATTCGTTCGCCCTCAACTTCGGTCTTAAAATTGGGGAGCTGATTGAGACGTTGTTCCACCCTGCGCCAGTCGTAGCTGCCTTGCCAGTGGGCGACGAGCCGCTTGAGGTCATTGATGCCGACACCGGACCTCCATCCCCCAGTGTCCGGAAGCTGGCTCCAATCGTAGGCCGCGACCTTGGCCTGGATGGTGGCGAGACGTTCGTCAGGGATGTGGATCGTGTAGGGTGAAACCATCTTCTCTTCCCCAATAAAGGCCACCCCGGCGAACCCATAGGTGGCGAAGTTGATCCCAAGGCAAACCGTGCGCCTAATTAAGACCGGAGACGCATCAGATAGCAGGCTGTGGCCGGATGAACGGTGGGGCGTATAGGTAGTCCGCCATCAGCGGAATTGCCTTGCAGGACTACAACACCGCCATCTCAAAAGGATTGATCCTTCTAGGATGCGCGGAAAATGAACGAATGGCCCGGCAGCAAATTCCTTCTCGAGCACGGGGGAGGTCTCTTGTTGTCTGATCGCGCCAAACACCGGGAGCGTCTTTGAGCCGCTGTGCATGGAGCACCCCGTTCTTGCACACGGAATTCCATATATGCTCATGGGGTGCAGCTGGAAGACGGCACATCTTTCAGCCCCAGGCACACAGATGATACTGTAGGAACGACCGATACACGGAAGGCTGAACAGGATTCACAGTTCCGTCACTGCGTCCGCTGTCTAGGGTCGAGCATCGCCGAAACACATGCGGTTTGTTCTCTGCGTGGAACGGGTAGAGACCCCCGGGCAGGAGAACGCGGCCGAGAAGATAGGGCAGACCGCGGCCCGTCTGCTCCATACGGACCTGCCGCTCCGACAAACTGGGAGACCTGCCGTTCCGCGCTTCCGGCAGAGGCCCGGTGTTTCACCTGCTCAGCAAGCTCTCATCCAGGCCAGCGCCATCAGCACCAACAATCTCAGCTTCCGTGAGCTTGAAGTGACCGATGCTGTTTCTCTGTTGAGCCATCTTCAGGGCAGCAGAACGACACGTCCCAGAATGGAGTTACCTTCTGCATAGGCATGCGCGAGGGCTGCGTCAGCCAATGCGAACCTGCGGTCGATCGTAACCTCGAGTTGGTCCCTGGCTGCTCTCTGCAGCATCTGCGAGACCGTCCGATAAACCTCCGGCTTCTCGAGCTGAGTGCCCATGAAGACCCCCATGAGCGACTGGTTGGCCTGAAGTGCGGGCCAAAGATCGAGATCGAGTGCCGCTCTACCAGCGTTCCCGACAAATACCAGGCGCCCCTCTGGCTGCAATGATGCCAGCGAGCTTCCCAATGTAGATCCCACTGGGTCCACCACGAGGTTCACCCCCCGCCCGTCGGTCAGGCGCATCACCTCTTCAACCACGTCAGTCGTGCGATGGTCGATCGCGTGGGTAAGGCCAAGAGCCGCCAGCCGTTGCGTGCGTTCACGTCCTGAGACGGTCGCGATCACCGTCGCTCCGGCCTGATGCGCGAGTTGAATAGCGGCAAGGCCGACACCTCCGGCACCGCCTTGAATGAGCACCGTTTCGCCTTCGCCCAGGCCTCCGCGCGTAAAGAGACAGTGGTAAGCGGTTCCAAACGAGATAGGCAGTGCAGCCGCCGCCGCCGTATCCAAGCCATCCGGCACGAGCCAGGTTCTGGAGGCCCGGGCGGCGCGCATGGCAGCGTGGGAGCCGCACAGGTCGAAGCTCGTCACCTTCTGCCCGGTGAGCCGGTTGCGAACCTGCGAACCGACAGCGACCACTTCGCCTGCCGCTGCGTACCCCAGGATGTATCCCGGCGTCGGAGGGGGCGTGGACGCTCGGTTGATGAGGTCGCCACCTTCAATGGAGATGGCTTCAACCCGGATCAGCACGCCATCGGGTGGGCAGGGCGGATCTGCGACATCCCTGTAGTGCAAGACCCGCGGCTCGCCCGCCGTGTCGTAAACTGCTGCCTTCATGGCGTGTTGTCCCGTTCCTTCATGCGGCTGTCCTCAGATGGCCGACAGGTCCTGAGCAGAGGCTGACAGAGCATCGGGCTCGGATACCAAGCGATACCCGGCGACGGGTCAGGCGGTTTGTGGCACTCGCGCGATGACTTTGATCTCGAAGTCGAAGCCCGCAAGCCAGGTCACGCCCACCGCGGTCCAGTTGGGATAGGGGGGTGCGCCGATCGCCTTGTCGCGCACGGCCATTACGGTCTCGAACTGTGTCTCTGGATCGGTGTGGAAGGTCGTCACGTCGACCACGTCGTCGAAGCTGCAACCAGCCACCTCGAGTACGGCGTTCAGCCGGTCAAAGGCCAATTGCACCTGCTTGGCAAAGTCCGGCTCGGGCGAGCCGTCCTCGCGGCTGCCGACCTGGCCAGAGACAAAGAGCAGGTCGCCCGATCGGATGGCCGCGGAGTAGCGGTGCTTCTCGTAAAGTGCCCGCCGCCCGGGTGGGAAGATGGCGTCACGCTTGGACATCTGGGCCTCCTGTGATCCTCATTTGGGAACCCTTTCCCGGATGCGAGAGCGCGTTCATATACGCCTCGTATGGCGATGCATGACGACATACGAGGCGTATGTCAATTAACATACGGTTCGTATGCAGGTGCTGGAGGGGCTGCCGGTGGCTGTGGGACAACGCGCGCGCATGATGGAAGAGACTCGGGCCAAGCTGATCCGGGCGGCGCGGCAGGCCTTTGCGGAGAAGGGTTATGCGGCAGCGTCGATGGACGACCTGACCGCTGCGGCCGGGCTGACACGGGGGGCGCTCTACCACAACTTCGGCGACAAGAAGGGCCTGCTCCGTGCCGTTATCGACCAGCTCGACGCGGAAATGGTGGCAAAGGCAAGGGCCGCGCGGGACCAGGCTGAGACTCCGTGGCTCGGCTTCCTGGCGGAAGGGGTGGCCTATATCGAGCTGGCGCTGGAGCCAGAAATTCAGCGGATCATGCTGCTGGATGGCCCAGCCGTCCTAGGCGATCCCTCGCAATGGCCGGGCCAGAACGCTTGCCTCCGCACCACGACGGAGACGGTCCAGGCGTTGATCGACGCGGGAACGGTGCGGCCGCTGGATGCCGAGGCCGCCGCGCGGTTGATCAACGGGGCAGCGCTGAACGCCGCGCTCTGGATCGCCGCCTCCGATAACCCTCGCGCCGTCCTTGCCCGGGCCGTTGAAGCCTTCCGGCACTTGGCAACGGGCTTGCTGGAGGCCAAGGGTTGATAAGGGCTCGGTACCTGCTTCTACCGCCCGTCGGCCTGGGTTGCCGATGATAGGAGTAGGGAGCCTGTCCCTGGATTTCGTCGTAGGCACGGCGGCATTGTTCGATGCGCGGCCAGTTCTCCCTGATCCAGGATGTGAAACCTTCCAGCGCGGGTAGCATGCTGGCGCCCATCTCTGTCAATTGGTACTCGACCCGCGGTGGCACCTCCGGGAAGTAGTGGCGCAGGAGGAGCCCGTCGCGCTCCAGGTTCCGGAGTGTGAGCGTGAGCATCCGTTGGGTGATGCCCTCAATGCCGTTCTTCAGGCTCGAGAACCGCAGCCGGTGGCCTGGCGCCAGGGCCAGGTGTGACATGACGAGGATGGTCCACTTGTCACCAAGGCGGGCGAGGACGCTGTTGGGCGCGCATGGCCGGAACAAGGGGCCTTGCGCGGTCTCCTCATAGGGCCGCCCGTGGATCTGTTTGGCCAAACGTATCATCCTTGTGCCTGGGGGAGAAAAATGTGCCGTCTTCCGGCAGCTCTCCATGGGTATATATGAGGAACCTTTGTTTAACGACGGAGGTTCTCCATGCCAAACCACAAGCAGCCGATCCTGGTGTTCGGGGCCACCGGTCAGCAGGGCGGATCGGTCGCTTCCGCGCTCCTCAAGGAAGGCTGGCCGGTTCGTGCCTTTGTGCGGAGCGTCCACGCATTAAAGTCCACCGCTCTTCGTGAGGTCGGTGCCGAACTAATGCAGGGGAATCTTGCGGATGTCTGCTCGATCCGATCGGCCATGAGGGGTGTCCATGGCGTTTTCAGCGTGCAACCGAGTTCAGGCCAGGGCGCCCTCTACGGCGTGAGCGATGAGGACGAAGTGCGCTTCGGCACCACCATCGCCGACATCGCCGTGGAGAGCGGAGTCCGTCATCTTGTGTACAGTTCCAGCAACGCCGTTGGTGACGAGCCGACAGGGATGGGGCACTTCGACAGCAAGGCCTGCATCGAGGCGCATGTGCGGACCCTGCCCATCGCCACATCCATCATCCGGCCTGCGGCGTTCATGGAGATGCTGATGATGCCGGGCTTTGGCCTGGACAAAGGCTGCTTCAACTTCTTCATGAGACCGGACCAGCCGATGCAGCTCGTGGCGGTGGAAGATATCGGCAGGATCGTCGCCGCGCTCTTCGCCGACCCTTTGCGGTTTGAGGGCTCGATCATCGAAATCGCAAGCGACGTGGTGACAGTCCAGGATTTAGAGGAGTTGCTCACCCAGGCGGCAGGAAAGCCGATCAGCTACTCTCGCTTCTCCAGCGAAGTGCTGGCGGCCAATCCTTTTCTGGCGAAGCTGACGGATCTTGTCGATGAGGGGCGATTGACGGGCTATGCGAACTTCGAGGAACTCCGCAGGATGAACCCTAGGTTGATGTCCTTTCGTTGCTGGCTTAGCGGGTGTGGCCGCGAGGCCTTTGAAGTGGCATTGGGGGCGGCGGGGGCGTGGCGCTACGGTCCAACGTAACGCGGTGACGACACGGTGTAATCCGAAACTCCGCCGTTGGAAGGGGGACTGACCAGAGGTGCTCGTTGGGGCATGAGGCGTACCCAGTGGTTTATGTCCGTTCCTGGGCAGGCAGGGGAGCCGCTTGGATGGCAGCTGTGGGCGCGAAGCGGCTGCGACAGGGGCTCCCGATGTAAGTGTCAGCCGAATGGGTTACTGACCTGAGGCACGTTCGGCTTGCCCTGGTCCTTGTCCGGCAGCCGGTCCCCTTCGCCCTCGAGCACCTGTACGACTGCCTCTAGCAGCGCCCGAAGGCGCCGGGCGTCCTCCAGACCCTGCCGGTCGCGCGTGAGGTCGGGCGAGCCGTACAGCGACACCCGGTCCAGCCGGTTCTCGATGGTGATGACCTGCGCAGCAAGAGCCGGGCGGACGATGTCGGGCGCCTTACCGGACGCGAAATGCTCCGGACAGCTGGTCGGTGCGGCAGCAGCGGGGAAGGGCACAGCCAGGACACCGGCGAGGAGAACCCAGCGGGCAGCGGAGACCCAGACCCGAGGCAGTAAGGAAGAACGGCCTTGCCCGCAGGCCACTGATGGCTGCGACCTTGGTCTGGCCCTTCCGGGCACTTTGACGATCCCGATCCGCACGACCACCCCTGTCGACATGGGTGACTTGTAGGCCCTCATTGGCCGGGCAGCGAGCCGTCCATGGTCCGCTCCCATAGCTGTCAGATTGCCGGGACTGACGGCGTTGCGGCCGGGGTCAGCCTGGCGGGCATACGTAGGTTCTGAAAGGCGCTGTCAGGTGGAACCATCCGAAAGGGCCATCTTCCACTACGGAGCTGAACCTTGACCAAAACACTGACTGGAAGAGTGGAGAAAGCCGGTTCATGCCTCCTCCAGTTCCATTTCAGCTGGCCAGGAAGCGCCGCGCCCCTTCCTCCAGCACCTTCATTCCCATGATGAGATCCTCGCGCTTGGTATCCTCCGACCAGTGGTGGCTGATTCCACCGATGGAGGGCACGAAGAGCATGCCGACAGGCAGCTTCCGCGCCAGGATCTGGCTGTCGTGAATGGCGCCGCTCGGCATAGCCTGCCAAGCCCCTGGGCAGAGGCTCTCCGCCGCAGCGCTGAAGGCCTTCACGATGCCAGGATCACAGATCGCCGCCTCGGAACGCCCGATCTCCTCCAGCACGGCCGGGCAGCGCTCGCGCCGGTTGCTTTCCGCCACGACCCGACGAAGGCAGTCTTCCATCCGGTCCATGACGTCCACTGACAGGTCGCGAAAGGAGAAGACGATCTCTGCCCGCCCGGGGATGATCATGGGCGCATTCGGCTCCAGCGCGATGCGGCCGGTGGTCCAGACACTGCGCTCGGCGCAGACGCGCGGGAATTCATGGTCGAGCATTCCCAGCAGCCGCACCGCGGTCAGCCCGGCATCGCGCCGCTCCCGCATGGTGGTGCCGCCGGTATGGTCCTGCTGGCCAGTGATGGTGATGCGGAACTGCCGGATCGCCACGATGCCGGTGACCACGCCGATCCTGAGACCGGCATTCTCCAGTTGCGTCCCCTGCTCGATATGCATCTCAAGCGCCCCCTTGTAGCGGGCGGGGTCGATGGTGATGCGCTTGCGTCCCGCCAACCCCACCGCCTCCAGGGCAGGGCGTAGCGGCTCGCCCGTATACCGGTTGCGGGCTGCGTCCAAGTCAGCTTCGGAAAACTCGCCGATCAAAGAGCGGCTGCCGATGAAGTCGCCCCAATGCGCTTCCTCGTCACAATAGGCGCAGACGTCGACGGGCAGTCCGGCCCGCGCCAGTTCCAGCGCGCCGATCACGCCCAGCACGCCATCAAGCCAGCCCGCATAGTTCTGTGTTTCGATATGGCTGCCGGACAGCAGGTGCGGGCCCGGGCCGCGATGCCGACCAAAGACATTGCCGATGCCGTCGATCGTGACGTCGAGCCCGGCCTCCTCCATCCGCCCGGCCAGCCACCGGCGGCTCTCGATGTCGTCCGCGCTGAACGTCGGCCGGTGCACACCCGTCTTGTAGGCGCCGATGCGCCGAACCGTATCGAGGTCTGCCAGGAAGCGGTCGGTATTCAGAGGCATGGCTGTCATCCGTGTTGCGACGCCAGACAGGGTATTCTCAAGGCGGCGGCCACGACAAACAGCCAAGCTCGCCGTATGGCTTTGCCATCTCATGGCAGAACACCAGGGTCACGCTTTGGCCACCCTGGTGTCCTCCGTCGTGGTGGCAGTCCACGGCGGTGCTACCGGAACAACCTGCGCTCGAGGCGTAAGCGGACCAGGTCTGGTGGCCTACTTGAAGTCCCTGGTCTTCTGCACGATCCGCGGCCGCCGTGACCCGGGCTCCGGCCGCCGCACCTCGTCGGCGTGCCCGAGGGTGCGATCCCATCCGGCCGGTGCGCCACCGATGTGGCCGAGGCTATCCAGCAGCTCGGAGCGGTCCTCCAGCCGGTCGACGATGAGGTGGATGATGGGTACCTCGGTGCTCTCCTCCGTCCGCTCGACGCGACCTTCGGCCAGCAGCAGGCGCCCGCCCAGGAGCGCCGCCCGGTCGCGCTCCGCGATGCGGTCGTAGATGACCAGGTTCGCCGTGCCGTGCTCGTCCTCGCAGGTGACGAACACCACGTTGCCTTCGCCGGGCCGCTGGCGCGTGATGGTCAGGCCGACATGCCGGACGCGCTTGCCTTGCCGGAGGGTGGCGAGATCCTGAGTGTCGACGCAGCCCATCTCGGAGAGCACAGGGCGCAGCAGCGCCAGCGGATGGCGTCCGAGCGTCAGACCGGCCGCCGCGTAGTCGTTGACCACCCCTTCGCCCTCGCGCTCGGGTGGCAGGTCCGGCTCCGGTTCGACCTGTAGGGGCACGTGGTCCATGCCGGAGAACAGCGCCATCTGCCTGCTCTCCACCGCCGCCGCCTCCCAGGCCGCCGCGCCCCGGTCGCGGTTCAGGCTGCGGAAGGCATTGGCGGCTGCCAGCGCCTCGATGGTCGGGCACCCGACACCGGCGCGAAGGGCGACCTCGGCAATGGAGGCGTAGGGCACGCCGTTGCCGAGGAACCGCGCCTCCTCGATAGCCCGGCCGTCTTTGGCCGCCAGCCCGCCCACCAGCCGCATGCCGAGCCGCAGCGCCAGCCCGTCCGTGCTGTGCCGGTCCGGCGTGAGATTGTGGTCCCAGCGGCTGGCGTTGACGTCGATCTCCAGGATGACGACGCCGTGGCGCCGGGCGTCGTCGATGATCTGCGCGGGCGCGTAGAACCCCATCGGCTGCGAGTTCAGCAGGGCGCGGGCGAAGACGCCGGGGTGGTGGCACTTCACCCAGCTCGAGGCGTAGACGAGGTGCGCGAAGGAGGCGGCGTGGCTCTCCGGGAAGCCATAGGAGCCGAAGCCCTCGATCTGCGAGAAGACCCGCTCGGCGAAGTCGCGCTGGTAGCCGCGCCGGACCATGCCCTCCACCAGCCGGTCGCGGTAAGCCGTCACGCCCTGGGTGTGCTTGAAGGTCTGCATGGCCCGTCGCAGCTGGTCGGCCTCGTCCGGGGTGAACTTCGCGGCGACGATGGCGATCCGCATCGCCTGCTCCTGGAACAGCGGCACGCCCAGCGTCTTGCCGAGCACGCGTTCCAGCTCGTCCTTTGGGCCGTGGTCCTGGCCGGGCGACGGGAACTCCACTGGCTCCTTGCCCGCCTTCCGCCGCAGGTACGGGTGCACCATGTCGCCCTGGATGGGGCCGGGCCGCACGATCGCCACCTGGATGACGAGGTCGTAGAACTTCTCCGGCCGCAGCCGCGGCAGCATGTTCATCTGCGCCCGGCTCTCCACCTGGAAGACGCCGACGCTGTCGCCGCGCCGGAGCATGGCGTAGGTGGCGCCGCACTCGGGCGGCAGGCTAGCCAGGTTCAAGGAGAGCTTCTTGTGCTCCTCGAGGAGTTCCAGGCCGCGGCGCAGGCAGGACAGCATCCCGAGGCCCAAAACGTCCACCTTGAGGACGCCGAGGGCGTCGATGTCGTCCTTGTCCCATTCCAGGGTGGTACGGTCTTCCATCGCGGCGCTGGTGACCACCGCCAGCTCGACCAGTGGCCCTCGCGTGATGACGAAGCCGCCGACATGGGTCGCGATGTGGCGCGGCGTGTCCTGCAACTCCTCGGCAAGGTCGAGCGTCATCGAGAGCCGCGGATCCTCGTCGGGCTGGAAGCCCTCGAGTTGGGCGACCTCCCGCAGCGAGAGGGCGCCGCGGCCCCAGCCCAGCTTGCTCAGGCGGCCGGCGACGTCCTCGGACAGGCCCATGGTCTTGCCGACCTCGCGCACGGCGCTGCGGCCGCGGTAGCGGATGACGGTGCCGCAGATCGCCGCCCGGTCGCGGCCGTAGCGGTCGTAGATGTGCTGGACGACCTCCTCGCGCCGCTCGTGCTCGAAGTCGATGTCGATGTCCGGCGGCTCGTCGCGGCTGGCGGAGACGAACCGCTCGAACAGCAGGTCGTGCTTGGCCGGATCGACGGCGGTGACGCCGAGCACAAAGCAGACGGCGGAGTTGGCGGCGCTGCCGCGGCCCTGGCAGAGGATGCCCTGCTCGCGAGCGAAGCGGATGATCTCGTGCACGGTGAGGAAGTAGGGCGCGTAGCCGAGCTGGGCGATCAGCCGCAACTCGTGGCGCAGGCGCCCCTGGACGTCCTCGGGCACGCCGTCCGGCCAGCGCTCCGCCGCCGCCTCGAGCACCCGCGCCTCCAGCGTCTGCTGCGGCGTCTTGCCCGGCTCCATGATCTCGTCCGGGTACTCGTAGCGCAGCTGGTCTAGGCTGAATCCTTGCGCCGCCTCCAGCACGCGAACCGTGTTCTCCAGCGCCTCGGGATGCCGGGCATAGAGGCGCCGCATCTCGGCCAGCGGCTTCAGGCATCGCTCGCCGTTCGGCTGGGCATGGAGGCCGAGGTTGTCGATGGTGACGGTGCGCCGGATGCAGGACATCACGTCCGCCAGGCGGCGCCGGTCGGGATGGTGGTAGCGCGGGTCGGTTGTCGCCAGCAGACCGGCGCCCGCCGCCCGCGCCATCTCCGCCAGGGGGCCCATCCTTTTGCTGTCGTCGCGGAGGACGGACGGTGCCGCCAGGAACAGCGGCAGCGCCAGCCGATCGCGCAGCACGGCCGCATCGTGGGCCAGCCGCCGCGCGAACGCGGCGTCGGGCGCCACCGGCGGGACGGCGGCCATCGCCCAGCCCTCCGTGGCGGCGAGTAAATCCTTGCGGGTGATAGGGCACTCTCCCTTGGGCGCCGACATCCGCGCCTCGGACAGCAGGCGCGTCAGGCGGCCGTAGGCGGCCCGCGAGGTCGGCCAGACCAGGTACTCGGCGCCGTCCAGCAGCTGCAGGCGCGCGCCAACCACGAACGGCAGCCCAATCTCCTTGGCGGCGACATGCCCGCGGACCACCCCGGCCAGGCTGTTGCTGTCGCAGAGGCCGAGCCCGGCGTGACCATAGACCTTCGCGGTCGCGGCCAGCTCGTGCGGCGACGAGGCGCCGTTCAGCAGGGAGAAGTGGGAGCAGGCGCCGAGTTCCGCGAAGCCGGTCACCCCCCGGCCCGGTGCAGCGGCGCCGGGGGCAGGCGCGAGATGACGAAGCGGGACCGCGCCAGATGGTCGGCGATCCACTCGGCAGCGAGCTTCGCCGTCAAATCCTTGGTGCCGGGGGTCGGCTTGCCGCGGGCGTCGTGCCGCAGCGCGTAGGCGAGGCAGGCGACGACATCCTCGCGCGGCACCGGCTTCGCGCCCTCAGGGGCGCCGGTGTGACCGTGGTCCAACTCAGGGCAGGGCGCCCGCTTCGCCAGAACGTCGAGAGCTTCGGCCAGGTGGCTGGCGGGCAGGGAGGGCCAGACCGCCAGCACGGCGGCCCGTGCGGCTTCCAGGGCTTCGTCGGGGCTGCGACCAGAGGCCAACGAGGCTTCCCGGGCTGCGAGGAGAGATTGCCACAACGCGGGGGCGATCCAGGCCGGTGGAGTGAGCGGGGCGGAAGGATCGTCGTCGGGCATGATGTTGCGGGCCTTGGGCAAGTGACAAGCCGGTAGAACATAACAGGAACATATTCGCTCCTGGAAGTCCGTTTGATACACGGAGCCAGCCGCTTGATCTAAATTACTGTAAAGGCGCCTGCTTTTTGGTCGCAGCCTCAGCAGACGAGGATCTCGAGGACAGAGCGAATCGGTGATGACCGGCTGAAGCCCCAGCCGGTCGCAGCCGTGCTACGGGCGCGACGAAGGTCGCGTCGGCCAGCTCAGGCGCGGCTGGCCTCGCTCATAGTGAGGTGGGCGGCCTCCAGCGCGGCAAGCAAGCGGGCACCCCTGGACCGCCGCTGCATTATCGCTGCTGTGGCCGTCGTCCATTTGTTTGCGGGCCGTCTCGATGCCCTTGGCCAGGCGGTCCCGGCACTCGGCCACGTGCTCGTTGGCCTAGCCCAGGGTCAGTTTGGCGTCAGTGCGCTAGGCAGCCCAGGGGCAGCACGTCCTGGCGCCTCGCGCCTTCCTCCGCTCCAACATCGCATGGATTTCCACCTCGCCTTCCGCGAGACCGACGAAGTTCTCCGCACTGCGCCGCTCGACCAGCTTCCGCAGTGCCCGGAGTTCCGCGTCGCGCTCCTCGACATCGTGCCGCAGAAGCTCAAGCCCTCGCCGGAGGACTGCGGCGAGGCTGGGGTGCTGTCCGCTCTCGACCAGGGAGCGCGCGAAGGCCGCCTCGTCGTCGGTCAGCGAGATCAATGTCTCCATGGCTGCCTCTCACTTCGGCCGCGCCATCTCGGTCTCGACCCAGAATGCGAACTCCTCGAGACGGCTCAGGAGGGCCTCGGCGTCAGCCTTGCTGCGGGCGCGCGTCCCGTACTGCACCTCGTCCTTCTCGCCCAGGATCCGACGAAGGTTGGTTTCCTGGGCGGTCGGGAGGCGGTTGCCGAGGGCGTCGCGCAACGCCTTCACTGCGGCGGCGTGATCCTGCTGGTTCGCCCTCCCCGCGTACCGCGCCGTCAGGGCATCCGTGAACGCGATCACGGCGTTGACGATCTGGGACATCGCGGGGTTGCCGATGTCGCCGTCCTCCGCCAGCAGGACCTCGTTCCGGGCCGCCTTCAGGTAGGCCCGCGCGATTTTCAGGCGCTCGGTCCCGAAGGTGGCGTCGACGCTCTTCGCCGCGCCCTTCCTGGTCATGCGGCTACTGTTCCCGCGGCGCGTGCGAGCGCCATAGCTAAGTCGTCCGGGCGCTGGCCGACCAGGGGCACCGCGTCCCGAGTTACGCCCATCCACCAAGGGTCGCACTGGCCCGCCAGCCTCGCCACGTCGTCGGTCCCCAGCGCCACCACCGAGGGGGAGAAGCCCATCCTACCGGCTGGTGCCACCAGCGCGTCCCGGAAAGCGTCTGCCAGCCGAGGCAACGCCGCAGGCTCGCCCACCAGCGCCAAGTCGAGGTCGCTGTCCGCCCGGTCCTCGCCACGCGCGACGCTGCCGAACAGCCAGAGCGCCACCAGCCCCGGCCCGGCCGCCTCCGCCGCGCTCCTGGCGCCCTCCAAGATGTTCTGGAACCGCCGCTCCTCCGCTTCGAACAGCGCGGACAGCGCGGGAGCCAGGGGATGCTCCGGGCGCAGGCGGTACAGCACGCTCCGGCCGGTTCCGGCCGTGTCCACGGCGCCCGCCCCCACCAATGCCTCAAGACCTCTCGCCACGCTCGCCTTGGCGAGACCGGTGCGACGGACGAGATCCGGAGCGGAAAGCTGGCCGCCATGCCGCGCCAGCTCGCGCGCCAGCCGGACCCCAGCGTCTGTGCCCAGGATGGAGGACAGGGGGTATCTCTGCGCGCTCTGGCTGCTTGCCCTTGCCATGGATTGATTTCAGCCCTTTCCAAGATATCGTAGGGGCGGTGGGTTTCGATAACAAGTCATAGGTCTCGTTATCGGGCCTTACCGGGATGCTGCCGCCTGCACGAGGAAGTGCTCGTCGCCAGGGCGACACCGCACCGCCGCTGAGGTGGAGAACCCGAGTAGTCGGGTTCCTTGCGGTTGCCCTTGGACACGATGAGCATGTCGGCGTCCGGCAGCGGGCGCTGCAGCTCGCGGGCGACCTCCCACGGCGCCTCCAGCCAAGTGTCCATCTCGTCCGGCGTGGTCAGCAGCACCGGCATCGCCTTCGGGTGGATGGCGCCCACGGTCTCGTTCGGGTCACAGGTCAGGAAGCCGTAGAGCTCGTGCTCTCCCTCGACCGGGTTCGACTTGGGGCCACGGGTGCCGGTCCAGCGGGTCCAGATGCCCGCGAAGGCGAAGAGCGGCCGTTCCTCTGACAACGCAAACCACACCGGCGTCTTCCGAGGCTTGGTGTCCTCCCACTCGGAGAAGGACGTCACCGGCACCAGGCAGCGGTGCCCAGGGCCGAGCCACCGGCGCCAGTGCGGGCTGCGGGTGTTGCGGATGTTGGTCACCGGGTGGCCACCGTACTGCTCCGGGCCCGGCATGCCCCAGCGCAGCATGGCCAGCTCCCGCTCACCGTCCTCCGCCTGCCGCACAACCGGCGCCATGCTGTCGGGGTAGATAGCGGGCAGGGAAGGGAGGTTTCCGGTGCAGTCCCGTGTGGCTCGGGTCAGCTCCAGGATGGCTCGCTGGTTGCTGGTCATGGAGTAGAGATTGCACATCGCCTGTCTCCCGAAGGCGTGGATTCCTGCTCCGCGCCCTGGGCACCGTACCTGCCTGCACCGCCGTCCAGAAGCCAGTCAGCTGCCGGGCGCCAGGCTTGAATGATGGAGCCGGGACAACAGGGCGGCAGATCGGTGCCTGCCCTGAGTCATTCATCGCGTTTGTGGTGGCGGTGACCTCTGGACCTGCTTATCCATCGGGTAACGAACTCACTGACCGACGGGCATCCATGACGCTGGCGGTCAGGAACCGTACCGGAGGCGACGATGGACGCGACCCGTACCGTGCCTTCTCCTGAGGATGAAGCCGAACTCGACGCCATCCTGGGGCTGTTGCTTGACGAGGCCGCGGCTGACGTCGAGCGCTGTGACTACCGTGACCTGAGCGGCCCGGAACTCTGGGCCTATCTGAATGACCGTGGATAGTTCGACTAGGTCGGCTTAGCGCATAGCAGTCCCCACATGAGCAGGTTCGACTTCCTGAAAACGGACATGAGCCGCTGGTAAGGAAGCCCATATCGTCGAGAGGCGTTGAGGCGAGGGGGCAAGCACGAAGTGACACTTACCGGAGCGGCTCCCTGTAATGAGGAGCCGGAACATGTCCCTCTCGTCCTTCAACATCTACAGGAGCCAGAACGGCGATGTCTGGCGACTGATAAAAAGTGAGGCCACAAACCTCATGTTCATCCGGCATGAAGCGAACCCGGCTTCGGGCGGCCATGTCACTGAAATGAGCATAGAAGAATTCTTGAGCTGCAATGGCTCCGGCCCGGAGTATGCGGCGACAAGAGAACTTCTCAGGAATTTACCACATGAAACAGAAGCGCTGACTTCCTCTGCCTTGTCCCGATAGGAAGGGCGTCCATGACTGCATCGCGGCTTCGGATGGAGAAAAGCAGCCGCATCCTTTGCGCAGGAGGGCTGGCCCAGTCCGCCGCCCAGCCACTCAGCACGCCCTCGCCGGAAGCGGTTCCGCTGGCCTAACTAGGCGCTCGTTGCAAGGGGGGCGGGGCAGAGTAGATCCTGCCCCGCCCCTTCAGATACTTGGTCGCTCAGTCTTTCCGCGTGGGGTTCGCGCCGCTGATGTTGGTGCCGAGCGCGTCGTCAACGGCGCGGCTCGCCACCGTGCCCGGCGGGTTGCTGTTCCCGGCCCCGGCGGCACCAGCGCTGCCCGCAGTGCGGGCGCCTGTCGTGTCGTCGATCTCGACCTCCTGGCGCCGCACCGTGTCATGCACGGTCTCGACGTGCTCCCCGGTGTCCTTGCGGATCGAGACCTCCTCCACGACGCGGGCTTCCTTCGAGACAATCGCCTCCTCACGGTGCTCCGTGGCCTCGATGGTCTGCTCGCGGAAAGCATCGTCGGCGTCCGTCAACGGACGGTCGACGGCGCGGCGCTGCACCTCGACACGCTCCTCGCGCAGGGAGACCTGCTCGGACACAGGCGTCTCGACCATGTAGGAGCGCACCCGCACACGGCCGCGCTCCACGTCGCGCTTGCCGACCCGGATCTGCTCCTCGACGATCGGGATGACCTGCTCGCCGCCGACCTGCGTGGCGCTCCCCGTCGTCGCGGTCCTGTTCTCCAGCCCGGTCTGCGCGGCCACGCCCGTGGCTGCGACGCCCAAGCCGGTGGTGGAGGGAGAACTCGCAACGGTGGTATCGGCCGCGGCGCCAGCCTGGTAGCCGGTCCAGCCGGACTGCCGCCACTCGGCCTCGCGGCTGTCCAGGTCCACGGC
Source organism: Pseudoroseomonas ludipueritiae (assembly GCF_014490445.1). Taxonomy (GTDB): domain Bacteria; phylum Pseudomonadota; class Alphaproteobacteria; order Acetobacterales; family Acetobacteraceae; genus Pseudoroseomonas; species Pseudoroseomonas ludipueritiae. The sequence goes on along the minus strand of NZ_JACTUZ010000009.1, from coordinate 14,937 downwards.
ACCCTGGTTCTCCAGGATGCTCATGGCATCGTCGAGCATGCCTTCCTCAACCTGGGCGGACACCACGGTGCTGCCCCGACGCATGCCTTCAGCATAGGCGTAGCGGTCTTCGTCCGGGACAAAGAGGTCTTTCAGCGTTGCCCACAGGCCTGCGTCCTGCGTGCCGGACGCGGGTGCAGCCGTAGTGGACGTCGTCTCGGCCGCGTAGACCTGGACGAGGTCGCGGTCGATGTTGAGTTCCTGCGTCAGCCGCTGCACCGCCTGATCGGCTTGGCTGCGGCTGTCGAACATGGCGGTGATCATGCGCATCATGGCTTAGGCTCCTCGTTGTTGCCGTTCATGGTGGCCGTCCCGGGTGCGGGTTCACCGGCCTCCTGGGGTGGCGTTCTCGCAACCGTGGCACGCTGCACCCGCCGTTCGACGGTCTGCTCCACGGTCTCCTCGGTATCGACGAAGCGCAGGCGGATCTCCTCCTTCAGGACGAGGCGCTTCTCGACGACGAGGATTTCCTCGACCACGGGGATGACGAGCACGCCGTCCTCCTCGCGGGCTTGCGGCGCTTCCCGAACCTCGTGGCCGAGCATGACGCGCTGGACTTCCGCGCGCCGGGTGCGCAAGCTCTCGCGGACGGTCTCCTCCGCCGTCTCGGTGGTCACCGACACCCGGACACGGCCGGTCTCCACCGTGCGCTGGCCGACCCGGAGAACCTCCTTGGCGAGCGGGATCATCTGCTCGACCGGCTCGGCCGCTTCGCGCTCGCCGGAGGGCGCGGCGGTGCTACCGCCCCGTCCTCCTGTGTTGCGATCAGGCGACACGCGTGTTCCGGAACGCGAGCAGGTCGCGGGTGCCGCGGCGCGCCCCGATCACCGCCGCAATTCCGCCGAGCAGCATGATGCCGAAGATCGAGAAGCCCGCGATCGAAGCACCCCGTGCGGCGGCGTCCGCTGCGCGCCGTGCCGTCTCCTCGGCCCGCTGCGCCGCCTGGGTCGCCTGCTGCTCGGCCTGCTGCACCCGCTGTTGCGCGTCCTGCGGGCTGATGCCGTACTCGGCGGCCACCAGTTGGTTCAGGCGGTCGCGGTCCTGCTGCGACAACTGGCCGTCCGTCACGCGGCGGGTCGCCAGGGTGCCGATCTCGGCCTTGCGCTGGTCGGAGGTCATCGCCGCAGGGTCACCACCCGAGCCGCTCAAGGCGCCCTGCACACGATCCACCACACCCTGGGCTGCCGACTGCAAAGTGCCGGTGCTGGTCCGGTCCGCGACCTGCTGCCCTGCGGTGGAGGCAACCGACCCGGCACCCCGGGCGACGCCGCCCAGCAGGTTGGACGCACCGGTGGTGGCGGTGGAGGCGATGCCCGACACCAGGTTGCCCAGCAGCACCGCCGAGATCAGGAAGGTGGTGCCCCACACGGCCAGACCGTGCAGCGTGCCGTCAGTGTTGTCGGAGGTGCCGGACAGGCGCGCGGCGGTGTAGCCCCCGACCGCGAGGCCGATCAGGTTGGACACCAGCACCCAGATGGCCGCGCCGATGCCGAAGGACGAGGCGGCAGGAGTGTCGCGGGCGGTGGCATCGACCGTGGTGGCGCCGACCCCGGCACCGAGGGCGTTCAGCATCAGCCCGACTGCGAGCGCCACAACGGCGCCAGCAATGACCGCGCCCCAGGACACGCGCGAAAACAGCGAGGGCGCGCCCTCTGGCAGCACGGCCGTGGCAGTTGCCGGTCCCCGGGACCCTGTGACTGTGGTTTGCATGTTCGATGGCTCCCGCCTTCGCTGGGGGTGTGAGTTTCCGGGTGGGACGTGACCCGGATTGATGTGCGTGACAGGCCGACGCCGCCGGTTCTTCGGCGGCCCTCGCTCACGAATGGAGAGACGTCTACTTGTCCGCGGCGTCCCGCAGCGTGTCCTTCGCACCACCGACGGTGTTCTGGACCTTGCCAGCCGCCTTCTCGGTCGTGCCTTCGGCCTGTATCTTGGTGTCGCCGGTGATCTTGCCGATGGCTTCTTTGACAGACCCCTTCACCTGCTTGGCAGCGCCAGCAATCCGATCATTGTCCATGTTGAGCGTCCTCAGGAGGAAGGCGTCGCACTGCAGGCCCGGAGCCAGGCAAGACGGCACCACTGGCGGTTCAACACGCAGCGGCAGACATGGTTCGGCCGGGGCGCCAAAACGTCACGGCTGCCTCTAGTCGTGCTGCACCATCTCCTGGTGCCAGAGGACTAGCCTGCCCTGCGGAGCTTCTTGGGGCCCGAAGCTTCACCGAAGAAGCCGCGCTCGCGGGCCCAGACGATCAGCGCTGACCGGCTGCGAACCTGAGCGCGGCGATAGAGGCTCGCCATGTGGTTGCGCACCGTGTTCCGGGCCACCCCGAGCCTTGCGGCGATGGCAACATCGTCCAACCCTTTGCAGACGAGTGCGAGCACTTCCTTCGCGCGTGCAGGCAAGGCGTCGATCTCTTCGACTGGCGCAGCCACTGAGCTTCCAGGCCGCCGCAAGTGCGCCAGCTTGTCCAGCACGACGTTCGTGAACCAGGAGGTGTCCTTCATCACCTCCTCGATGGCGGCCACGATCTCCTGCTCGGTGCGCTTGCGCTCCGTGATGTCCTGCACCGTCAGCAGCACGCAATCCTGCCCGGCGATATCCACGGTGTCGGCAGACACTAGGCAATCGAGAACGTTGCCGTTGCGTGTGCGCAGGCCCATCTCGTGGTTCCTGACCGAGCCTGTCAGCTTGATCTGCTGCTCGAGCGCCAGCCGCTCTGCCTCGTTGTCCCACAGGCTCAGGTCGTCCGGCCTGCGGCCAATGAGTTCCGTCTCAGGATAGCCGCTCTCCCGAACAAACGCCTCATTGACCGAGAGGAAGCTGCAATCGTCGCGCAGCGCCACCACGGTGGGTGTCGCCACCAGGCGAAAGGCCTTCGCGAAGCGCTCCTCGCTGTGGCGCAGGCTCTGGTGCGCCTGCTGCCGTGCCGTGAGGTCGGCGAAGGTGAAGAGCATGCAATCGGTATTGCCCACTTCGATAGGCTGGCCCGCGACGAGGACAAGCTTCTCGCCCCCATCTGGTAGCTGAAGCGTGGCCTCCATCTGCGGGATGGTGCGGCCTTCCCGCAGGCGCTCGACAGCAAGTTCCCGACGTGCGGCATTCTCCAGCACGTCGATCTCGAGGCCGGATCGCCCGATGACTTGATCTTCCCCGTACCCGGTCATCTCCAGGAAGCCGCGGTTGACTTTGATGTAGCGGAGGTCCGACAGCCGCAGGATGATGGCGGGGGCAGGGTTGGCGGAAAAGGTTCGCTCGAAGCGCTGCTCGGCGTCGTAGCGCTCGCTCTGGTCGTCGATGATCAGGACAAGGCAATCCGGCATGCCTGCCGCGTCATTCAGCACCAGGCTGCGGATGTGGTGGGTCCACTGCGGATCGGGTGCGCCCGCGGGCGCAACCTCCACGGTCACCTCGTCGAACACCTCACCCGCGACCACCCGCTCCATGGGGTACTCACCCGCGGGAAGCCGGTGCTTGTTCCTGTAGCGTAGCTCGAAGCGCGCCCGGTACTCGGACACGGTGGCGCCAAGATCCTCGACCCGCTCGACGCCATGCATCCTGAGCGCGGCCTGGTTTGCCCAGGTCAGTGTCTGATCCGGCTCGATCAGGATGACGCCGTCGCGCAGGCCGGACACGATCAGCTGAAGCTGGTGATGGAGCAGCCCTCGAAGGGCATTCTGCTCAGCCATGAAGCCTCCCTGAATGACGTCAACGTCTGACCCGGCGCTTGTGTGGCGCCCTCTGCTCCTTTGCCTCTTCGAGATGCCTCTGCCGCCGGTCAGCTTCTCTGATGAGGGCTGGAAGAGGATGTCCATGCGGCCATGCAAGCCGCACGGACACGGAGAGCCTTGTTACTTCGGCATCGGCGGCTGAGTTCCCATCTCGGCTCATGATGCATCGGATTCCTGCGGCTTCAGACGGCACTACCAAGTATCGTGGCTTGGCTGGCCATCTGGCAGGAGCTTGGCGATAGATGCTTGTTGGCCTGATAGGCGGAATCAAACCGGCCCCTCTTCCGAAGCAGGCTCCTGCTGCATGACCACAGCCCCCTTGGCCGGGTCCTGAGCGCCCGAAGCGGCGACCATGAGGCAACGGGTGACCGCGTCACGCAGGGAGGCCGTGTAGTAATCCGCGCCGACGGCCTTGGCTTGGGTTGCATCGCTCAGCACCGCCTCACCTTCCGGCCAGAGGCCGACAAGCATGGGTATGCCCGGGAGGCGCTGCTTCAGGCGGCGCAGGAGGTAGCGCAGATGGGCGGGGTTGCCGCTGATGTCGAGGTAGGAGATGCAAACCATTGCGACCCCGGCGGTGTCGAGGCGCCCAACCTGCTCGCGCGAACTGGCTTCGTGCGGGACCACGCGGGCACCGAGGCCATGCTTGGTCAGCAGCTGCGCCAGCATGGCCGAGGCGGATTCATCCAGCGGGCCCCGTCCGGCAAGGCAAAGCACCGGGTTGTCCGAGGCCCAGCTTCCCACACGCTCGGTCCGTGGCGGCAGCGGCACGTCGGGTACAGGCAGGTGCGGAACGGCCTTTTCGGACACGCTGGTCCCGGCGGGTGCCGCACCGGCCGCCTTCTGGTCTTTCTCCGGCGGATTCTGGTCGGGAACGTCCGACAGGTCATTCACCAGGCCCGACACGGCCATCCTGATACGCTCCAGCCGCTCCGGCCGCAGCACGCCGCGCTCCAGGTCCGTGGCGGCGAGGCGCAGGCCCCTCAGGGCCACCTCGTCGTAATAGGCGGTGAGCGAGCGGTCCTGGAGCAGGGTCTCCGCCTGGGCCAGTGTCTCATCCGTGTCGCCAGCCAGGACGCGCTGGTAGAAGTTCTGCACCGGCGTCAGCGCTGGGCGGTCCCCCAGCAGGACATCGAGGAACTCTAGTCTTTCCACATGCCGCCCCAGTACCACGAGGCAGAGCGTCAGGGGCGTGGCGAGGATCAGCCCTATGGGACCCCAGAGCCAAGTCCAGAAGATGGCGGCGACGATGACCGAAACAGGCGAAAGGCCGGTGCTGTGGCCATACACCATTGGTTCGACCACCTGGCCGATGAGGGGCTCGGAAATCAGGAACAGCGCGGCCGTCCAGACGACCATGGACCAACCCGGCTCCGTGCCCGCCGCCAGCAACAGGGGAAACGCGGCGGCCAGGACGGCGCCGATATAGGGGACGAAGCGGAACAGCGCGGCGAGGATGCCCCAGACGATCGGGCTGGGGACCCCGATCAGGAACAAGCCGACCGCGACCAGCACACCGAAGCAGCTGTTCACCATGAGCTGGGCCAGGAAGTACTTGCTCAGCCGCCGCCCGGCGTCGTCCAGCGCCTCGGTGGTGCGGTGCAGGTCGTTGGAGCCGAACAGGCGGATCAGGCGGTCGCGCAGGTCCTCCTGCTGCAGCAGCACGAAAATGCTGACGATGAGGACGATGAAGGTGGTCTCCAGCGGGCCGAGCACGGGCGAGATGAAGGTGCGCGCGAGGTCGAGGGCCGAGGACTCGGCGGGGCGGACCTCCACCGGAACAGGGCGGGTCTCGCTGTTCGCGCCGGTGCTTGCCCCCGGAAGGGCAGGCGCATTGCCGCTGCTAGGTGGTGAAGCGGTGGACGGTGCCTCGGGAGCCGTGGCGGCCTCGTTGTTGAACCTGCGGGACAGGTCGTTGATCCGGCCCAGGAAGGTGCCCTGGACGTTATCCACCTTTTCCTGAATGACGCGCTGATAGCGCGGTGCGTCCCGGGCGAGGCTGGCGATCTGCACACCAATCACGCTGCCGATCAGCGTGATGGTGCCGAGCGCGAGCATGACCGCCATCAGCACGGCGGCGACGCGCGGCAGGCTGAGCCGTCTCAGGAGCGCCACCACGGGGGCCAGCACGAAGGAGAGGAGAACGGCGAGCGTGATGGGGATCAGCACGTCGCGCGCGAGGTAGAGCGCACCTACCGTCACCACGCAGACCACGACGGTCAACAAATGTGCGGCATCAGGACTTGCCGGTGGCTGCACCTGGGCTGGAGGGCGCGGCTCTGAACCGAAAGCTGTACTCATGGGGCATGCTCCGTGCCGCAGGAACCGGCCGGACAACGCGCTCTTGGAGATTGCGGTTACAAAACCATCGGCGCCGCATGGAGGCGCCGAAGAGTCGCAGCGGACGCTCGGAGCTGCTTTGGGCAACTTGGGATCAGTTGTTCCACCATCGCTGCCTCTCCCGCTCCGCTACCCGGCTCTAGCGGTCTGTTGTTGCAGGGAGGTCACGCTCCTTCCCGGCAGTGACTTGAGTGCCTCAAGCATTGCCGCCGAGTTCCCATGCCCCGATGCCGCACAGGCCACAGAGGCGAGGATGCACAACGTCTTGGAGAGAATAATGGCTGCGGAGCAATCTCGGACATCCGAGCAACCAATCAGCTTTCCGCATAGCGGACATTGATGGCCTATCGTTCCAGTTCAGTCCTGCTCCATCATGTCGCGCAAGCCTGGCGAAACGATAGGGAAGCAACCCTCGATCGTGTTGGTGGCAACTGTCGGAGCTAAGGCGGGTACCATCGGAGGTATAGCCGCGTCGAAGAGGGCAATGACGACGCCAGCCAGCGCGAGCACCAGGATAACTCCTGGGCGCGCGGCATCGGGCGTCGTTGTCCTTCCTATCATGCCACTCCCCTCCAGAGCAGCTCCCCGCCCAGCGCCAGGAGGCCTAAGAAAAAGCAGAGCCGGAACGTCTCCGGACGGACCCGTGCCCGCAGCCATCCGCCGAGCGCCATGCCAGCGAGCGCGGGCAAGAGGGCAAGCAGTGAGGTGCCCGTGATGGCGAGCGGCAGTGCGCCATGCAGGGCGAGACCGCCCGCCAGGGCAAAGGTGGACACGGTGAACGACAGGCCGAGAGCCTGCACCAGGTCGTCGCGCTCCAGCCCAAGCGATCCCAGGTACGGCACGGCCGGGATGACGAACACGCCTGTCGCCCCTGTGACCAGCCCCGTCACCGCACCCACCAGCGGCCCCGCCCAACGCTCCGCCCCGGGAGGTATGCACAGCCGCAGCTTCATCAGCCCGACGACGGCGTAGAGCACCAGCGCCGCGCCGAGGCCCGCGGTCGCGGCGTGGGCGGCCGTGCCCGCGATGATCCCCGATCCAGCAAGGGTGCCCACCACGACGCCCACCATCATGGGCCAGAGGCGGCGCAGCAGGGCGCCGAAGCGCGGCCCGGCGAGGAGCTGCCAGATGTTCGTCACCAACGAAGGCACCAGCAGCATGGCCGCGGCCTCGACGGGCGGCATGGCGAGGCCAAGCAGGCCCATGGAAACGGTGGGCAGGCCAAGGCCGATGACGCCCTTGACCAGTCCGGCGAAGAGGAATGTGCCTGCGATGAGCAGGACGAAGGGGAGAAGGTCGGTCATGGGCAGCGATGCTGCGGCTAGGCATCCCTGCGCCACAATGCGGGAGTAGCGTAGCCAGCCTCAGCCCTTTACGAAGGCAAGCCGACCGGAGCATGCCCGATGCACTTCGACCTGACCGACCTACGCCTGTTCCTTCACGTGATCGAGGCAGGAAGCATCACGGCAGGCGCGGCGCGCTCTGGCCTCGCCCTGGCCTCCGCCAGTGCCCGGGTTCAGGGGATGGAGGCGCAAGCAGGCATTGCTCTGCTGGAGCGCGGGCGGCGCGGGGTCGAGCCGACACCAGCGGGCCGTGCGCTGCTGCACCACGCGCGGCTGGTGACCGGGCAGGTGGAGCGAATGCGCGGCGAGTTGGGCGAGTACGCCCGTGGGCTGAAGGGACATGTCCGGCTGCTGGCCAACACGGCCGCCGCGACCGTGCATCTGCCCGAGATCCTCGCGGCCTTCCTCGTCGCGAACCCGAATGTCGATGTCGATCTGGACGAGCGGCCAAGCCCCGAGGTGGCCCGGGCCGTGGCGGAGGAGCGGGCCGAGATCGGGATCGCGGCCGGGCACGCCGACCTGTCAGGGCTGGAGGTGATGCCGTTCCGGACTGATCGGCTGGTACTGGTGGTGCCGCCCGGTCACGCGCTGGCAGGGCGTGACGGGATCGCCTTCGCGGAAGCGCTGGGGAGCGAGTTCGTGGGCCTCTCCGGCGACAGCGCGCTCGGCGGGCACTTAGCCGGGCATGCGGCACGGGTGGGGGGACGGATGCGCACGCGCGTGCGGGTGCGCGGGCTGGACGCTGCCTGCCGCATGATCGCACTCGGCGCAGGTGTCGCCGTGGTGCCAGAGGCGGCGGCGAGGCAATGGGATGAGCGCGGCTCGCTCGTCGCCGTGGCCCTCGAAGATCCTTGGGCCGAGCGGCGCCTCGTTGTGGCCGTGAAGCGGCTCGCCGCGCTGCCGTCCCATGCGCGACGACTGGCGGACCACCTCGTGGCGGCTGGCTCAGGGAAGGCGCTCCTGCCAGCAGAATGACCTAGGAAGCGCTGCGGCGGCAAGCCACCCCAGAACCTAGGCTCCTTCGGACCGATCCCGTGGAAATCGGCCTAAAGGGGCGAAAGGGTTACCTGCGGACAGGATCTGAGAGCCAGATGCATATCCGCTTTTCGGCACTTGGCTTCAGAAGCAGCCATTCCGCTTCCGGCCGGACCCGGTCGCTGTGCGCCCAATGCAACCACCTACATGGCTGCCGAGTAGGGCGGAAGCAGTGATGCCGCTCTGGTCCAGCTACACCTGACGAGTCCGAGACTGGTGCCGGTACATCGCGCTGGCGACCGTCGAGGTGGCGAGGAACATCAGGCCAGCGACAGCGACCGACGTTGCTGACAGGGAGGCCGCGGTCAGGATCGCGCTGGCGACGATGACGCCGGACGAGTTGGCGGTGCGCAGCAGGGCGAAGACCTCCGCCCGCCGGTGCGGTGGAGCCAGCGTGTCGAGAGCAAGCGAGTAGTAGGTGCCAAGCGGCGCCAGGACGGAACCCACCAGCACAGCGCCGAGAACGGTCATGGCGACCGACTGCTCGAGCGCCACCAGGGCGGCGCCCAGGGTCATGATGGAGAGTTTTGCCACCACCGCCATCCGCGTGGCCATGCGGTTGCGCAGGCTGACCCAGATCCCACCGGCCACCGAGGCCAGGCACAGCGGCACGGTGAACAGGAACGCTAGGGCTGGCTCGTAGCCGAACCGCAGCGCTAGCGCGACGGCGCCGATTTCAATGGCTGCCACGGTGGCCCCACCCGCCGCGGCACACATGAGCCAGAGCAGGATGGACGGGCTGAGCACCGAACCCCCGGCATGGAGTACGCCTTCGACGGAAGTGGAACGGGTCTGCGGCACCAGCAGCATCGGGATGGCGCCCAGGCCCGCGAGCGCCAGGACGGCGAAGACCGGCGAAATGGTGCCGAGGCCCGAGGCCGCCACCGGCGCCAGCACGAAGGTCAGCTCGTTGAGCGTGGCCGCGATGCCGAGGGCACGGGGAAGCCGCGAGGCAGGTGCCAACGCGTTGAGTACGGAGCGCAGATACCCGTGGGCCGCGCCGTTCACGGAGCCCCCGACCACGGCGGCCAGGATGAGCCAGATGAACGGCGCCCCGCCTGCCGCCAGGGCGGAGAGCAGGACCAGGGCCGCGGTGCGGACGCCCACCAGCACCCTCAGGAAGGTGGCAGCGGGCCAGTTCCTGCCGAGCCGGGCGATCGGGACCGCCCCCACCACCTGCGCCAGTGTCATGGCCAGGACGATGGCCGCGCCGCGGCTGGCGTCGCCAGTGAGGCCCAGGGCAACCAGCGAGAACGCGATGGGCCCTGCCGCCTGCGGCACGCTACAGGTGGCGGAGGAGATGAACCAGCGGAGCAGCCGCCAGCGGTTGGACGCTGCGCTGTCAGCAACCATTCGGGAACCCGCCATCGTGCTCGGCAGTGATACAAGGGGCCGCATCCGGCGAACCGCCACAGGCCTTTGCGCCTGCCGCCCAGTCATGACTTCGGCTGACTATGCTGTCGACTATCTGCAAAGCAACGGCATCGCCCGTACCGTCAGCCTGCGCTTGGAGCAGCTGTGTAGAACATGGCCCATCACGCCTCCCTCCACGCATGATGGCTAACCGTACCACTACACTCCGGGACTAAACACCTAGATGACCGAGACCTGACGCGGATCCACAACTATTAGAATGGCTGCGCCGGGTGCCAATGGTTCACAGCCGCGCTGATGGGTTTCCTCGGCGATGAGGGTCAGGCCGTCGAGGTCCAGAGTGTAGCGCAGGTGCCCGCCCAGGAACTCCGCACGCAGCACCTTGGCAGGCAAGGCCCCAGGTTCGGCCACCCGCACAAGCCTCATGCTTTGTGGACGCAGCGCCAGGGTGGCACGGCCGTCGGCAGCCGGTTCAGCCAATGGCAGCACGGCGCGGCCGACACGGAAGACGCCGCCAGTCACCTCGCCCTCAATCAGATTCGCCGTACCGAGGAAGCCCGCCACGAAACGGTTTACGGGGCGGTCGTAGAGCTCCGTCGGCGGGCCGACCTGCAGCACCTTGCCGCCGTCAAGAACGGCCATGCGATCGGCGGCGGCGTTTGCCTCCTCCTGGTCATGAGTGACCAGGATGGTGGTCAGGCCCAGGCGGCGTTGGAGCTCCACCAGTTCCTGCCGTACCCCGGCGCGCAGGGCGGCATCGAGATTGGAAAGTGGTTCGTCGAGCAGCAGCACCTCAGGTTCGATCGCCAGAGTACGGGCGATGGCGACGCGCTGCTGTTGGCCACCGGATAATTGTGCTGGGCGGCGGTCGATCAGGTGCGCGAGTCCCACCAGGTCAAGTGCAGCATGGACCTTGCGGTCGCGGTCGGCGCGCGAGATGCCGCGACGGTCCAAGCCGAATGCCACGTTCTGCCCCACCGTCATGTGCGGCCATAGCGCGTAGTTCTGGAAGACCAGGCCAACGTTGCGGCTCCAGGGCGGAACACGGGTCATGTCCTTTCCGCCGATCACAATACGGCCTTGATCGGGCGTACCGAAGCCCGCGATCAGCCGCAGCAACGTGGTCTTTCCACTGCCCGATGGGCCAAGGAAGGCAAAGAACTCCCCCTTGCGCACCGAGAGAGAGACATCTTCCAGCACCCGCGTGGCGCCGTATCCAAAGGATACGGCTTCGACCTCGACGCTCATGCGGCCTCCTGGCTTTCAGACGTTCTGACGCGGCGGCTGCGCTCGCGCTCGGCGACTGCATGTGCGCCCCATGTGCAGAGCGCGACTGCGAGCACGGCGATGACGCCCAGTGCCGCGCCGGGGCCACGGCCTGCGGCACTCTGCATATAGATGTAGATCCCATAAGCTATCGGTGCATCGACGTCGCGTGTCACCAGAACCAGCGTGGCGGAGAGCTCCACGGCGGCGGTGGCAAAGCTGGTGACGAACGCCGCTGCCAGCCCACCAGCCATCAGGGGCACGGTGATACGGGTTAGGGTCACGGCCTTGCTGGCGCCAACATTCTCCGCGGCTTCCTCCAGACTGCGATGCACCTGACGCAGCGCGGCTGTAGCACCGCGCAGGGCGTAGGGCAGGCGGCGGACCGCCAGAACGATGATCAGCATGCCCCACCAGGTGGCCAGCGAGTCACCTCCAGGCAGATGGGTGTCGAAATAGGTGCGCAAGATGCCGATGCCCAGCACCAGCCCAGGGACCGCCAACGCCGACATCGCAGCAAGGTCAAGCAGCTCCCGACCGGGCAGCTTGGTGCGATGTACCAACCAGGCAATCACCACCCCCAGCACCACATCGATCAGCGCGGCGATGCCGCAGAACAACAGGGTGTTGGTCAGAAATTGTGGTGTCTCGCGCAGTACGGTGCCGTAGTGGGCCAGGGTGAAGGCGTCGGGCAGCGGGCTGAAGGACCAGATAGTCGCCAAACTTAGCAGCAGGATGCCGATATGCGGCGCCAGCACTAGGAACAGCACCGGCACAACAAAAAGCCAGGCCAGAAGCTTGCCGCGCGCTGTCATGCGCCGATGCGACAGCCCACCACCGCCGCGCTGTGCCGTGGCGTAGTCGCGCCCGCGAAGCAGCAGGCCCGAGCCGACCATGGCGGCGAGCGATACCGCGATCAGGATCACGCTGATCACATAGCCCATCGGATCAGCCAGCCCGACCGAGGTCACGCGCAGATAGGCCTGCGGCGCCAGCATATTGGTGACATTGAGCAGCAGCGGCGTGGCAAGGTCGTCGAAGACCTTCACGAAGACCAAGCTAGCGCCTGCGAGGTAACCCGGAAGCGACAGCGGAAGCACGATGGTGCGCAGCAGGGTCAGGCCGCGCGCGCCCAGGTTTTGTCCGGCCTCCTCCATCGACACGTCGATGTTTGCGAGCGAGGCCGAAAGGTTCATCAGGATGAAGGGGAAGTAGTGCAGCGACTGGACGAAGATGACGCCGTTAAGCCCCTCCATCAGGTCCAGGCGGAGATCGAACCAGTCCATCAGCAGCAGATTGACGGTGCCGTTGCGGCCGAAGATGAGCTGCATCGCCACTGCGCCAACGAAGGGCGGCATCACCAGCGGCAGAACGCCCAGAGTTGCGATCAGCGCACTGCCAGGGAAGCGATAACGCGCCAGGATGACTGCCAATGGTACCGCCAGGACCGAGGCGAAGACAACGCTCATCCCTGCGACATAGAGACTGTTCCAGAAGCTTTCGATGAACAGGCTGGTGCGGAAGAAATCGGCGAAATGGATAAGGGTAAAGCCGCCTGCCGGGTCGAGGAACGCGGTCAGGATCACCCGCCCTACCGGCATCAGCAGGAAGGCCAGCAGAAAAGCCGCGACCAGCGTCGCGGCGATCACTTGGCTCACACTGGCCTCGAAGCGTAGCCGCGCCCTCCAGGGGCGCACCAGGGCCGCGCTCACCGGGCCCGCAGGGCCTGTTCGGCGAGGCGCTTGCCCTCCGCATAGGCCGCTACGGTTGCGCGGTCCCATTCCTCCTCGAACTGCGCCTGACGGCCCGCAGAAGGCTGGTCGGGCTTCGCCGCGCGGAAGGCGCCAGCGACGGACTTGTCAGCGGCCTGGGCCTCGGTGACAGGAACGGTGGTCAGCTTCGCGCGGGCCTCTCCCAGCAGGCGCAGCCCTTCCGGGCTGTTGCTGCGGGCTAGTTGCGCTTCGGCGGCCCGAACCGCCTTCCAGGCATCGACCAGCTCACGGAGGCGGAAGGTGATGGCGCGGTCGAAGAGGCTGTTGAGCAACTCGTACCGCACTTCCGAAACGTCATTGTCGAACTTCACCCGGGCGCCAAGGCTGGGATTGGTGAAGGGGTTGGGAAACCCAGCCGGGGCCTTGGCATAGATTTCGGCACGCACCGGCAGGCGCATCACCTTGGGGTCGAGCAGGATCTGCTGGCCCTCGGGCGAGAGCAGGAACTGAATGAAGGCCTGGGCGGCATTGGGGTTTCGCGCGCCCTCGATCATCGCGATGTTGGCCGGTACCAGGGTGGTGACCGACGGGTAGACGAAGTCTACCGGGAACCCGGATGCCTTGGCCGAAAGGCCGAAAAAGTCGATCACGATCCCCAAGCCGTACTGCCCGCTGTTCACGGCATCCGGAACGCCGAAGCTGCGGTCGGAGACCTGTGCGAAGTTTCCAGCCATTTCCAGCAGTTGAGCCCAGCCCTTCGCCCAGCCCTTACCCTGGAGAATGGTTTCGATGGTCAGATGGGTGGTGCCCGATCGGCTGGGAGCGGAAATGCCGACATGCCCCTGATAGACGGGCTTCGTTAGATCCGCCCACTCCTTCGGCTCGGGGAGACGGTTCGCGCGCAGGTAACGCGTGTTGTACATGATGCCGTAGCCGCTGACCGCAAACCCGAAATAGCGGCCATCCGGATCGTTGGTCGGCTGGCCCCCGATGCGTTCGGGGATGCCAGACGTGTCGATGCGTGGCCTGGCAAGCAGATTGCCCTGCTTGAGCACCTCGAAAGCATCTGGGGCACTGGCCCACATCAGGTCAGGCGGGCTGGATCGCGTCTCTCTGATGAAAGCGACTGCGGCATTCGTGTTTCGGTTCTGGATCTCGACTTTGGTGCCCGGATGAGCCTTCTCGAAGGCCGTGGCGAAGGGGGTCGTGACGTCGCGCGAGAAGCTGGTGACCACCACCACCCGTTGTTCGAGCTGAGCGCTGGCCACCCTCGGCAGCAGGGCGGCAGCGCCGCCCGCAGCGAGCATGGCGCGGCGTGACAGGACTGGTCGCGGCATGGTGTACCTCCCGTTCGACAGGCCTTTTGAAGGTGGGCCTGCATTGATTTTCAAGCAATCTGACATGACGCCGCATGCTTAGGAATGGGGTTGTCACGTGTTCACCCGGAGAGGCTTTCGACTACCCACCTCTGACGCGCGGCGGTAATTCCCATGCCGCCGCACAACTGGTTCTCACAGGAGCTGGCGCCAGCGGGGCCTGCTGCTAATCCGTTGCCCGAGGCAGACGGGGCAGATCTACTTCAAAGGCATGTTGCAGTGCCGGGCAACCGAAGGTTCCGGCCGCCGTGCAGAGCATGGTGGATCGCGGCCTGATGGTAGTCAGCGCCGGTTCGCCGCACATGGCCCGCGCCCACTTCACGGAGGAGGGTCTGGAGGCGCTGCGCTGGCTGGCGTCACAGCGCAGTAGGCTGGCCCCTGGGCAGTTCGCCCATGTCCAGCAGGAGCTGAGACTGGGGGTGCCGCAGGCGGACGGGTAGCCGCCAGGCGCCTGGTCGCCTTCTGGTCCACTGGCTCATGAAGGCGCCGCGGGCATGGAAGCAGCATGCCGCGTGACGCGACCTCGACCCGATGCCAGCCAGCTCGAGGAGATAGCGGCCCTGCTGGAGGCCAGCGGGCGGTATCGCATGCTGCACCGGGTCAGCGCCCACGAGCCCCTGGACGTCCCTGCCGGTCCCGGTCGATTGGAATGGTTTGGGACCAGCCCGCCGCTTAGTCGGGTTGCAGCTTCCGCTCCTGAACAACCTTCTTATAAACCTCGTA
>NZ_JACTUZ010000089.1 GCF_014490445.1 Pseudoroseomonas ludipueritiae | reverse complement strand
TCGCAGCGGCCGCCGCAGCAGCCGGCGGTGCTGGCCATCGCGGCCTCCACCGGCGGGCCGCCGGCCCTGGCGCAGGTGCTGGGCGCGCTGCCGGCCGACTATCCTGTGCCCGTGCTGCTGGTGCAGCACATGGGCGCCGCCTTCATGGAAGGTTTCGCCAGTTGGCTGGACGGGCTGGTGCCGCTGAAGGTGGGCCTGGCGCAGGAAGGCGAGTTGCCGCAGCCCGGCCGTGTCTATGTGGCGCCGGGGGACCGGCACCTGCTGCTCTCCCCCCAGGGAACGCTGCGCCTGTCCAGTGAGAAGCCGCTGGCCAGCCAGCGCCCTTCCGCCACGCTGCTCTTCCGCAGCGTCGCCATCGCCGCCGGGGACCGGGCGCTCGGCGTGCTGCTGACCGGCATGGGCGAGGACGGCGCGGTGGGGCTGACGGAAATGCGCCGCGCCGGCGGCTATACCATCACGGAGCATGAAAGCACCGCTGTGGTTTATGGCATGCCGGCGGCGGCGGTGCGGCTGGGCGGCTCCTCGCTCAGCCTGCCGCTGCCGGCCATCGGCCCGCGCCTGGCGCAGCTTGGCCGGCGGGAGGCCCGGACATGAGCGGCGCCGCCATTCTGCTGGTCGAGGATTCCGAGACCCAGGCACTGCAGATGCGCCGGCTGCTGGAGGGCGAGGGCTTCAGTGTCCAGCGCGCCGCCACCGCCGAGGCGGCGCTGGAAGCCCTGAATGGCGCCCTGCCCGACCTTGTCATCGCCGATTACCACCTGCCCGCCATGAATGGCGACGAGCTGGTGCGCCGCGTGCGGCTGAACCACCGCACCCGCGCCATCGCCGTGCTGATGCTGACCGAGGCGCGGGAGCGGGAGCTGGAGCGCCAGGGGCTGGAAAGCGGCGCCGATGCCTATGTGCCGAAATCGGCCGGGCAGGACCTGCTGCTGCTGCGCATCCGCGCCCTGCTGCGCGGCCGCACCGGCGAGGCCGCCCCGGCCAGCACCCAGGACAGCGCCTTCCGCCGCACCCGCCTGCTGCTGGCCGAGGACAGCCCCACGCAGCGCCTGGCGCTGATGGCGCAGCTGACACGGGAAGGGCATGAGGTGGAGGCGGTCTCCGACCCGCAGGCCGCCCTGGCCGCCCTGCGGCTGGACCCCGCCGGCTGGGATGGCGTGCTGCTGAATGCCGCCACCGCCGGCTTCGACGGTGTCGCGCTGGTGGCGGCGCTGCATGGCTTCCGGGGCGAGACCGGCGCCTCCTTCCAGATCGTGGCGCTGGTGCAGGACGGTGCCCAGGCCCTGCCCGGCCAGCTTTTCGCCGCCGGCGCCGATGAGCTGATCCCGAGCCCGGCGCCGCCGGAGACGCTGAGCGTGCGCCTGCGCGCCGCCCTGCGCCGCAAGCTCCTGCTGGACGAGGAACGCCGCGCCGCCGCCGAATCACGCGAGCGGGCGCTGACCATCGAGCGCGCCCAGGCCAAGGCCGCCATGGCCGAGGCCCTGTCCCGCGCCAACGAGGAGCTGGAGGAAGCCAACCGCCAGCTCCGCGAAACCCAGACCCGGCTGGTGCAGGCGGCGAAGATGGCCTCGCTGGGCGAGCTGGTGGCCGGCATCGCGCATGAGATCAACAACCCGCTCGCCTTTATCCTGGCGCATCAGGGCACGGTGGAGCGGCTGCTGCGGCGGCTGGAGGAACAGACGCCGCCCGAGGCCGAGACGGCGCCGCTGGTGGCCCGCTGCCGCGACCGCGTCGGTTCCATGACCCTGGGGCTGACGCGCATCCAGGACCTTGTCGCCAACCTGCGGAAATTCTCCCGCAGCGACGACGGCGCCTTCCAGCGCGTGAATGTGCCGGAGGCGCTGGAGACGGTGCTGACCCTGCTCAGCCCCAAGCTCGGGGAGCGCGTGGTGGTGCAGCGTGAGTTCCATGGCGCCGAGGAGCTGGTCTGCCTGCCTGCCCTGCTCAACCAGGTTGTGATGAACCTCGTCTCCAACGCCGCCGATGCCATTCCCGGTGAGGGGCGCATCACCATCGCCACCCACAGTGATTGGCGCAGCTATGCCATCGAGATCCGTGACAGCGGCCCCGGCGTGCCGGAGGAATTGCGCGAGCGGGTCTTCGAGCCCTTCTTCACCACCAAGCCGCCGGGGCTGGGGACTGGCCTTGGCCTCGCCATCGCCTACAATGTGGTGGCTGCTCATGAGGGCAGCATCACCGTTGGCGTCGCACCGGAGGGGGGCGCCTGTTTCACGGTCAGCGTGCCTGTGCGAACCGAACCTTAGTATGCCGGATACAATGACGCAGCCCATGGGGAGCGACCGGCGGCGGGGAACCCTTCTCGTCGTCGATGACGAGCCGGAAATTCTGACGGCGCTGGAAGACCTGTTCGAAGAGGACTTCCGTGTCCATGCCGCCCGCTCGGGCGCCGAGGGGCTGGAGGTCCTGCGGCGCGCGCCGGATGTGGATGTGATCATCTCCGACCAGCGCATGCCAGGCATGACCGGCGATGCTTTCCTGGCCCGGGCGCGGGAGATCAGCCAGGCCGAGGCACTGCTGCTGACCGGCTATGCCGAGCTGGACGCGGTGATCAGTGCCGTCAACAAGGGGCGCATCGCCTTCTACGCGCCCAAGCCCTGGGACCCCGCCGCGCTGCGCGCCATGGTGCTGAGCGCCATGGAGCGCCACCGCCTGACCCGCGCGCTGGAGACGGAGCGCGCGCTGCTGCGGGGCCTGCTCGACGCCTCTTCCGATCCCTTGTCCTTCAAGGACCGCGACGGCCGCTTCATCCGCCTGAATGCCGCCAAGGCGCAGGCCCTGGGCGGCACGGTGGAGAGCCTGCTGGGCCAGCGCGAAAGCACGCTGCTGCCGCCCGAGCCCGCCGCCGCCCTGGTGCTGGCGGAGCAGGAGGTGATGCGGAGCGGCCAGGGCACCGACCAGACCGGGCAGGTTCCGGGCGAGGCCGGCTCGCGCTGGGTGCGGGTGCAGCGCCTGCCGATCCTGGGCCGCGACGGCCAGCCCACGCATCTGGCGACCATCGAACATGACCTGACCGTGCAGCGCACGCTGGAAGAGCGGCTGCGGCAGGCCGAGAAGATGCAGGCCCTGGGCACCATGGCCGGGGGCGTGGCGCATGATTTCAACAACCTGCTGACTGCCATCCTGGGCAGCCTGGACCTGCTGCTGCAATCCGGCACGCATGATGCGCGTGGCGAGATGCTGCTCAAGACCGCCATCACCGCCGCCGAGCGTGGTTCCTCCCTGACGCGCCGCCTGCTGAGCTTCAGCCGCAAGCGCGAATTGCAGCTCCGCCCCGCCGACCTGAACCGCATGGTGCAGGAAATGGACGCGCTGCTCAGCCGCAGCCTGGGTGAGCAGGTGACGGTGCGCCACACCCTGGGCGAGCACCTCTGGCCCGCCTTGGCAGACCAGGAGCAATTCGCCCTGGGCCTGCTGAACCTCTGCATCAACAGCCGCGACGCGATGCCGGATGGCGGCACCATTACCCTCTCCACCCGCAATGTCTCGGTGGCGGAGGATGAGGTGCCGGACCTGCATCCCGGCGATTACGTCGTGCTGGGGGTGGCCGATACCGGCACCGGCATGCCGCCGGAGGTGATGGCCAAGGCCTTCGAGCCCTTCTTCACCACCAAGGAAGTGGGCAAGGGCACGGGGCTGGGCCTTTCCATGGTCTATGGGCTGGCACGGCAATCCGGCGGCACCGTGACGCTGGACAGCCAGCCCGGCCGGGGCACTCTGGTGGAGGTCTACCTGCCGCGCTCCGACTGGTCCGGCGCGCCCGGCCAGGCGCCGGAAGGCCGGGCCCCCGCCTGCGATTCCTGCCGCGTGCTGGTGGTGGACGACGATGCCGCGGTGCGCGGCATCACCACCACCTTTCTGAACGAGCTGGGGCACAGCACGCTGGAAGCCCCCGATGGCGCCGCCGCCCTGGCGCTGCTGGAGGGCGGGGAGCGGGTGGACCTGCTGGTGACCGATGTGGCCATGCCCGGCATTTCCGGCGCCGAGCTGGCCACGCAGGTGCGCGCCCGCTGGCCCGATGTGCCGGTGCTGCTGCTGACCGGCTATGCCGATCCGTCCATGCAGCCCGAAGGCTTCCCCGTGCTGCGCAAGCCCTTCCGCCAGACCGAGCTGGCGCGGCAGGTGGCGGCGGTGCTGCGCCGGGACTGAGGGTCCTCAGCCCGGCGGAGCGTCGCTCAGCACCGCCTGCAGCATCACCATGTCCAGCCAGCGGCCGAACTTGCAGCCGACCTGCGGCATCAGCGCCACACGGCTGAAGCCCAGTTTCTCGTGCATGCGGATGGAGGGCAGGTTGCCGGCGTCGATGGAGGCCACCATCACGTGCTTGCCCATGCCGCGCGCCTGCTCCATCAGCGTCGCCACCAGGGTCTGGCCGATGCCGCGGCCGCGCGCGTCGTCGCGGATATGCACGGAATGCTCCACCGTGTGGCGGAAGCCGTCCCAGCCGTTGCGGAAGTCGCTGAAGGCGGCGAAGCCCAGGATGCCGCCGCCCTGGATGCAGTCGGCCACCAACACCGGGTAACCCCATTCCCACCGCTTGCGCATCCAGACCAGCCGCTCCTCCAGCGTCTCGGTGCGGTCGGTATAGATGGCGGTGGTGCGCAGGATCACGTCGTTGAGGATACGCAGGATGCCAGGGGCATCGGTCTCCTCCGCCATGCGCAGCACCCATCCGGCGGGATTGGCCACCAGAGGGCTCATGCGGCGCATATCGTGACAGAGTTCAGGGCTGCCTGCCGGGTGCTCACCGACCTTGCGAATTTCCCACTCCATCGCAGCGGTCTGGCGGGAGGCCAGGAGGTGGGAAAGAGCCGAAGGATGCACGGGATATTGCCCATTGACTGCCTGCGCTGCTGAGAGCTGAGCATGCCGCCGTGTCCTGAACACGACAGTTATTCGGATCTAGCACGGAAATGGGCGGTAAACAGAAATATTCTTAACCGGTTTCAGGTTCTCTTCCAGATTCCGCCGCCATCATCTTACTTGTTTCTTTCGCGGTTTGATTGAAATGCGTAGCCAGGGCGTGGAATGAAAAGACCCCGCCGGATGCCGGCGGGGCCTGGAAAATACCTGCGAGGAAGCGCGGCTTACTCGGCCGCCAGCATCAGCTCAGCCGCGCGGCTATGCGCCAGCTCCTGGTACAGCGCGACGTAATTCTCCGCCATGCGGCGGGCGGTGAAGCGCTTCTCGAACTGGGCGCGCACGGCGGCGCGGGGCAGCGCCTCCACCCGGCCCACGGCGGCAATGGCTTCCTCCATGCTGGTCACGGAGAAGCCGGTGACGCCGTCATCCACCACCTCGGGTACCGAGCCGTGGCGGAAGGCGATCACGGGCGTGCCGCAGGCCATGGCCTCGATCATCACCAGGCCGAAGGGCTCGGGCCAGTCGATCGGCGTCAGCAGCGCCTTGGCGCCAGAGAGGAATTCCGGCTTCTGCTGCTCGTTGATCTCGCCGATGAACTCGACCAGCGGATGCGCCATCAGGGGGCGGATCTTCTGCTCGTAGTAATCGACGTCCACCCGGTCCACCTTGGCCGCGATCTTGATCGGCGTATTGGTGGCGATGGCGATCTCGATGGCGCGGTCGCAGCGCTTCTCGGGCGCGATGCGGCCCAGGAAGGCCAGGTAGCCCGGCGCCATGTCGGTGCGCGGGGTCAGCAGCTTCTCCGGCAGGCCATGGTAGATGGTGCCGACGAAATTGGCCTGCGGCAGCGGCTTGCGCTGGTCGTTGGAGATCGAGACCACCGGCACATCGCGGAAGGCGTCGAAGACCGGCTGCAGTTCCGGCAGGTCCAGCCGCCCGTGCAGCGTCGTCACCATCGGCGTGCTGGCGCGGGAAAACAGCGAGAACGGCAGGTAGTCCAGGTGGAAGTGCAGCAGGTCGAATTCGTGCCGGCGGCGGTAGACCGTCTCCAGCATCAGGGCCAGCGGTGCATTGGTGTCGCGCACCGAGGGGTCGAGCCGCAGCGCCTTGGCGCTCATCGGCGCCAGGGTGGCCGAAGTGATCGAATCACCGCTGGCGAAGAGCGTGACCTCATGGCCGAGCTCCACCAGACCCTCGGTGAGGTAGGAGACGATCCGCTCGGTGCCACCGTACAGCTTCGGCGGCACGGCTTCCGTCAGGGGAGCGATCTGGGCGATACGCATCGGGTTCCGTTCTCCGTCGTGTTTGGCCTGAACGCAACCTGGGGGACGAATGCGGTTTGGATTCGGCAAGCATCGCCACGATTCTGACGCGATGCGGTTGTTTCCTTGGTAATCACCACAAAGGCGGGTCCTTCTCACGCTTTTGTGCACCGCGACATGAGCCAGGAGGCGCTGACTCCCCATGCAGCCTACCGAGACACAGCCCGCGCAGGCCGCCAGCCATGGCACCCGTCCGCAGGACGCGCCCGAGGTGCTGCGCTACGCGCACCGCCCCATCGCCTTTCTGTTCCGGCACCTGAAGTCCTATGCGGGCTCGCATGTCGTCATCATGCTGGCGGTGCTGGGCGCGGTCGGTTGCTCCGTGGGCGCGAACTACGCGGTGAAGCACCTGATCGACACCCTCTCGGGCAGCCCCTCGCAGATCGGCGCCACCGCCGTCTGGACGGCCTTCGCCATCCTGGCGGGTGTCATCACGGCCGATAACATGCTCTGGCGCGTCGGCGGCTGGATCGCGGCGGACCGCTTCCCGCGCGCCACGGCCTCCATGCGGGCCGAGCTGTTCCGCCATCTCTCCGGCCATGCCCCGGGCTACTTCGCGAACCGCTCCGCCGGCACCCTGGCCAGCCGCATCAGCGCCACCGGCACGGCGGCCTTCACCCTGCTGCAGAACTTCACCTGGCATACCGTGCCGCCCGCCGTGGCCGTGATCCTGGCCATCGGCTTCCTGGCCAGCGTGGACCCGATCATGGCCGGCTGCCTCGTGGTCGCCGCCGGCACCCTGGCCGCCGGTGTCGCCACCCTGGGCCGCCGGGGCGAGAAGCTGCACGACACCTTCGCCGGCCGCGCCGCCGCCGTGGATGGCCAGTTGGTGGACGTGGTGCAGAACTTCGCCCTGGTGCGCGCCTTCGGCGCCTTCGGGCGCGAAGGCGCGCGGCTGGACCAGGCGCTGGGTGCCGAGACGGCCGCCCGCCGCGCTAGCCTGCGCTACCTGGAGAAGCTGCGGCTGGTGCATGGCGCCGCCACCGCGGTGCTGACCGCCTGCCTGCTGGGCTGGGCCGTGCATCTCTGGCAGATCGGCCGTGCCACCACCGGCGATATCGTGCTGGTCTGCACCCTGGGCTTCACCATCCTGCATGCCTCCCGCGACCTCGCGATGGCGCTGGTGGACCTGACCCAGTACGTGGCCCGGATGCGGGAGGCGCTCTCCGCCCTGCTGGTGCCGCACGACATGCCGGATGTGCAGAACGCCACCACCCTGGCGCCGCGCGGCGGCGAGGTGGTGTTCCAGGACATTACCTTCCGCTACCCCGCCGCCCCCGCCGGCAGCGCCCCGATCCTGCGCCACATGCAGCTGGAGATCCCGGCCGGGCAGAAGGTGGGCGTGGTCGGCCGCTCCGGCGCCGGCAAGTCCACCCTGCTGACGCTGCTGCAGCGCCATGCCGCGCCGCAGGAAGGCAAGGTGACCATCGACGGCCAGGATATCGCCCTGGCGACGCGCGAAAGCCTGGCGGAGATGATTGCCGTGGTGCCGCAGGATGTCTCGCTCTTCCACCGCACGGTGCTGGAGAACATCCGCTATGCCCGCCCCGATGCCAGCGATGCCGATGTGCTGGCCGCCGCCGAGGCCGCCCGCTGCCGCGAATTCATCGAGGCGCTGCCGGAGGGCTTCGACACCATCGTCGGCGACCGTGGCGCCAAGCTCTCCGGCGGCCAGCGGCAGCGCCTGGCGATCGCCCGCGCCCTGCTGAAGAACGCCCCGATCCTGCTGCTGGACGAGGCGACCTCCGCCCTCGACTCGGAAAGCGAGGCCGAGGTGCAGGTCGCGCTGGACCGGCTGATGGAAGGCCGCACCGTGATCGCGGTGGCGCACCGGCTGGCCACCCTCTCCAACTTCGACCGCATCGTGGTGATGGATGCCGGCCAGGTGGTGCAGGACGGCTCGCCGGAGATGCTGATGCGCCGCCCGGGCCCCTACCAGGACATGGTGCGCCGCCAGTCCGAGGCGCTGATGGCGGCCTGAGCCGCCCAGCTACCGAACCAGGGGAAGGCCCGTGCCTTCCCCTTTTTCATGCCCGCCTGCCGGCCCGGGCGGCGGCGCCTCGCCGCCTCGTGGTGGCCAGGCTCAGCCCTTCAGCCCGGCCTGCCGCGCCAGCCGCTTGGCCTGCCAATAGCCCAGCAGCCCGGCGATGGGTGCCGCGGGCAGCACCAGAATCCAGCCGGCATGCACGCTGTTGACCACCAGCCCCAGGCCGATCCCCAGCATCAGCCCGCCCACCAGGCTGCCCGTCACCCCGGCCGTCAGGCCCAGGATCAATAATTGTGCGCGTGTCACCATGAATCGGCAGTAGGCGGCGGCAACAGGTTTGACAAGCCACAGGGCCGGCGGCTAAACGCCGGCTCCCTTCCGGGAAAGCGGGTTCAGGCTCGTCCTGCGCCCCGCCCTTGGCATGCCCGCCCTGGGACTACCGGGACAATCAGCGACATCCAGCCACAAGGCCGGGGCGCATCAGAACAAGGAGCCCGCCGCATGACGAAGCGCGCGGAAAGCAAGTACAAGATCAATCGCCGCCTCGGCGTGAACCTGTGGGGCCGTGCGAAGTCCCCCATCAGCAAGCGCGAGTATGGCCCCGGCCAGCACGGCCAGCGCCGCAAGCAGAAGCCGACCGACTTCGGCATCCAGCTGATGGCCAAGCAGAAGCTGAAGGGCTACTACGGCAACATCGGCGAGAAGCAGTTCCGCAAGTACTACGAAGAGGCCGTGCGCCGTAAGGGCGACACCTCCGAGAACCTGATCGAGCTGCTGGAGCGCCGCCTGGATGCGGTGATCTACCGCATGAAGCTGGCGATGACGCCCTTCGCCGCCCGCCAGTTCGTGAACCATGGCCACATCACGGTCAACGGCAAGCGCGTCAACATCCCCTCCTACCTGGTCCGCGACAACGACGTGATCGAGGTGAAGGAGAAGTCGAAGCAGCTGGTGGCCGTGCTCGACGCCGCCCAGTCCGGCGAGCGCGACGTGCCGGAATACCTGGAAGTGGACCACCGCCAGATGAAGGGCCGCTACCTGCGCGCGCCGAAGCTGGCCGACGTTCCCTACCCGGTGCAGATGGAACCGAACCTAGTGGTCGAGTTCTACTCCCGCTGATGACGGCGGAGGGGGTTCGCCCCCTCCCCTCCACGGGTGGCATCAAAAGGCGCTTCGGCGCCTTTTCGTGTTTTCAGAGCCCTGTCTTTGGATGTGGGGCGCGCAGGGCGCGGAACTCCTCCTCCAGCCCTTCCGGCGCCGGCAGCCAGCGCGCCGGCTGTTCCAGCGCCCTGGCCAGCCGCTGGCGGTAGAGGGCGCGCGGGATCTCCACCGCGCCGAACTGGCTCAGGTGCCCGGTGATGAACTGGGTATCCAGCAGCGTGAAGCCGCCCAGCCGCAGCCGCGCCACCAGATGCACCAGAGCGACCTTGGAGGCATCCCGCGCACGGCTGAACATGCTTTCCCCGAAGAAGGCGCCGCCCAGCGCCACGCCGTAAAGGCCGCCCACCATGCGGCCTTCCTGCCAGACCTCGACTGAATGGCCGACGCCCCTGGCATGCAGGGCGTTGAAGAGCTGCTCGATCTCCGGGTTGATCCAACTGTCCTCCCGCCCCGGCGCCGGGGCGGCGCAGAGCGCGATGGTCTGGGCGAAATCGGTATCCGCCGTGACGGTGAAGGCGCCGGAGAGCAGCGTGCGCGCCAGCCGGCGTGGCAGGTGGAAGCCCTGCAGCGGCAGGATGCCACGCATCTCCGGGTCCAGCCAGTAGAGCTGGCCGGCCGTGCGGGATTCGGCCATCGGGAAGAGGCCGGCGCGATAGGCGCGCAACAGGAGGTCGGGGGTGATTTGCACCGTGTGGCGGGACACGGCGCCTAGCATGGACCGGGAGGCCCACCCCGCGCCAGGGTTCCGCGCCGTTCAGGCGGGCGGCGGCGGCAGTCGGGCATAGATCCGGTCGGCCAGGGCACGGTAGTCGCCATCGAAATGGTGGCCGCCCTTGATGCCGATGATCTCGGCGGGCGGGGACGCGAAGGCGGTGCAGCCGGTGCCGGCGGCCTCATCGGTGCCATAGACGCATTGCACCAGTTCCGGCGGCAGGTTGGGCACGTCCGGCAGGGTCGGCACCGCCGTGGGGCGCCCCATGCCGAGGAAATCGCCCACGCGGATCTCGAAGGCCGCTTCCTTGGCGAAGCCCAGCAGCGAGACCAGCGCCACGCGGTCCCGCGTCTCCTGCTTCAGCCGGGGCCAGGTGCCGGGCAGGATATCGGCGCCAAAGGAATAGCCGATGATGGCGACCTTCGGGATGTTCCACTTCTGCGCATAGAGCGCGATGACCCGGTCCAGCTCCGCCGCCACTTCCTGCGGCGTCCGGCGGGTCCAGAACCAGTTGAGGCAATCGAAACCCACGACGGACATGCCGCGGTTGCGGAAGTTCCGCCCCAGCGTGCGGTCGATATCCCGCCAGCCGCCATCGCCGGAGAGGATCAGGCCGAAGACATCCGGGCGCGGCGTCTTCTTGGTGGCGGGCATCTCGATCAGCCAACGGGAGGTATCCCGCTGCGCCAGGGCCGGCCGCGCCAGCAGCCCGGCGCCCAGGCCGGCAAGCAGAAGACGGCGCTCGATCATGCTCACTTCCCGATCACTCCCCGCAGGCCGCCGGATTGCAGGGCGGCCACATCCGCCAGCACCACCCAGGGGTCCAGCCCACCGGCGGTGCAGAGGTAGCGGGGCTCCCACACCGGGTCGAACTTCTCCTTGAAGGCGCGCAGGCCGCGGAAGTTGTAGAACCGCTCGCCCCGGTGGAAGACCAGCCCGCCCAGCCGGTACCAGATCGGCGCCAGACGGTGCGCGGCCAGACCGGAGAGCGGCGCCATGCCGAGGTCAAAGAAGGCATAGCCCTGCTCCTTCGCCATCAGCAGCAGCCGGGTGAACAGGAAGTCCATGGTGCCCGGCGGCATATCCGGCCGGTGGCGCATCAGGTCCACCGACATGTCGGTGCGCGCATTCGGCGTATCCAGCAGCGTCGCGAAGGCGATGACCTGCCGGTCCGCCCCGCGCACCACCGCCACCGGTTGGCTGGCGACGTAATCCGGCTCGAAGGCGCCCAGGGAGAAGGCCTTCTCACGCGCCTTGTGCTGTTCCAGCCAAAGACGGGAGACTTCCGCGAGTTCCGGCAGCACGGGCGGCACCTCTTCCGGCCGCAGCACCTCGAAGGTGATGCCCTCGCGCTCGGCGCGGTTGACGGCGGTGCGCAGGGCCTGGCGGGCCTTGCCCTTCAGCTCGAAGGCCGCGAGGCGGACGCGGGCGGCCTCCCCCAGCTTCAGCGGCTGCAGGCCGGCGTCGATATAGAGTGGCAACGCATCCGGCCGCACCTGATAGAAGGCGGCGCGGCCGCCCTGGGCATCGGCCAGTTCCACGAAGCGCCAGACCAGCTCCACCCGCTGCGCCGCCGGCCCCACGGGGTCGTAGAGCGCGATCCAGGACCGGCCCCGGCGGCCATACATGATGAAGGCATCGCCTTCCAGCGACATCAGCAGTGCCTTGTCGCCCATGCGGACCAGATTGGCATCCGCCCGGTCCTGCGCCTCCACGATGGCCACGGCGCGGGCCAGTTCCTCGGGCGTGGGGCGGGCCACGCGAGTCTGGGCCGGGCGCAGCAGCGTCCAGAGGCTGGCGGCGCCGGCGATCAGCACCATGGCCAGGGTGGCGCGCATGGCGCGCGGCGCATTCTCGTCTAGCTCGAAGCGCCACCAGAGCTGGCGGGAGTATTCCACGTCCCGGTGCGCGAAGAAGAGCAGCCAGGTGGCGGCGGCCACCACGCAGGCCACTGCCAGCCACCAGCCGGGGCTCAGGCTGGGGGTCAGCATGCGGGCGCGGCGGTCGAAGCGGCGGCGGGAGGTCAGCAGCGCCACCGCCAGCAGGGCCAGCAGCGAGAGTTCCAGGAAGCCGCTGCCGCGCAGGATGGAGAGCACCAGCCCGCCCGCCGCCAGCACCAGCGCCAGCCACCAGGCGCCATCCAGCCGGTGCGCCAGCCCATAGGCCACGAAAAGCAGCAACAGCCCGCCCACGGAGGAGAGCAGGTGCGAGGCCTCGAACAAGGGCTGCGGCACCGGCAGGCTGAAGCCGGGCTCGAAGACATCCACCGGCGGCGCGATGCCGCCCAGCACCAGCGCGGCGCCGGTGCCGAAGGCCAGCACGGCCAGGAAGCGCGGCATGAGGCGGGTGGAGGCCCGCAGCGCCCGCGCGCCGCCCTTCAGGGCCGGCACGCGGTGCCGCAGCTCGAAGCCGCTCAGCAGCACCACCGCCACGATCAGCGGCAGCACGAAGTAAACCGCGCGGTAGAGCAGCAGCGCCGCCGCCACTTGGTCCAGCGGCACCTCGCTGCCGCGGAAGGCGATCAGCACCACCGCGTCGAAGACGCCGATGCCGCCCGGCAGGTGGCTGGCCGCGCCGATGGCGATGGCGACCACATAGAGCGCGATGAAGGAGGGCAGGTCCACCGCCCCTTCCGGCAGCAGCAGCCAGAGCACCACCGCCGCAAAGCCGAGGTCGATGATCGAGATGACGCCCTGGGCCAGCACCAGCCTTGGGCCGGGCACGCGGAAGGTGATGGGGCCGAGCCGCAGCGCCGTGCGCCGCAGCCGCCCCACCACGGCGATGCCCGCCATGGCCAGCAGGCACAGCGCCGCCAGCCCGCGCAGCAGCGGCGCCGGCAGGTGGAACCAGTCCTCCATCTGCCCGGCCTTCAGCAGCACGCCCAGGGCGGCCACGAAGAAGATGCCGATGGACAGGCTAGCGGTGACGAAGACCAGGATGCGGGCGATCTGGCTCGGCTTCACCCCGGCGGCGGCATAGATGCGCCAGCGCACCGCACCGCCGGTGAAGGCGCCCACCCCCATGCTGTTGCTGAGCGCGAAGCCGCAGAAGGCCGCCAGCGCCGCGATGCGCGGCGGCACCGGCGGCTGAGGCCCCACATGCCGCACCGCCGAGAGGTCGTAGCCGATCATGGAGGTGTAGCTGATGGCCGCCGCCAGCACCGCCAGCAGCAGCACCGCGTTGCTCTTGGCCGCCAGGGCGGCGGCCACGGCGCCATAATCCAGCTCATCCGACAGGCGGTTCAGCGCGAAGAAGGCCAAGCTCGCCATGATCAGCCCGGCCGCCAGCAGCAGCCAGGGCTTCAGCACCGCCAGCCGCCGCAGCCCGGCCGAGGCCGGGTTATCGGCGGCTTCCGGCGCGTCGCTGCGCAGGTCGTCGCCCGGCTCCGTGGTGGTGACTCCGTTCATAGGGCTCCCGTCTAGCCATGCGAATGCGCGATGACGGCATAGGTCGCCTCCCGCAAACGACGGCGTCGTGCGGTGGATGCCAGTTTCCGATGGCGAAAGCGTGAAGTTGATGTGGCGCGGGGGGGGGAACCCGTCGCAGGTCCCCCCCCCCCGGCTCAGTCCTTCAGCCCGACGAAGCGTTCCAGCCAGTGGATGGTATAGTCGCCACTCTGGAACTGCGGGTCGTTCATGATGCGCTGGTGCAGCGGCAGCGTGGTCTTGATGCCGTCCACCACCATCTCCTCCAGCGCACGGCGCATGCGGGCGATGGCCTCGGCGCGAGTGGTGCCGTGCACAATCAGCTTGGCCACCAGGCTGTCGTAGTTGGGCGGCACGGAATAGCCGGAATACAGCGCGCTATCGACGCGCACGCCCAGCCCGCCCGGGGCGTGGAAGGTGGTCACCCGGCCTGGGGAAGGCACGAAGGTGTCCGGGTCCTCGGCCGTGATGCGGCATTCGATGGCATGGCCGCTGAAGCACACCGCATCCTGGCCATAGCCCAGCGGCTCGCCCGCCGCGATGCGGATCTGTTCCTTCACCAGATCGACGCCCGAGACCATCTCGGTCACCGGATGCTCCACCTGCAGGCGGGTGTTCATCTCGATGAAGGAGAACTGGCCGTCCTGCCACAGGAACTCCAGCGTGCCGGCATTGCGGTAGCCGAGCTTGGAGAGGCCCTGCGTCACCTGCGCGCCGATGTCCTCGCGCTCGCCCGGCGTCAGGGCGGGGGAGCCCGCTTCCTCGACCAGCTTCTGGTGGCGGCGCTGGAGCGAGCAGTCGCGCTCCCCGAAATGCACCACGTTGCCGTACATGTCGGCCAGCACCTGCAGCTCGATATGCCGCGGGCGGTCGAGGTACTTCTCCATGTAGACGGCGTCGTTGCCGAAGGCGGCCTTGGCCTCGGTGCGGGCGACGCGCCAGGCTTCTTCGAGTTCATCCGCCGAGTGCGCGACCTTCATGCCACGACCACCACCGCCGGCGGCGGCCTTGATCAGCACGGGGTACTTCACCCGCTCGGCCACCTCGCGGGCTTCCTCCAGGCTGCCCAGCGCGCCGTCGCTGCCCGGCACCAGCGGCACACCGAGGGAGCGCATGGCGTCCTTGGCGGCGATCTTGTCGCCCATCATGCGGATATGCTCGGCCGTCGGGCCGATGAAGGCCAGGCCATGCGCCTCCACCATCTCGGCGAAGTCGGCATTCTCGGAGAGGAAGCCATAGCCGGGGTGGATGGCCTCGGCGCCCGTGATATGCGCGGCCGAAAGGATGGCCGCCATGTTCAGGTAGCTGTCGCGCGCCAGCGGCGGGCCGATGCAGACGCTTTCATCCGCCAGCCGCACATGCATGGCGGTGGCATCGGCGGTGGAATGCACCGCGACGGTGCGGATGCCCATCTCCCGGCAGGCGCGGTTGACGCGCAGCGCGATCTCGCCGCGATTGGCGATCAGCACCTTCTTGAACATGGTGACGCGCCTTACTCGACCACCAGCAGGGGCGCGCCGTATTCCACCGGGGCGCCGCTTTCCACCAGGATGCGGGTCACGGTGCCAGCCTTGGGGGCCTTGATCTGGTTGAAGGTCTTCATCGCCTCGATCAGCATCACCGTCTGGCCGGCGGCGACCTTGGCACCCACGGTCACGAAGGGCGTGGCGCCCGGCTCCGGCGCCAGATAGGCGACGCCCACCATGGGCGAGGTGATGACGCCCGGCGTCGCGGCGCTGATCTCGGTGGTGGCGGCCGGAGTCGCGGCCGGGGCGGCGGCGGCGGGTGCTACGGCCACGGGGGCCGGCGCCGGCGCGGCGGCATATTGCACGACCGGGGCGGCGGCCATGGCGCGGGTCACGCGCAGGCGGCTCTCACCGTCCGCCAGCTCGATCTCGCTCAGGTCGGTTTCCCGCAGGATCTGCGCCAGGGCGCGGATGGCCTCCGGGTCAAAGGAAATGCCGCTCACTTCATCTACCTCGTATTCGGTGCGTCAGGCGTCTTCGGCCTGGGCCAGGATGCCGGCGATGCCGCGCAGCGCCAGCGCATAGCCGTGGGGCCCCAGCCCGCAGATCACGCCCTGCGCGGCACGCGAGACATAGGACAGGTGCCGGAAGGATTCCCGGCGGTGGATATTGGTCAGGTGCACCTCCACCACCGGCAGGTCGGATGCCAGCAGGGCATCCATCAGCGCGATGGAGGTATGGGAATAGCCGGCCGGGTTGATCACGATGCCGGAGGCGATGCTGCGCGCCTCCTGCACCCAGGAGATCAACTCCCCCTCGATGTTGGTCTGGCGGAAGTCGATCGCCAGGCCCAGCGCATCGGCCGTCTCGGCGCAGAGCGCCTCGATGTCGTCGAGCGTCTCGGTGCCGTACAAGGTCGGCTCCCGGGTGCCGAGCATGTTCAGGTTGGGGCCGTTCAGCACCAGGATGAGGGGCGGGTTCACGATCTTGCGCGTCCAGGGACTTTTCCGGTGGATTTCTCCACTTCAGCGCCGCCTAGCACGGTGCAATTCCGCACCGCAAGCGGCGCCGACGGCAGGGCAGGCCTTCCCCTGCCCTTTGCCGCGGGTTTCCGGAAGGCCCGGGCCCCTGCAGAGGGCCTTCCGCATCAAGTGATGGCCATGTGCCGGGGCATGCCTCAGGCGGCCATGGCGCGGCAGGACTCGGCGCAGGCGCGGCAGGCCGCGACGCAATCCTCCATGCCGCCCACCCGCTCGCAGTCATTGGCGCATTCGGTGCAGATCTCGGCGCATTCGGCGCAGGTATGCTTGTGGTGCGGCGTGCCCAGCAGCATGAAATGGGCCGAGGTGCGGCAGATCTCGGCACAGGCCAGCATCAGCCGGGCATGGTCCGGCTTGGTGTGCTCCCCGCCCATCTCCAGGCAATGGCCGGCGAAGCCGGAGAGGCAGACGGTGTAGCAGTTCAGGCAGGCATCCACGCAGGCACGCATCTGGGGGGAGAGCTTGTGCATGACGGCTCCTTTCCGTGTCGGGATGCTGTTCTGAACAGGTCCCGCGCCAGATCGTTGCCCGCCGGGGCGGGAAGCGGCAGGCCCGCCAGCCCCCCAATTCCACGCCGCAAGGCAGCGATGGCCCCAGGGTGGGATGACAGCCGCCGGCGCAGTCCCTACCTTCCGGCCGGTTTTCCACCGCAGCGGACGCAATGGCCTTGCCCTTCTCCTCCCGCGCCAAAATCCTTCTCGTCCCCATGTTGCTGATGGGGCTTTCCGCCTGCGGGTCGGATTACTCGCCGGATACCTATGCCAGCCGCGCCATGCAGCAGGCGAACAAGGTGGAGCAGGGCACCATCGTCGGCGTGCGCCCGGTGCAGATCTCGGCCGATGGCACCACCGGCGCTGCTTCCGGTGCGGCGGCGGGCGGCGTGGCGGGCACCCGCATCGGTGGCGGCGACATCACCTCGGCCTTCGGCGGCATCGGCGGCGGGCTGCTCGGCGGGTTGATCGGCACCGCGACCGAGAAGGCCATCGGCAATACCAATGGCTTCGAATACATCGTCCGCAAGGGCAATGGTGAGCTGGTCTCGGTGGCGCAGAAGGACCAGGTGGCCCTGGCGCTGGGGCAGAAGGTGCTGGTGATCGCCGGCGCCCAGGCGCGAATCGTGCCGGACTATACCGTGCCGCCGGAGCCGCCGGCCGAGGCCGCCGCTTCCCGCGCCAATGCCGCCGAGCCGACCCATACGCCCCCCGCCGGCGGCACCGTGCAGGGCGCCGGCCCCCTGCCCGCCCCGCA
>NZ_JACTUZ010000088.1 GCF_014490445.1 Pseudoroseomonas ludipueritiae | reverse complement strand
GTGCCGGCGAGGCCGGCTGGCTGGTGGCGCCAGCCCTGGGCACCGCCCTGCCCGCCACGGCGGCGGAGATGGCGGCGGCGGCCCTGGTGCTGGACGATCCCGCCATCCCAGGCACCGCGCTGGCCGCGGCCCTGGCACCGGCACTGCGGCAGGAGGCGGAGCGCTGGCAGCGAGATAAGCGCGCCGCCTGGGCATTGCTGGGGGTGCTGCCAGGGTGAGGCCAGGGGCAGGAAGGGCGCAGCCCCTCCCTGTCCGATCAGGCTGTACCCGCTCCGCCATGGGACCCGCGCGGCGAAGCGGGGGCTGCCGAACGTCATCCTTGGGTTCTCGGCGACCTCGCTTTGCGTGAGGACCCGGCCCTCCATGTCGCTCTCTTCTTCACAGCGTTGTGATGTGTTAATGACGCCCGACCTGAGCGGAGCCCTTTTTTGTGGACTTGAACATCCTGGTGCGTGGCCAATCCAACGCGCAGATCATGATGGACGCGGATGGCATCGCCGGGCAGCGCGCCCTGGTCCAGCGCGTGGAACAATTGCTGGGCTTCGATGGGGCACAGAACCGGGTGCAGCTGGTCTACGGCCACCCCACGGCTGATCAGACCACCGTGGCCCCTGGCACGGCGCTGCTGACGGACTGGCTGAGTCCCATGAACGGCGACTGGCGCCAGGGCTGGAACATCGGCGCGCAGGAAGCCGCCTTGCTGAACTTCATCCACGCGCAACCCGCCACAACGCGTGACAATCCCACGGCGGTGCTGTGGCTGCACAACGAATACGACGCCATCCGTGGCGACGTCACCGCCGAGATGTGGAGCAGTGCGCTGCGCTTCGATGCCGCCCTGGTGCGGCAGGCGCTCGGGCAGCGCGCGGCGACGGTCCCCTATGTCTTCGTCAGCGCCATCCCCTCTTCCTCGGCGGTGGATGGCTCGCTCCAGGCCATCCGCCTCGCCATGGAAGGGCTGGCGGGGGATGCGGCATTCAATGCCAGCATCGGTGCGCGGGCGCTGGACCTTGACATGAGCTGGGACGACATGGATGGGAACCCGGCCACCCTGGAATATGGCGGCACCCATATGTCCAGCAGTGACGCGCTGCTCGTCGTGGAGCGCGCTGCCCGCTCGATCGCCGAAGGCTGGGCCAACTATGCCCTGCCTGGCTCGCCGCTGGCCCGGGCGAATGGCAATATCGCCAATGAAGGGCCCGAGGTCGTTGCGGCCTGGCGCTCGGGCGCGGCGCAGCTCGACGTCGACTTCGCCTTCGACGCGGCCACGACCTTGGTGGCCTGGCCAGTGGTGGGCACGGGGCTCGGCTGGTCAGTGCGCAACCCGGCCGGACACGCCATGACCGCGACCGGGCTGACCCCCGTGGATGGCGACACGGTGCGGCTGCACTTCGCCGGCCCGCTGCCGGAAGGGCCGCTGCGCCTGCACTATGGCTGGGGCTATGGCCGGCTCGCCGCCGGGGACAGCCATGCGCAGGGCCATGCCCTCTACGACGACCAGGGCCTGCCCGCCTGGACCATGGCCCAGGGCGTGGGCGTGGCCCGATGGGAAGGCGGCCGCACCGTGCTGGACTACAGCGACAGCGCCCTGCGGCCGACGCTGGCGCAGGGCCTCACCAGCGCCATGATGGCGCAGGCCGATGAAGTGCGCTTCCTCGATGGCCGCCTGGTGTTCGATGCCGATGATCCGGCGGCGGTGGTGCTGCGGCTCTATCAGGTGGCGCTGGGACGGCAGCCCGATGCCGTGGGGCTGAACACCTGGATCGGGGCACTCGCCGCGGGCCGCAGCCTTGAGGAGATCGGGTGGAGCTTCCTCACCAGCGCCGAGTTTCAGGCGCGCTATGGCGGGCTGGATCACAGCAAGTTCGTGGCACAGGTCTACCGCAACGGGCTGGGACGTGAGGCCGATGCCGACGGGCACGCGATGTGGGTGAGCCAGTTGGCCGCCGGCCGCAGCCAGGCCTGGGTGCTCGGCGGCTTTTCCGAAAGCGCCGAAAGCCGTGGCAGGACAGCCGGGCTGCTGGCGCAGGGCCTCTGGGATGCCGATGAGCCGGCGGCGCAGATCGCGCGGCTCTACGACACCGCCTTCGGGCGCCAGCCGGATGCGCCGGGCCTGGCTTTTCATCTGGCCACATGGCATGCGGGCCGCGCCCTGACCGACATCGCCGCCAGCTTCCTGCAGAGCCCGGAATTCCAGGCACGCTACGGCCTGCCGGAGGATGCCGGCTTCGTCACCGCGCTGTACCACAACAGCCTGCACCGGGAGCCGGATGCAGCCGGCCTGGCCCAGTGGCTGTGGTCACTGGCCAGCGGCATGAGCCGTGCCGATGTGGTGCTGGGCTTCTCGGACAGCGCCGAGCACGTGCAGCAGACGGCGGGCCTGACCATGGGCACGCATCCTGGCGAGGCCGGCATCGTCTTCGCCTAGTCCGCCATGCCGCAGCAGGCATCCCGTGCCTGCTGCGCCTCGCGCAACAGCGGCGCGCGTGTCCCCGGCCTCCTCCACCAGCCTTGGAAAAGGGCGCAGGAACGCGCGGGCACGGCAGGCGGCGCCGCCCTTGGAAAGAAAGCAGCCTCGTTCTGTCAGCGCCGGAACTGCTGCTGTTCCTTTCGGTGCAGTTCCCCAGGCCGGCGCCGCCAGAGGTGTCCGCGGCACGAATCTCCCTTCTCAGTAAGGCCAGATGCACCTCTCGCAAGGATCGGTGCAGATCCACCAATCGCAGACCCATTGAGGGCCGATCGGGCTATTCTCGTAATGGCCGGCCGCGCAACGGGACTCACAACAGGAGTCCCAGCAACCCCAGGCGTTGAGCCTTCCCCATTGCCCGCCTAGCCCACCGACATTGATTCGTGCAGCGGCTCCACCACCGGGCATGCCGGGTGATGGCGCGCCGTCGCTCCGGCGGATCGTTCCGGCACGCAACGACATGTCCTGGGCAGGCATGGAAGACATCATGCCAGGAGGCGCGATACTGGCCTGCCCCGGCACTGCCATGGGGCCGTCGTGCATCTCGGGGCGCAAGGAAGATGTCTGGGCCAGCAAAGCGGCAAAGACAGCCGCCTCCGGGTTCTGCGGCTCTTTGAAGGTGATCCTGAACACCGGATGCGAATGGTCTTTGCAGCGCATGCTGCCTTTGTGCCGCGCTTGATCGATCATGGAGATGGGCAGGTCGATCCAGTTCTCACATCCCGCTCTGGTGAAGCTGATGACGCCTGGCCTGCCAGCCTTCTTCACCATACCAGTCAGCTCGACTGCTGATGGCTTTGCGAAAGCATCGTCCTGCAGCGCCTGCTCGAGAGCGGCGCCGTCGAAGGATTTTTCTTCCATTGTCGCCTCCTCTACGGGCCGCATCGTGGCCCGACGGCATTTCATGATCACTGAAGCCTGCTGGCAGCGAGAGTGCTGTTGGAATCAGCCGGCGATCAGATCACAGGCTGTTCTCCGTCGCCTTCAAGCTTGCCGCTGATCCTCTCTCCTGCCGCAACTCGGGCAGCCCTTTCGCCCGTTTACCCAGGCCGCCCGCGGCACCACACCTCCGCCACTGAGCCACTTGATGCTCCTCGTAGCTGCTTCTGGCGGCGGCAGATCCAGATCAACTGCTGCGGCCCATACGTCCAGGAGATAGCCCGATGCGCCACGTGATCATCATGACCACAAGCCTCACGCTGGCCTTGTTGTCGAAAGACATGGGACGAAAGGAGCATTGGCAGAACGCATGGGTTCGTCGGGGACTGAGTGCGGCGCCGTGGCCGGCAACGCTGCTCAGCGCAGCTCGTCGGCAATCGCCAAGCGCAGGACCCAGGCAAAGATGACCAGCCCAGCGATGCACCATCGCGTCAGCCTGCCCAAATCCCGCCCCATGAATGATCGCACCTGCAGGCCGAGCAATGAAGGCGGCTCCCAATTGTTGAGGGCCGGCTTGGCCGGTGGAGCAGTGCGATAGCCCCAGACATGCTCGATGCAGGCCGCGCTATACATGCTATGAACCCAGAGCCAGCGGTGCCATTCCGCGAGTATTGTCCAGGCCAGCATCACCCCTATGGACCCGCCAGCCACAAAATAGAGCTTCAGCACCTGCGGATCGCCATTGTCGTTCCTGAAATCCACGGCAAATCCGGCTATGGAAAACGGCACGAAGATACTGCTGACCTGCCAGACCAAGCCATTGTGGAAGCGGGAAAACTCCATCATCTCTGTATATGCGGTTGCCATCCACTCCCCTGTCGGAGGCGGATTGCTCACCCCATTCCTCAGGTTCCTGACAACCGACAGAACCTGACCATATTCATCGGTTTCATTCCCGGAAGCGGGCACAGGGACAGGATGCCCCGTCTCTCTGGCGCCAGACATATCGGCGGCCTCCCCAGTGCCGGGCGAGTATTACAAATTAGTTGTTTTAGCGCAACTATTTCCAGGGAAATGACAGCGTCTTGCACGGTGCTGTGAGAAGCGCGCAGCACACCGTCCGGGTCAAGATAATGAACGTCGTGGAAGCCGCGCGACGCCTGGAGCGCCGCACCGGAAGCATTGCACCCTTGATACGGTGCTACCGCGGGCGGCCGCGGCACCTGGTCCACGACCGCCGGCATTGCCCGGTTAGCCTGCCCTGGAAGGCGCGTTATCCCCGCCCTGCCATCGCCTTGTTCTCCAGCCGCGACATCAGCCGCACCAGCGGCCAGAGCAGCAGGAAATACGCCACCGCAGCCGCCACGATGGGCGAGGCATTGTAGGTGACATTCTGCGCCTGCCGCGCCTGGAACAGCAGCTCCGGCAAGGCCACCACGCTGGCGATGGAGGTCAGCTTCACCACCTCCACCGTATTGGAGATCAGGTCCGGCATGACGTTCCGCACCGCCTGTGGCAGCACGACATGCGTCATGGTCTGCGCCTGGGTCAGGCCGGTGGAGCGTGCCGCTTCCGTCTGGCCGGGGGAGACGCTGCCGATGCCGGCGCGCAGCACCTCGCCATAATAGGCGCCGGTGTTCAGGAAGAAGCCCACCGCCACCGCGCCCCAGGCACCGATATCCAGCCCGGCGAAGGGCAGGCCGGCATAGAGGAACACCAGCAGCACCAGTGGCGGAATGGCGCGGAAGAGGTCCACCCAGCCGGCGGCCAGCAGGCGCACGGAGCGGATGGGCACGGTGGAGAGCAGCGCCAGCATCACGCCGCCGATCAGCCCCAGCGGCACCACCATCACGGAAAGCAGCAGCGTCTGCCACAGGCCGCGCCACAGGATGGGCGAGGCTTCCCGCACAATGTCCCAGTTCAGGAAGGCATTGACAAAATCGTCCATGATGTTTCTCAGCGCTTCGGGGCGAAACGGGATTCGACCCAGCGGCCGAAGGCGACAACGGGGATGAAGAGCACCAGATAGGCCAGCGCCCCC
Source organism: Pseudoroseomonas ludipueritiae (assembly GCF_014490445.1). Classification (GTDB taxonomy): domain Bacteria; phylum Pseudomonadota; class Alphaproteobacteria; order Acetobacterales; family Acetobacteraceae; genus Pseudoroseomonas; species Pseudoroseomonas ludipueritiae. The sequence goes on along the minus strand of NZ_JACTUZ010000088.1, from coordinate 12,003 downwards.
AGCATCAGCGGGGATGGATTGGCGGAGAAGGACATCGCGCTCTGCGACGCGCCCAGGATCTCCGACACCCCCACCACGGAGCCCAGCGCCGTGCCCTTGGTGATGGCGATGGTGCGGTTGGTCAGCGGCGGGATGGTGATGCGCAGCGCCTGCGGCAGCACCACATGGCGCAGTGTCTGCACAAAACTGAGGCCGGTGGAGCGCGCGGCCTCCCATTGCCCCTTCTGCACCGAGGTCAGGCCGGCCCAGAAGATCTCCTCCGCGAAGGCCATCAGCACCAGGGTCAGCGACAGCCAGGTGGCCGCAAAGCCGGAGATGCCGAGCCCCGCCGCCGGCAGGCCGAAAAACAGCAGCACGATGATCACCAGCGGCGGCAGCGCGCGGAAGAGATCCACCAGGAAGATGATCAGCCAGTTCAGCGGCCGGATGCCGAAGGCGCGGGCCAGCGCCAGGAACAGCCCCAGGGCCAGCCCCGCCACCACGATCAGCAGCGCCAGCACCACGGTGAGCAGAAAGCCCTGCGCCACCAGCGGCAGGTATTGCGCCATCACCTTCATGTTGAAGAAGGAGAAGGCGAAACTCTCGAAGCCTCCCATGCGCGTCAGTGCCGGTCGATCTGGCGGATGAAGGCACGGGTGCGCTCGTGCCGCGGCGCGCCGAAGATCTGGTCCGGCGGACCCTCCTCCAGCTTCTCGCCATCTGCCATGAAGACCACGGTGTCGGCGGCGGCTTTCGCGAAAGCCATCTCGTGGCTGACCACCACCATGGTCATGCCGCTCTCCCGCAGTTCCCGCATCACCGACAGCACGCCGCCGACCAGTTCGGGGTCGAGCGCGCTGGTGGGCTCGTCGAAGAGCATGACGCGCGGCGCCAGCGCGATGGCGCGGGCGATCGCCACGCGCTGCTGCTGCCCGCCGGAAAGCTGCGACGGGTAATGGTCCACCCGCTCCCCCAGCCCGACGCGGTCCAGCGCGGCACGGGCCATCTCGGCGGCTTCCTCGCGCCCGCGCCCCTGCACCTTGCGCAGCGCCAGCATCACGTTCTGCCGCGCCGTCATATGCGGGTAGAGGTTGAAGCTCTGGAACACCATGCCGATGCGCTGGCGGGCCTTGTTGATATCCGTCTTCGGGCTCAGCAGGTCGATGCCGTCCACGATGATGATGCCCTCGTTCGGCGTTTCCAGCCGGTTGAGGCAGCGCAGCAGCGTGGATTTGCCGGAGCCGGAGGGGCCGATAATGAAGACCAGCTCCCGCTCCGCCACGCTCAGGTCCACCCCTTTCAGCACGGTCAGCGGCCCGAAGCGCTTCCACAGCGCCTGGGCCTGCACGATGGGTGGTGACTGGGATTTGCGCATGAAAGCAGTGTCCTGGCTGGCGAAGAGGCGAAATGGCCACCACCACATGGATGGAGGCGGGAGTGACGCGGTCGGCAGACGGATCAGGTGTCGCCTTGCTGTCTCACCACGCAAAATCCGTGCCGTCTAGCCCCTGCTCATCATGGGTGGCGTGGCGGCGCCGGAGCGCCATATTGGTGGCTTCCGCGCTCCCGAGCCTGGCAGGACCCCATGAACGCCCCCCTCGATTCCTCCGCCGCCACGCCAGCCGCCATCCACCGCCAGGACTACCGCCCGCCCGCCTTCCTGGTGGAGAGCGTGGATCTGCACTTCTCCCTGCACCCCACCGCCACCCGTGTGCGCGCGAAGCTGGCGCTGCGCCGCCAGGGCGAATCCCGCGTGCTGGAACTGGATGGCGAGGCGGTGACGCTGATCGAGGCCAGCCTGGATGGCACCCGCCTGGCGGCGCCGCGGCTGGAGATGCTGCCTTCCGGCGGGCTGCGCATCGCCGATGCGCCCGATTCCTTTGTGCTGGAAACCCTGGTGGAGATCTCGCCCGAGGCCAATACTGAGCTTTCGGGCCTCTACCTCTCCGGCGGCAACTACTTCACGCAATGCGAGGCCGAGGGCTTCCGCCGCATCACCTTCTTCCCCGACCGGCCGGATGTGATGGCGCGCTACAGCGTGACCATGGAGGCCGACCGCGCCACCTGCCCCGTGCTGCTCTCCAACGGCAATCCTGCCGGCAGCGGCGAATTGCCCGAAGGCCGCCACTGGGCGCGCTGGGAGGACCCGCATCCCAAGCCCTCCTATCTCTTCGCGCTGGTGGCCGGCGACCTCGTCGCGGTGCGGGACCGCTTCACCACCCGCTCCGGCCGCGATGTCGCGCTGGCCATCTATGTGCGGGATGGCGACCAGGATGCCTGCGGCCATGCCATGGCCTCGCTGAAGGCCTCCATGGCCTGGGATGAGGCGGAATACGGGTTGGAATACGACCTCGATGTCTTCAACATCGCCGCCGTCTCCGACTTCAACATGGGGGCGATGGAGAACAAGGGCCTCAATATCTTCAACACCAAATACATCCTGGCCCGCCCCGAGACGGCCACCGATGCCGATTACGAGGGCATCGAGACCGTGGTGTCGCATGAGTATTTCCACAACTGGACTGGCAACCGCGTCACCTGCCGCGACTGGTTCCAGCTTTCCCTGAAGGAAGGCCTGACCGTCTTCCGCGACCAGCATTTCTCCGAGTTCATGGGCAGCGCGGCGGTCAAGCGTCTGGCCAATGTGCGCCGCCTGCGCGCCGCGCAGTTCCCGGAGGACGCGGGGCCGATGGCGCATCCCGTGCGCCCGGATTCCTATGTGGAGATCAACAACTTCTACACCGCCACGGTCTATCAGAAGGGATCGGAGGTGGTGCGGATGATGCGGGAGCTGATCGGCGCCGCCAATTTCCGCAAGGGCATGGACCTCTATATCGCCCGGCACGACAACCAGGCCGTCACCATCGAGGATTTCGTCCGGGCCATGCAGGACGCCTCCGGCCTGGACCTGTCGCGCTTCTCCCGCTGGTATGCCCAGGCCGGCACGCCGGAACTGCGCGTCGAGGACAGTTTCGACCCCGCCACCGGCCGCTATGTCCTGACGCTGTCGCAGACCACCCCGCCCACGCCTGGCCAGCCGGAGAAGCAGCCGGTGCCCATTCCCGTGGCCATGGGCCTGCTGGGGCCCGACGGGGCGCCCCTGCCGCTGCGCCTCGCGGGAGAAAATGCCGCCGAGGCGCCAGAGGAGCGCGTGCTGCTGCTGGAGGAAGCGCGGCAGGACTTCGTCTTCGAAGGCCTGGGGGAAGGGAAGCCCATCCCCTCCCTGCTGCGCGGCTTCTCCGCCCCCGTGAAGCTCAGCGGCCTGCCACTGGAATCCCTCGGCTTCCTGGCGGCGCGGGACAGCGACCCCTTCGTGCGCTGGGAATCCGGCCAGCAATACGCCACAGCCGAGATGCTGCGCCTCGTCGCCGCGCATCGCGCCGGTGAGGCGCCGGCGCTGCCGGAAGGGCTGGCCAACATCATCGCCGCAGTGCTGGACCACGCGGAATCCGACCCCGCCTTCGCCGCCGAAGCCCTGGCCCTGCCTTCCGAGGATTTCGTCGCCGGCCAGATGACGGTGGCGGACCCGGAAGCCATCCACATCGTCCGCCAAGCGCTGCGGCGGGAGATCGGCGCGCGCTTCGCCCCCCGCCTCGCCGCGCTGCATGACGGCCTGGAGAACAGCGGCCCCTACCGCATCGATGGCGTCTCCATTGGGCGCCGCGCCTTGCGCAATGCCGCGCTCTCCTACCTCGCCCAGGCCCCTGGCACCGATGGCCTGCCCCGCGCCCGCGCGCAATTCGCCGCCGGGGCGAACATGACCGACGTGCTGGCCGCCCTGCGCGTGCTGGTGGATTCCACCGATCCGGCGCGGGAGGAAGCCCTGGCCGCCTTCCATGCCCGCTGGCGCAACGACCCGCTGGTGCTGGACAAATGGTTCGCGCTCCAGGCCACCTCCTCCCGCGCCGATACGCTGGTGGCGGTGCAGGCCCTGGCGCTGCACCCGGATTTCGATCTGCGCAACCCCAACCGCGTGCGGGCGCTGGTCGGCGCCTTCGCGGCGGGCAACCCGGTGCATTTCCACGCGGCCTCCGGCGAGGGCTACCGCTTCCTGGCGGAGATGGTCATCGCGCTGGACCCGGTGAACAGCCAGGTGGCGGCCCGCATGGTGGGGCCGCTGGGCGACTGGAAGCGGCAGAACGAACAGCGCGCGGGCATGATGCGGGCGGAGCTGCAACGTATCCTGGCGCGGCCGAACCTGAGCAAGGGGACCTTCGAGAAGGTGTCCAAGTCGCTGGCCATGGACTGAGAGCGCGGCCAGGGGCGCTGCCCCTGGACCCCGCCGGGGTGGAAAGTCCACCCCGGACCCCGCTTCGAGTTTTCCAAAGCTTTGAGGCCTTGGCCGAGCGCCAGCCGGCTGGGCTGAAGTCGCAGCCGCCGGAGGTCCATGACCTCCGGCGGAACCACTCTGCCGCAAGCTGAAAAACAGATGGCGGGGTCTGGGGTGACACTGTCACCCCAGCGGGGTTCTAAGGGGGCAGCGCCCCTTTCCACGGCCTGATGCTGACGATACTCCGGCGGCCAGGTGCCGGCCCGCCCAGCCACGACCTCCCTCTTCCCCACCCGCCGGAACCTGCCCTAGGCTTGCTGCTGTAAGGCCGCGTGAGGCGGCAAGGGGAGAAGCTTCGATGATCCTGCGCAGACATCTCGGCGCCGCATTGGCCCTGGGCGCGGCGCTGCTGGCCGGTCCGGCGGTGGCGCAGCAGCGCGACCTGACCATTGTGTCCTGGGGCGGCGCCTATCAGGATGCGCAGCGCGAGGTCTTCTTCCGCCCCTTCCAGCAGCAGAGCAACACGCGGCTGCTGGAGGAGACCTGGGATGGCGGCGTGGGCGTGCTGCGCGCCAAGATCCAGTCCGGCGCCAATAACTGGGACCTGGTGCAGGTGGAGAGCGAGGAGCTGCTGCTGGGCTGCGAGGAAGGGCTCTTCGAGAAGATGGACTTCTCGGCCCTCGGCGGCGCAGGGAAGTTCATCGAGCCCGCCGTCAGCGAATGCGGCGTCGGCAATATCCTGTATTCCTTCGTGCTGGCCTACGACAAGGCACGCATGCCGCAGGCGCCGCAGGGCTGGGCCGATTTCTTCGACGTGCAGAAGTTCCCCGGCAAGCGCGGGCTGCGGCGCGGGCCGAAGACCACGCTGGAGATCGCGCTGCTGGCCGATGGCGTGGCGCCCGGCGATGTCTACAAGCTGCTGGGCACGCCGGAGGGCGTGGACCGCGCCTTTCGCAAGCTGGACAGCATCAAGAACGACATCGTCTGGTGGGAGCGCGGCAGCCAGCCGGCGCAGTGGCTCGCCAGCGGCGAGGTGGCGATGACGGATGCCTATAACGGCCGCATCAGCGCCGCCAACCAGAATGACGGCCGCAACTTCGGCATCGCCTGGAAGAACAACCTCTTCACCCTGGATTCCTGGGTGATCATGAAGGGCAGCCCGAACAAGGCCCAGGCCATCGCCTACCTGAACTACTGGGCGCAGCCGGATGTGGCCGCCAAGCTGCCGCCGATGATCCCCTATGGCACCACCGTGCGCGGCGCCGATGCCAAGCTCGCCCCCGCCGTGCTGGCCGACCTGCCCACCGCCCCCGCCAATGCCGAGGGCGCGCTGCAGATCAACGACCAGTTCTGGCTGGATAACCTCGATACGCTGAACCAGCGCTTCAACAACTGGGTGTCCCGCTGAAGTCCAAACTGAACGCGGCGCTGCTGGTGGCGCCGCTGCTGATCTTCCTGCTGGCGGTCTTCGTGCTGCCCATCGGGACCTTCCTGGCCCGCGCGGTGCAGGAATCCGACGTGCCGCCGGTGCTGCCGCGCACGGTGGCGGCGCTGTCCTCCTGGGACGGCGCCGGGCTGCCGGGCGATGCCGCCTTCGCCGCCCTGGTCGACGACCTGCGCGAGGCGCGGCAGCGGGACCAGGAGACGGGTTCCGGCGCCATCGGCCGCGCCAGCGCCCGCCTCAACAACGATTGGCCGGGCTTCCGCTCCCTGCTGCCCGCCACCGCCCGCCGCTTGGCCACGGCGCAGGGCGATGCGCGGCAGGCGGTGCTCACGGCTTCCCCGGAATGGAATACCCCCGCGCCCTGGGCAGCCATCCGCCGCGCCAGCGGCCCGGTCTCGGATTTCCACCTGCTGGCGGTGCTGGACCTGAAGCGGGATGCCGGCGGCCATATCGCCGCCGCCCCCGCCGACCAGGCCATCTTCCGCGCCGTGCTCTGGCGCACGCTCTGGATCTCGGTCAGCGCCACCGCCATCGCGCTGCTGATCGGCTATCCGCTGGCCTGGCTGATCGCCACCGCGCCGGCACGGTTCGCGCCCTGGCTGCTGGCCGGCGTGCTGCTGCCGTTCTGGACAAGCCTGATCGTCCGCACCGCCGCCTGGATGGTGCTGCTGCAGCGGGAAGGCGTGGTGAATGCCGCGCTGCAATCCCTGCGCATCACGGATGGTCCGCTGCCGCTGCTGTTCAACCGCGGCGCCGTGCTGTTGGCCATGGTGCATATCCTGCTGCCCTTCATGGTGCTGCCGATCTATGCATCGCTGAAGTCGCTGGACTGGCGGCTGCCGCGCGCGGCGCTCTCGCTCGGCGCCTCGCCCATGCGCACCTTCTTCCGCATTTCCCTGCCGCTGTCGCTGCCGGGCGTGGGGGCGGGCTGCCTGCTGGTGTTCATCCAGGCGCTGGGCTTCTACGTCACGCCGGCGCTGCTGGGTGGCGCCAATGACCAGATGCTGTCCTATTTCGTCGGCTTCTACGCCACCCGCACAGTCAACTGGTCCATGGCGGCCGCGCTCTCCTGCCTGCTGCTGGCGGCCGTGGCCATCGTGGTCGGCCTCTACGCGCGGCTGGTGGGCTTCGAGAAGACGAGGCCGGCATGAGCCCCTCCCGCATCGCCCTCTGGGTCTTCGGCATCCTGGCGCTGGTATTTCTGCTGGCGCCGGTGGCGGTCATCCTGCCGCTGTCCTTCTCCGCCGGCTCCTTTCTCTCCTATCCGCTGCCGGGCTTCTCGCTGCGCTGGTACCAGGATTTCTTTTCCTCGGATTTCTGGCTGCCGGCGCTCTGGAACAGCCTGAAGCTGGGGGCGGCCACCGCCATCCTGGCCAGCATCCTGGGCACGCTCGCCGCCTTCGGCCTTTGGCGCGCGCGCTTCCCCGGCCGACAGGCGGTGATGGCGGTGCTGATGGCGCCGATGGTGGTGCCCGCCATCGTCGTCGCCGTGCCGTTGCTGCTGTTCTTCGGGCCGCTGGGGCTGACCAACAGCTTCACGGGCCTGCTGCTGGCCCATACCGTGCTGGGGGCGCCCTTCGTGGTCACCACCGTGCTGGCGGCCCTGGCGCAGTTCGACCCGGTGCAGCTGCGCGCCGCCGCCACCTGCGGCGCCAATCCGGCCCGGGCCTTCTGGCGCGTCTGCCTGCCGCAGATCACGCCGGGCGTCGCGGCCGGCGCGGTCTTCGCCTTCGCCATCAGCCTGGATGAGGTGGTGGTGGTGCTCTTCCTGGCGGGCCCCGGCCAGCGCACCCTGCCGCGCCAGATGTTCTCCGGCCTCAACGACTCCATCAGCCTCACCGTCACGGCGGCGGCGATGGTGATGGTGGTGCTCTCCTGCCTGCTGCTGCTGGCCACGACGCTGCTGCGCCGCAGCCCCCGGCGCTGACGGAGGCCTTTACCCCGGCGCCACATGACCCAGATGACATGTTCATCCGTCAGAAGGGAAAGCGCCATGCCTGCTCACCTCCCCTCCACCCCGCTCAGCCGGCGCGGCGCGCTGGCCGGCGGGGCCCTGCTGCTGGCCGGCGGGCTCTTCGCGGCACCACGGCGCTCCTGGGCGCAGGCAGCCCCGGCGGATGGGCCGCATGTGCTGCCACCCCTTCCCTACGCGGCCAATGCCAATGAGCCGCATATCGACGCCGCCACCATGGAGCTGCACCACGACAAGCACCATGCGGCCTATGTCGCCAATCTCAATGCCGCGCTGAAGGAGCATGGCCGCCTCGCCGCCCTGCCGCTGGAGGAGCTGCTGGCCAATCTGTCCGAAGCCCCGGAAAGCGTGCGCACCACCCTGCGCAACAACGCCGGCGGCCATGCCAACCACGCCATGTTCTGGCAGATCATGGGCGGCAAGGGCGAGGCGCCCACGGGCGAGCTGGCGGAGGCCATTACCCGCGACCTGGGCGGCCTCGACAAGATGAAGGCCGATTTCAACGGCGCCGGCGCGCGCGTCTTCGGCTCCGGCTGGGTTTTCGTGACGGTGGATCGTGAAGGCCGCCTGAACCTGACCACCCGCCCCAACCAGGAGACGCCGCTGATGGACGGCATCAAGGTTCTCTTCGGCAATGACATGTGGGAACACGCCTACTACCTGAAGTACCAGAACCGCCGGCCGGAATACCTGGCAGCCTGGTGGAATGTGGTGGACTGGTCGAAGGTCAGCGAACGCTATGCCGCCGCGAAGGCGGGGACGCTGCGGATCTGAGCCGTCTGGGGCGGCGCGCCCGCCCGGCGGCCAGCCCGCGAACAGTTCAACGTCCGTGCGAGTCCTGGCCTTGGCCGCCAGAGGGCCATGACCTCTGGCGGAACCAACCTTGCCATCAGCGGCAAGAAATGGCGGGGCCTGGGGTGACACTGTCACTCCAGCGGGGGTTCCAGGGGGCGGCGCCCCCTGGCGCTTCAGGCCACCGGCCGCACCTGCAGGCGTAGCAGTGCGCTCCTAACCGCCCCTGAAAGCATGGAGAGGCTCAGCTCTCGGCCAGTGCCGCGCGGGCGTCGAAGCCGGCATGCCGTTCCGCCCAGTCGCGCAGCGCCTGCTCCAGCGCCGCATCCACCGGGCCGGTCACCAGGCGCAGCGTGACGTATTCATCACCAGCCGGCTTCCCCGCCCGCGCCGCGACGCCCTTGCCGCGCAGGCGCAGCCGGGTGCCGGCATCGGAATGCTTCGGCACCGTGACGCTGACATGGCCGGTCGGTGTCGGCACGGTGATCTTGCCGCCCAGCACCGCCTCCGCCAGCGTCACCGGCACCTCGACATGGATGTCGTCGCCCTCGCGCCGGAACAATGGGTGCGGCGCCACGGAAATCTCGATCAGCGCATCGCCGGCCGCGCCACCATGGAAGCCGGGGCCACCTTGCCCCTTCAGCCGCATGATCTGGCCGTCCTCGATGCCGGCGGGCACCTTCACTTCGAGGCTGCGGCCATCGGGCAGCGTCAGGCGCCGCGTGGCGCCGCGGATGCTGTCCAGGAAGTCGATGCTCAGCCGGTACTGCTGGTCCTGGCCGCGCGTGCGGCGGCTTTCCCCGCCCATGCCGCCGGTCCGGCTGCGGCCGAACAATTCAGAAAAGATATCCGAGAAATCCTCGGCCCCGCCGAAGCCGGCCGTGTTGCCGAAGCCCGCGCCGCCCGCCGTGCCGGAGGATCGCCCGCCGCCGAAGCCACCGAAGCCGAAGGGCGCCCTTTCCTGCCCCTCGGCATCGATCTCGCCCCGGTCGAAGCGTGCGCGCTTCTCCGCGTCGGACAAAAGGGCGTGTGCGGCGGAGGCTTCCTTGAAGCGTTCCTCGGCCTGCTTGTCGCCTGGGTTCATGTCGGGGTGATAGCGCTTGGCCAACTTGCGATAAGCGCTGCGGATCTCGGATTCACTGGCGCCGCGCGCCACGCCCAGCGCCTCGTAGGGGTCCCTCGCCATCTGTTCCTGTTGCTCCTTGCCGACGGCCGCCCTGGATCGTCCCGGCCCGCCAGTCACGCATCAGGTGGGCTTTGCGACCGGAATGTTTCAAGATGCCGGCAGCATGGCTGCCCGGTAATTTTCACAATGACGTGGCAATACTCAAGCCGCGCTTTCATCGAACGGTAATATTGGCGCGGGGCCAGCGACTTCACAGTACCCGAAACCCTATGTTAGAGAACAAGTACGCCAAGATCAGAGAGATCATGATGCCGCCCAAGATCATGAATGTCATCGTGCAGGCTGGCGGCAAAGGAACCCGTCTTGAACAATACAGTTGGAACAAGCCGAAATGCCTTGTTCCAGTGGATGGCAAGCCGCTCATCTATCATACCTTCGACGCCTTTCCCGGCGCCCGCTTTCTGATCATTTCCGATTACAAGAAGGATATCGTCACCCGCTTCCTGGAAGTCTTCCGGCCGGAGGTGGATTTCGAGATCGTGCAGGTGGAGGGCACCAGCGGCAATGTCGCCGGCATCCCCGAGGCCGTTTCCAAGATCCCGCCGGACGAGCCGGTGACGGTGGTCTGGTGCGACCTGAAGTTCGAGGAGCCGCCGGCCATCGCCGCCACCGACGACGTGGTGGTGGGCACCACCCAGTCCTTTACCTGCCGCTGGTCCGTGCAGCCGGATGGCAGGATGGTCGAGAAGCGCTCCGACACCACCGGCATCATCGGCCTCTTCTCCTTTCCACGCGCCGCGATGCTGCGGGAGATGCCGCGCGCCGGCGAATTCGTGGACTGGCTTTCCCGCTCCGGCCTGCCGACCAGCACGGCCGAGTTCAATGCGGTGAAGGAGATCGGCACGGTGGATGCATTGCTGGACCAGTGGTCCGCCGCCGGCCATGCCCGCTTCTTCAACAGCGTGGAGATCGGGCCGGACCGCGTGGTGAAGCGCGCCAAGCTGCCCGAGTTCCAGTCCCTGCTGGAGGGCGAGGCCGCCTGGTACCGCCATGCCTCTGAGCTGGGCTTCGCCAGCATGCCACGGCTGATCAGCGAAGATCCGCTGATCATCAGCCGTATCCAGGGCCGACACCCCTTCGAATTCGCTGAAAGCATGCGCGGGCGGGAAGCGGCGCTGCACCGGATCATGGAGCGCCTGGCCGGGCTGCATGCGCTGGAATCCGGCCCCACCAGCGACGCCGTCTGCCAGGAAGTCTATGCCGAGAAGACCCTGGCGCGGCTGGCCAATATCCGCCGCCTGCTGCCGGAGCTGGAGGAGGTGGAGAGCTTCCGCGTCAATGGCACGCCGGTGCGCAACATCCTGCACCCCTCGCATGAGGACTGGTTCCGCGACACCGTGCGCGCGGTGATGCCGAACCGCTTCAACTTCATCCATGGCGACCCGACCTTCTCCAACATGCTGCTGGATGACGCGGGCGAGCCCTGGTTCATCGACCCGCGCGGCAAGTTCGGCTCCTCCTGGTTCCTGGGGGATGCCAATTACGACTGGGCGAAGCTCTATTACTCGGTGGCCGGGGAATACGACAATTTCAACCGCCGCCAGTTCGTGCTGGAGATGCAGGAGCGCAACATCACCATCCAGATCCGCCCCGGCGGCTGGGCGCATCTGAAGGGCGCCTTTAAGGAATTCCGCCCCAACGACATCCGCAAGATCCGCGGCATCCACGGGCTGATCTGGCTTTCGCTCAGCGGCTATGTCAGCGACGACTACGACAGCATCCTGGCCTCCTTCTTCATGGGGCTGCTGACGCTTGAAGAAGCCCTCGGATAAGGCGCCCCGCGCATGAGCCTGGAGACCGAACTGCTGCGGCAGGCGGCCGAGATGGCCGGCGAGCGCGGCGACTGGAACACCGCTTCCCGCTTCTTCCGGGAACTCGCCGAGGACCAGCCGGAGGACCCTTCGGCCCATCTGCAACTGGCGCATGCGCTGGCCGAGGCCGGGCGGCCGGAAGCCGCCGCCTATCCGCTGCTCAGCGCCCTGGCCCTGGCGCCGGCGGACCCGGCGGTGCTGCATGCCTTCGCACGCCAGGGCCTGCGCAGCGGCCGCCCGGCCGAGGCCCTGGCCTTCTTCCGCGCCGCCCTGTCGCAGGCACCGGAGGATGAGGCGGCGGCGCAGCAGGTGCGGCGGCTGGAAGCCACGCTGCCTGCCATGACGCCGGAACTCTCGGCGCATCTCGTGCTGGCCCGCGTCGCCGTGGCCCGTGGCGAGGACGCCGCCGCCCCTCACGCCAGCCTGCAGGAGGCCGGCCTCGGGCTGGCCGAGTTGCAGGCTGCCCCCTCGCAGCCGCCAACGCCGCCCGAGCCGGCACCGGAACCGGTGGCAGAGCCCGCCCAGGCCCTGGCCGAGGTGCTGGAGGCG
>NZ_JACTUZ010000087.1 GCF_014490445.1 Pseudoroseomonas ludipueritiae | reverse complement strand
ACGCCGACGCGCCCACCCATGCCACCCGCGCCGCCGCCACAGCCGGTAGCACCCGGGCAGGTGCGGCTGGGGGCGGGCACGGCGCTGGACATCGCGCCCGGAGCCGAGACCCGGGCCGCCCGGCCGCGTGACCTCGCCTGCAGCGACAGCATCGATTATCCGCCGGAGCTGCGGCAGGCTGGCATCGGCGGCGAGGTGGTGCTGCGGTTGCGGCTGACGGACAAGGGCCGGGTGATCGAGGCGAAGCTGGCGGAAAGCAGCGGCCATCCCCAGTTGGATGAGGCCGTGCAACGCAGCGTCCGCCGCTGCCGCTTCGACCCTGCCTTGCGCGGCGGCGTGCCGGTCTGGAGCAACCTGACCTTTCGCGCCACCCTGCGACCCTATTAGGAGCCCTGCCGCATGGTCCGTCTCGATGTCATCACCACCCGCGGCGGCGATGCCGGGCAGACCTCGCTGGGCGATGGCACGCGTGTGTCCAAGGATGCGCTGCGGATCGAGGCCATCGGCACGGTGGATGAGACCAATGCCACGCTGGGCCTGCTGCGGCTGCAGACCGCCGGCCTGCCGGAGGATGCCATGCTGGCGCGCATCCAGAACGACCTCTTCGACCTCGGCGCCGATCTCTGCGTCCCCGGCACGGCGGCGGAAGGGCGGCTGCGGATGGCCGACAGCCAATGCGCCCGGCTGGAAGCGGAGATCGCCGAGATGAACGCCGCCCTGCCGCCGCTGCGCTCCTTTGTGCTGCCGGGCGGCACGCCGGCGGCGGCGCATGCGCATCTGGCCCGCACCGCCGCGCGGCGGGCGGAGCGCGTGGTGGTGGCGCTCGGCGCGGCGGAGCCGGTGAACCCGGTGGCGTTGCGCTACCTCAACCGGCTCTCGGACCACCTCTTCGTGCTGTCCCGCCGGCTCAATGCCGGGGGCGATGTGCTGTGGGTGCCAGGGCAGGCGCGGCAGGCCTGAGCCTACCTCAGAACAGCCAGGTGAAGGCTGCCATGCCGAAGAGGCAGATGGCCGCCAGGACGACCGTGGCCAGCAGGTTGCCGGCGATGGAAAGCCCGACTCCCCAGCCGGTGACGCGGTTGTCCTGTTCCACGATGCCCAGCGCCATGACGATGGTGCCGAAGGCCGGCGGGCCATTGGTGCCGGGGCCGGGCAGGATCAGCATCAGCGCGGTATAGACCGTCAGCCAGCCTGCCAGCCGCTCCCCCGCCGGGCTGGTGAACCAGCCATCGTGTGGGTGCAGGAAGCGCTCCACCCGCCCCAGCGTGCCGGAGGAGACGGAAGCCAGCCGAAGCAGGTCCGTGCGCCGGATGGTGCGCTGCGCCAGGAAGCGCGGCAGGCGCGGCGTGCGCAGCCCGATGCCCATTTGCGCCCCCAGCAGCAGCATCGGCAGGCCGAAGACGGTGGCCATGCCGGGCAGCAGGCTGGGCAGGCAGAGCAGCAGGATCAGCAGCCCGAAGGCCCTTTCCCCGAAGGCCTGCGCGATATCCCCGAGGCTGATCCGCTCACCCGGAAAGGTATCCGCCACCTCCGCCACGATGCGGGAGATGGAGGAGGTGGGGCAGGCGGCATCCTCCGGCGGGGCCGGAAGGGTGGCCGGCGGCAGGTGATCGGGCATCAGGCTTCGGCATCCTTCGCGGCGCTGCTGTTCCTGCCAGATGGGAGGGCGGTGCCGCAATATGAACCGTCATCCATCTTTTCCCGCAACCGGAGTGCCGTCTCGCCAGCCATGTTCCCAGGCCCCATCTCTGCGGCCGGAGACCTGGGAAGGGGCGAGGATGGAGGCGGTGGACCTGGCGCTGTGCCTGGCGGTGGATGTCTCGGCGAGCGTGGATTTCGATGAATTCGGCCTGATGGTGGGCGGGCTCGCCGAGGCCTTCCGGCAGGAGCGCATCATCGCCGCCGCCACGGCCGGGCCGCGTGGCGCCATTGCGGTGGCGCTGCTTTTCTGGTCCAGCAGGCAGGAACTGGCGGTGCCCTGGACGCGGGTGGCCGGTGCGGAGGGTGGCCAGGCCCTGGCGGATGCCATCGACAACAGCCCGCGCCTGCCGCCCCCTGGCGCCACTGGCCTGGGGCCGGGGATGGCGGCGGGGCTGGGGTTGCTGGGCCGCTTCGAGGGGCGGGCGGAGCGGCTGGTGATGGATGTCTCCGGCGACGGGCGGCACAACCTGGGGCGGCCGCCCGGGCCGGTGCGGGATATCGGCGTCGATGCCGGCGTCACCATCAATGGCCTGGCCGTGCTGAACGAGGAGCCCGACCTGCTGGCGCATTACGAGAACGAGGTGATCGGCGGCCCTGGCGCCTTCGCCATGAGCTGCGCCGATTACTCGGACTTCGCCGAGGCCATCCAGCGCAAGCTGTTCCGCGAGATCCGGGGTGGCATGGTGGCCTGATGTTGAGAAGGCTTCGCAACTGGCTGGACGTGGGGCGCTGGCGGGGATAAGCCGGTGCCAGCATGTTCCGCCGCCGTCGCGACCCTGAACCCGAGCCCTTGCCGCCCATCACGCTGGCGGAAATCCGCGCCGCCAGCGCGGAGGAACTCGCCGCCGCCTTTGCCGGCCCGCCGGAGGAGGCAGCCCGCTGGATCGCCGCCGCCGCCCGCGCCGGGCACCTGGATGCGGTGATCCTTTACGGGCAGATCCTGGCCGATGGGCGTGGGCTACGGCAGGACAGGGTCAGCGCCCTGGGCTGGTTCCGCGTCGCCGCCGAGGCGGGGGATGTGCGCGGCATCAATATGGTCGGCCGTTGCCATGAGCTGGGCTGGGGCACACCCATCGATTTCGAGCGTGCCGCCCATTTCTATGCCCAGGCCGCCGGGCGCGGATACGACTGGGCGCAATACAACCTCGCCGGCCTCCATGTGCGCGGCGCCGGCGTGCCGCAGGACCGCGCCAGGGCGCTGGAACTCTTCCGCGCCGCCGCCGCCCAGGGCCATGCCAAGTCCCTGACCGTGCTGGGCCGCTTCCTGGAGGAAGGCTGGGACGGCGTGCCGCGCGACCCGGCCGCCGCCTATGCGCTCTATGTGCGGGCGGCGAAGGCGGGCGATTCCCGCGCGCAGTTCAACCTGGGCACCCTGCTGGTGCAGGACGGGCGGCTGGAAGAGGCGCTGGGCTGGTTCCGCCAGGCTGCCGCCGCCGGGTCGCCGGATATGCTGGCGCATATGGCGCGCAGCCTGGGCGCCCGGCCCGAGCCCGCGCTACGCGCCCTGGCCGCCGAGGTGGCGGCGCGGCTGGGCTGAGGCCGCCGCGTCCTCGGCCATGTGGATGCGGCGGAGGTAGCCCGCGAAGCGCCGCGCGTCCTCCAGCAGCGCCTCATCCTCCGGGATGGCGCCGGCGGCGTAGCGCAGCGCCAGGATCGAGGCCTGCTCATAGGAAGCGCCGAGGGCGGAGCCGCCCAGCACCAGGGCCGGCGCCCGCCGTGGCTCATCCACCGGCCCCAGTGCCCGGCGGCCCCAGTCCCGTAACCCGGCCATCTCTTCCGGCGGGCGCGGGCGGAAGCCGCCCGGCCCCCAGGTGGTGGAGCCATGCGCCAGCGAGAGGTAGAGCCCATCCCCCGCCGCCGCGAAGAGATAGACGCAGTACCAGCCATCCCGCGCCTTGGGGGAGCGGGCGCGGGAGAAGAAGCGCACCCAGGGCGTCGCGGACTTGGAGCCCAGCCCGTCCCGCCCCTCGATGCGCAGGTCCTCGCCATAAGGGCCCAGCGCCGCCGCCAGTGCCGCGTGATGCGCCAGCAGCGCCTGCGGCAGCACGCGGCGGATCAACCGGCCGCGCCGCTGCATGGCCGGCGTACTGGCGGCGCTATAGGCGGGCTGCAACGCCAGGATGGCCTCGATGGCGTCCTTCAGCATGCCGCCGCTGTCAGTGGATTTCCCTGGACTGCTGCAAGGCCTGCTTCAGCCGCGCCACCGAGAAATCGGGGGAGGCGCAGAGGTCGAGGATCACCTTCTCACGCCGGGTGCAGAGGTCGATGGCGGCGGGCAGCTTCGCCACAGCCTCATGCGGGATGACCACGGCGCCGTGCCGGTCCGCATGCACCACCGCGTCATGGGCGCAGGCCATGCCGTGGATGGAGACATCCTGCCCATAGGCGACCATGTGGACATAGGCGTGGCTCGGGTTCACCACGCCGCCGATGATCTGGAACTCCGGCGCCAGCATGTCGAGGTCGCGGAAGGAGCCATTGGTGACGCAGCCCTGTGCTCCCAGCGCCTTGTGCACGGCGGTATGCACCTCGCCCCAGAAGGCGCCGGTGCCGGGGGTATCGTCCAGGTCCTGCAGCACCACGATGGTCGGCATGGCCGCATCTGCCACGTATTCGTACCAGCCGGTGCGGACGGCATGGTCCTCGGCGGCGGGGCGGCCGGAAGGGGCGGCGGCGCGCAGCGTGCCGGTACGAGCCAGGCCGCAGATCGGCTTCAGCGTGACATCCGCCGCCACCATGGGGCGGATGGTGAAGCCATGGCCGCGCCGCTCCGGCACGACCAGCTCCAGCGCATTGCAGATGGTGGGCGTGTCCCAGGCCCGCAGGGCCTCCAGGTCGGAAGCGGTGAAGGGATGGCTGGCCATGGTGTTTCCTCGCCTGTCGGGGCCGGTTGATCCGGGCTCCGTGGCGAGGATCGCGCCCTATCCGCGGGCGGTCAAACCGGCTTCAGCGGCGCTGCATCTCGATACGGCGGCGCTCCTCCTCCACCTGGCGCCGCTCGCGCTCCACCTGCCGGCGCTGCGCCTCCACCTCCTGCCGCTGGCGCTCCAGGTCCCGCCTCTGGCGGTCGCGCTCATCGACACGGCGGCCGCGCTCATCCTGCCGGTAGCGGTTCTCGTCCATGCGGCGGCGGTCGTCTTCCCAGCGGCGGCGGTCGGCGTCATCGGCGCGGCGGCGGTCTTCCTCCCAGCGCCGGCGCTCCTCATCCTCCTCCTGGCGGCGGCGGTCGTCCTGCTGCCGCTGAGCATTGTTGTTGCCCAGGAAATTGTTCAGCAGGTCCTGCGGCGTCTGTGCCAGGGCCGCAGCGGGCGCGGCGATGCTCAGGGCGAGCAGGGGCAGCAGGGATCGGCGTCGCATTGGGCATTCCTCGTGCTGGCGGTTCATTCCAACCGCACGGAAGACGCGCGGGGCACGGCCTCAGTTGCTGCCATGCTTTGATTCCCGCGGCCGCTTGCCCTATCTGAGGCGCTTGCATGCGGTGGATGCTGCCGCGCCAGCCGTCCCTTGTACCACCGCCGGAAGCCCATGACCGATACGCCGATCTCCCGCATCCGCAACTTCTCGATCATCGCCCATATCGACCACGGCAAGTCCACGCTGGCCGACCGGCTGATCCAGGCCACCGGCGCCATCTCCGCGCGCGAGATGAAGGAGCAGATGCTCGACAGCATGGAGCTGGAGCAGGAGCGCGGCATCACCATCAAGGCCGCCTCCGTCCGGCTTGAATACAAGGCCAAGGACGGCAATGCCTATGTCCTGAACCTGATGGACACCCCGGGCCACGTGGACTTCGCCTATGAGGTCTCCCGCTCGCTCGCCGCCTGCGAGGGCTCGCTGCTCGTGGTCGATGCCTCCCAGGGCGTCGAGGCGCAGACCCTGGCGAACGTCTACCAGGCCATCGACGCCAACCACGAGATCGTCCCCGTCCTCAACAAGATCGACCTGCCGGCCGCCGAGCCGGAGCGAGTGAAGCAGCAGATCGAGGATGTGATCGGCCTCGATGCCTCGGACGCCGTGGAGATCAGCGCCAAGTCCGGCCTGAACATCGAGGGCGTGCTGGAGGCCATCGTCACCCGCCTGCCGGCGCCCACCGGCGACATCAACGCGCCGCTGAAGGCGCTGCTGGTGGATAGCTGGTACGACCCCTACCTCGGCGTCATCATCCTGATCCGGGTGAAGGACGGCACCATCCGCAAGGGCCAGAAGATCCGCTTCATGGCGGAAGGCACGACCCAGACGGTGGACAGCGTCGGCATCTTCACGCCCAAGATGGTGCCGGTCGACTACCTCGGCCCGGGCGAGATGGGCTACCTGAACGCAGCCATCAAAACCGTCGCCGAGACCAATGTCGGCGACACCATTACCGACGACCGCAACCCGGCGGCCGAGCCGCTGCCGGGCTTCAAGCCCTCCATTCCCGTGGTCTGGTGCGGCCTCTACCCGGTCGATGCCGACGACTTCGAGAAGCTGCGCGAGAGCCTCGGCAAGCTGCGGCTGAACGACGCCTCCTTCCATTTCGAGGCGGAAAGCTCGGCCGCGCTGGGCTTCGGCTTCCGCTGCGGCTTCCTGGGCCTGCTGCACCTGGAGATCATCCAGGAGCGCCTGAGCCGCGAGTTCGACCTCGACCTGATCGCGACCGCGCCCTCCGTCGTCTACAAGCTGAAGATGACCAAGGGCGAGGAGATCGACCTGCACAACCCGGCCGACATGCCGGACCCCTCGCTGATCGAGAGCATCCAGGAGCCCTGGATCAAGGCCACCATCATGGTGCCGGACGAGCATCTCGGCTCGATCCTGACGCTCTGCTCCGAGCGGCGCGGCCAGCAGGTGGAACTGACCTATGTCGGCAACCGCGCCATGGCCGTCTATCGCCTGCCGCTGAACGAGGTGGTCTTCGACTTCTACGACCGCCTGAAGTCGGTCAGCCGCGGCTATGCCTCCTTCGACTACCAGATGGACGGCTACGACCAGGGCGATCTGGTGAAGATTTCTATTCTTGTGAACAACGAGCCGGTGGATGCGCTGTC
The DNA here is from genome assembly GCF_014490445.1 of Pseudoroseomonas ludipueritiae. Lineage (GTDB taxonomy): Bacteria > Pseudomonadota > Alphaproteobacteria > Acetobacterales > Acetobacteraceae > Pseudoroseomonas > Pseudoroseomonas ludipueritiae. The sequence continues at coordinate 10,714 of NZ_JACTUZ010000087.1, read as the reverse complement.
CTTCATGGCGCACCGGACGCAGGCCGACCGCCGTGGCCGCGCCATCTGCGAGAAGCTGAAGGAGCTGATTCCCCGCCAGCTCTTCAAGATCCCCATCCAGGCGGCGATCGGCGGCCGCGTCATCGCGCGCGAGACGATTTCCGCCATGTCCAAGGACGTCACCGCCAAGTGCTATGGCGGCGACATCAGCCGCAAGCGCAAGCTTCTGGAGAAGCAGAAGGAAGGCAAGAAGCGCATGCGGCAGTTCGGCAAGGTCGAGATCCCGCAGAGTGCCTTCATCGCCGCGCTCAAGATGGATAGCTGAGTGCATCATGGCCTGAGCTGGTACGATGCCCTTGCCCTGGCATCCTTCAGCTTCTGGCCGGTGGTGCTGCCCGCGCTGCTGCTGCTGGCCTGGTATGGCTGGCGCCGGCGGCGCCGGCGGTGGAGCGGATGGCTGGTCCTGCTTCCGGCGATGATGGCGGCATGGGGGTGGTCGCCTTCGCCGCTGTGGATACCGGCTGAAGCGCGACCTTTTACCCCTTGACGAGATCCCGCCCGGAACGGCCAGATATCGTAATAATTCGTTCCGGGAGATTTGTTCGCATGGTCCGACGCAGCCTTCTGGCGGCGATCGCCGCGCCCGTCCTGTCCGCCATGGCGTTGCTGGCGCCGGCCGGGGCGCAGGCCCAAGGCGCCTATCCTAACCGCGCGATCACCATCGTCGTGCCCTTCGCTGCCGGCGGACCGACCGATACCGTCACGCGTCTCGTGGCGGAATCCATGAGCCGTGACCTCGGCCAGTCCGTGGTGGTGGAGAATGTGGGCGGCGCCGGCGGCACCCTGGGCGCCGCGCGCGTGGCCCAGGCGCGGCCGGATGGCTATTACCTGCTGCTGCACCATATCGGCATGGGCACCACCCCCAGCCTCTACCGCAAGCTCTCCTACGATGCCGTCGGCGGCTTCGAGCCGGTCGCGATGGTGACCGAGGTGCCGATGACCATCATCGGCCGCAAGGACCTGCCGGCCAACAACCTGCAGGAACTGGTGGCCCTGGTGCGGCAGGAGCGGCAGAAGCTGAACTACGCCAATGCCGGCATCGGCGCCGCCAGCCATCTTTGCGGGCTGCTGTTCCAGAAGGCTGTGGACGCGGCGATGACCACCGTGCCCTATCGCGGCACCGGCCCGGCCATGACCGACCTGATCGGCGGCACCGTGGACCTGATGTGCGACCAGACCACCAATACCACCGAGCATATCCGCGCTGGCGCCGTGAAGGTCTTCGCCGTGACGACGCCGGAGCGCCTGCCCTCACTGCCCAATGTGCCGACCACCAAGGAGGCCGGGCTGCCGGGCATGGAAGTGACCATCTGGCACGCGCTCTATGCCCCCAAGGGCACGCCGGCCGATGTGGTGAACCGCCTGTCGCGCGCCGTCCAGACCGCGCTGCGGGATGAGAAGGTGGTGACCCGCTTCGCCGATCTCGGCACCGCACCCGTCACCCAGGAACAGGCGACCCCCGCCGCCACCCGCGCCTTCTGGCAGGCCGATATCGCCAAGTGGCGGCCGGTGATCCAGGCTGCCGGGGAATATGCCGACTGAGGCTGGGGCTAGCGGCAGGCCGGGTTCGCCCGGCTTGCCTGACCGGAGGCTTCCGCGCTGATATCCGGTTTGCGCCTGCTCTGTTATAGGGTGGACCAGGATGACCGGAGCGGAGGCCGCTCCCTCCGGATGCGCTAAGGGCGGGAGAGCGTGAGGGCTTGAAACTGGGGGAACCGCCAGCCCTGCCGGGGCAGTCGGATGTAACGGAGCGGCCCGGCGATACCATCCGGAGCATGGGTGCCTACGCCCGGCGCCGTCGCTGGCGGCCAACGGTGCGGCTGCACCTGTTGATCCTGTCGCTGACGACATTGCTGCCGCTTTGGATGCTGGCTGGTTACACGGCCTGGCACGCGGCCGAGCTGCAATATTCCACCGCCGCCAATGACACGCGCGATGCCGCCCGCAACCTCGCCTTCGTGCTGGAGCGGGAGATGGTCGGGCTGCGCGGCGCGCTGACGGCGCTGGGCAGCTCCCCCGCGCTGCGGGCCAATGATTTCGCCACCTTCCATGCCCAGGCGCTGGCGCTGCAAAGCGTGGATGGCAGCCGCATCCGGCTGACCGATGTCACCGGCCGCGTGCTGGTGGATACCAGCCTGCCCTATGGCACCGCGCCCGCCGATGCGCCGCCGCCGGCCTCGCGCGGCGCCGACCTGCCGTTGTCGGACCCTTTCTCCGGCGTCCTGTCGCCGGAGCGTCCGGGCTCGCCGCATCAGGTGGCCCTGACGCTGGAGGTGCCGCGCAGCCCCGGGCAGAGCCCGCTTTTCCTTTCCATCGGCACCGATCCGCTGCGGCTTTGGCTGGGCTCGCTGCGCCGGGCGGCGCTGCAGCCGGGCTGGATCGCGCTGATCGTCGATGCCGAAGGGCGCATCGTGGCGCGCGAGCCCTACGAGGCGAGCGCCATCGGGCGGCAGCTGCCGGTGGGCAGCGTGGCGCGGCAGGCACTGGCCAGCGGCCAGTTCTTCGGCTGGTCCCGCAGCCACACGTCGGGGGGGATGGAGCTGACCACCGCCTGGCACCGCGTCGGCGCTTCCCCCTGGCTGGTGATGGTGGGGATGCCGGCCACCGAGACCGACAGCCTGCTGGCGCGGGCGCTGTTGCCGGTGCTGCTGCTGGGTGGGGTGCTGCTGGTGCTCTTCACCCTGGGGCTGACCCTCTGGGTGGACCGGCGCATCGCGGCGCCGCTGGCCCGCATGGGGCGGCTGGCCACCGCCTATGGCCAGGGCGCGCCGCTGCCCAGCCTCCACCGCTCCGGCCTGCATGAGATCGACATGGTGGCGGAGGCGCTGATCGATGCCGCCGCCAGCCGCGAGGTGCTGGAGGCCGAGCGGCTGGAACTGACCGCCCGTCTGCGCATGGTGCTGGAGAGCACCACGGATGGCGTGCTGGTGCTCGACCCCCAGTGGCGGCTGCTCTACGCCAATGGCCGCGCCCGGCTGCAACTGGGCGGCGAAGGGGATGCGGTGGGCCGCGTGCTGCCCGAGGCTTATTCGGGCTGGGCGCAGGGGGTCTTCGCCCATACCTGGCGCCGTGCCATGGACGAGCGCCGGCCGCAGCGCATCACCGCCTTCCATGCCGCCATGGGGCGCTGGATCTCGGCCGATGCCTATCCCTCGGCGGAGGGGCTGACCATCTTCTTCCGCGATGTCAGCGCCGAGCGGGCGGCCGAGGCGGCGCTGCGCGAAAGCGAGGCGCTGTTGAAGGCGGTGCTGGACAATGTGCCGGTGGGCATGGTGGTGGCCGAGGCGCCCTCCGGCCGCATGATCCTGGCCAATCGCCGCACTGGCGAGATCCTGTGCATGCCGCAGCCGCTGTCCGACAGCATCGAAAGCTATGCCCGCGACTGGGAGTGGTACCACCCGGATGGCCGGCGGGTGCAGGGCGCGGAGATGCCGCTGGCCCAGGTGCTGGCGCGCGGCATGCCGGCGGCGGCCGAGTTCCAGGCCCGGCGCGGCGATGGCGGGCTGGGCTGGGTGCGCGTCTCCGCCAGCCCGGTGCGCGATGCCCAGGGCAAGGTGACGGGGGCGGTGGCCGCCATTACCGATATCGATGTGGAGCGCCGCGCCGCCGAGCAGGTGCGCGAAAGCGAGCAGCGCTTCCGCACCCTGGCCGAGACCATCCCGCAGATCGTCTGGTCCGCCCAGCCGAATGGAGAGGTGGATTACGTCAACCCGCGCCTGCGGGACTTCACCGGGCTTTCGGTGGCCGATGCGCAGAAGATGCTGCCGCAGATCGTGCATCCGGACGACCAGCGCCGTGTTGAGCGGGCCTGGCGGCGGGCGATGCGGGCGGGCGCGCCTTTCTCGGCCGAGCTGCGCCTGAAGCGTGCCGACGAGGGCTGGCGCTGGTGCGTGGCGCGCGCCCTGCCGGTGCGTGGCCCGGAGCAGGGCGGCGAGCAGGGGCCGATCCGCCGCTGGATCGGCACCGTGACGGATGTGACCGACATGGTGGAGACGCGGGAAGCGCTGGCGCGGCAGGTTTCCGCCCATGCGGCCTCGCGTGAGGCGGCGGTGCGGGCGGCGGCGGCGCTGGCGGCCTCGGAAAGCCGCTTCCGCCGCTTCGCCGAGGCCAGCCCGGACGTGATGTGGATGACCGACAACAGCGGCACCACGCCCGAATTCGTCAGCCCGGCCTTCGAGCGCATCTGGGGCGTGCCGCAGGAAGCCATCCTGGCCAATCCGCAGCTCTGGCTCGACGCCGTGCATCCGGTGGACCGGGAGCGGGTGCGCGCGGCCTGGATCGCCGCGCGCCAGGGCGGCAATTTCGATGTCGAATACCGCATCCAGCGCCCGGATGGCGGCATGCGCTGGATCCGCGATGTCGGCTTCCCGATCCTGGACGCGCAGGGCGGGATGAGCCGGCGCGGCGGCCTGGCGCGCGACATCACCGGGGCCAAGGCGGCCGAATCCCGCCAGGTGCTGCTGCTGGGCGAGCTGAACCACCGGGTCAAGAACACCCTGGCCACGGTGCATTCCCTGGCCCTGCAGACCGCCCGCACCGCCGGCGACGACTCGGAGGCGCTGCGCCGCTTCCTGGCCGATTTCCAGGCAAGGCTGATGGCGCTCTCCCGCGGCCATGACCTGCTGACCGCCCGTACCTGGCGTGGCGCCACGCTGGAGGATGCGGCGCAGGCCGCGCTCTCCCCCTGGCGGCCCTTGCCGGCAGAGGGCATGGAGGGGCAGGAGGCGGCGCGGCTGCGGCTCAGCGGCCCGCCGGTCTGGCTGGCGCCGAAGCAGGCGCTGGGCCTGGCGCTGGCGATGCATGAACTTGCCACCAACGCCGCCAAGCATGGCGCGTTGAGTCGGCCGGAGGGCTCGATCCGGGTCGCCTGGCACGAGGAAGGGGATGGCATGGTGGAATTGCTGTGGCAGGAAGAAGGGGGGCCGCCGGTGCAGCCGCCCCGGCGCCGCGGCTTCGGCAGCCGCATGCTGGAGCGCGGCCTGCCGGCAGAACTGGGCCCTGGTTCCTCGGTGGTGATGGATTATGCGGAAAGCGGCTTCTCGGCCACCATCCGCTTCCGTCCCGTCAATGGGCCAGGGGCGGAGGAGGAAAGGGCGTGAAAGCGAGCATGTGGAATCCCGGCTGCCGATGGACCCGCGCATGGCATTGAATGGGCGGCGTATCCTGGTGGTGGAGGACGAGGCGCTGATCGCCATGCTGGTGGAGGATGCCCTGCTGGATGCCGGCGCCGAGGTGGTAGGCCCCGCCGCGACGGTGGAGGAGGCACTGGCCCTGATGGCGGATGGCGAGGTCGGCGCGGCGGTGCTGGACATCAACCTGGCCGGGCAGCTTTCCACTCCGGTGGCGGATCTGCTGGCCGAGCGCGGGGTGCCCTTCGTGGTGGCCACCGGCTATGGCGCCGCCGGGTTGCCGGAGCATCACCGGGGCGTGCCGGTGCTGGCCAAGCCCTATGACCCGCGCGAGCTGGTGCAGACCCTGGAGCAGATCTGCGGCTGAAAAGGGCTCAGCACCCGCCCAGGGCGCGCAGCACGCGCTCGGGCGTCGCCGGCAGGTCCAGGCGGTCGGCACCGGTGGCGTCGCGCAGCGCGTTCCAGACCGCGGTGGCCAGCATCAGCGGCGGCTCCCCCACGGCCTTGGAGCGGAAGATGGTCTCGGCCCGCGCCGGCGCATCCTCCAGCAGCTTGACGTTGAGGACCGGCGGCACGTCGCGCGAGCCGGGGATCTTGTAGGTGGAAGGGCCAAGGGTGCGCAGGCGCCCGGCGGCGTCCCACCACAGCTCCTCGCAGGTCAGCCAGCCCAGGCCCTGGACGAAGGCGCCCTCGATCTGCCCGAGGTCGATGGCCGGGTTCAGGGAGCGGCCGCAATCCTGCACCAGGTCGGCGCGCAGCACGCGGTGCTCGCCGGTCAGCCGGTCCAGCAGCACCTCGGCCACCGAGGCACCGTATGAGAAGTAGAAGAAGGGATGCCCTTTCATGGCCACCGGGTCCCAGTGCAGGTCCGGGGTCTTGTAGAAGCCGGTGGCGGACAGGCTGATCCGCTGGCTCCAGCAATGATGCGCCAGCTCGCCGAAGCTCATGCTGTGGTTGCCGGCGACGACCTGCCCGTCGGCGAAGGCGATCTCCTCCTCCGCCACGCCCCAGAGCGCGGCGGCGGCCTTGGCCATGCGGGTGCGGATGGCGCTGGCGGCGGCATGGGCCGCCCAGCCGTTCAGGTCGCTGCCGGTGGAGGCCGCCGTGGGCGCGGTATTCGGCACCTCATCGGTGGAGGTGGCGGTGATGCGGATGCGCTCTACCTCCACCCCGAAGACCTCCGCCACCACCTGCGCCACCTTGATGAAGAGGCCCTGGCCCATTTCGGTGCCGCCATGGTTCAGGCGGATGGAGCCATCGGTATAAACGCTGACCAGCGCGCCTGCCTGGTTCAGGGCGACGATGCCAAAGGAAATGCCGAAGGCCAGCACGAAGCTGCCCAGGCCCCGGCGCAGCACCGGGTGGCTGGCATTGAAGGCGTCGATCTCCGCGCGGCGGGCATCCCAGGCCGAGAGCGCCTTGGCTTCCGCCCAGACGCGGCGGATCAGGTCGCCTTCCAGATGCTGGCCATAGGGCGTGTCGCTGCCGTTGGAACCACCGGCGAAACTGCGTTCCCGCACCGCCTCGACACTCTGGCCGGTGGCGCGGGCCGCGGCCTGCAGCACATCCTCCATCAGCAGCACGCCCTGCGGGCCGCCGAAGCCGCGGAAGGCGGTGTTGGAGACGGTGTTGGTCTTGCAGGCCAGGCCGGTGACGCGCACCGCCGGCACGTCATAGGCATTCAGCGCATGCGTCACCGCCCGCATCAGCACGCCGCCCGAAAGGTCCAGCGTGCTGCCGCCATCGGCGGCCAGCGTGGCATCCAGCGCCAGCAGCCGGCCGGCGGCATCGCAGCCCGCGCGCCAGCGGAAGAGGAAGGGGTGGCGCTTGCCGGTAGCGGCCATATCTGTCTTGCGAGACAGCCGCAGTTTCACGGGCCGGCCGGTGGCGCGGGCAGCCAGGGCGGCGGCAGCGCCGACCCAGCTCGCATTGCTTTCCTTGCCGCCGAAGCCGCCGCCCATGCGCCGGCACTGCACGGAGACGCGGTTGTAATCGCAGCCCAGCACGCGGGCGGCGATATGCTGCGCCTCCGTCGGATGCTGGGTGGAGGAATGGAGCGTCAGGTCGCCATCCTCGCCGGGAATGGCCAGGGCAATCTGCCCTTCCAGGTAGAAATGTTCCTGCCCGCCACAGCGGAACTCGCCTTCCAGGGCGATGGGCGCATCCGCCAGCGCCGCCGCCGCGTCGCCGCGCTGCATCACCATGGGCGGCATCAGCAGGCTCTTCGCCGCCAGGGCTTCCTCAAGTTCCAGCACCGGGGGCAGGGGGCGGATCTCCGGCCGCAGCGCCGCGGCGGCGGCGATGGCCTCGTCCCGTGTGCGGGCCACCACCAGGGCCAGTGGCTGGCCCCAGTGTTCCACGTATTCTTCCGCGAAGAGCCGCTCCCGCGCCTTGCCGCTGGGGGAGATGTCGTTGCGGCCGGGGATATCCCCCGGCCCTAGCGCCGCCACCACGCCCGGCATGGCGCGGGCGGGCGACAGGTCCAGCGGCGCCAGCGCGCCATGCGCCACCGGGGAGAGCGCCAGCACCGCATGCAGCAGCCCCGGCGGCTCAGGCATATCGTCGGTGAAGCGGGCCTCGCCGGTGGTGTGCTTCAGCGCGCTGTCCTGGCGCAGCGCGGCGCCCATGCCGGTTTTCACAGCGCATGCACCTCCATGGCCAGTTCCGGATGCGCCGCGCGCCAGTAGAGCCGCCGCAGCAGCCCCGCTGCGCCCGCCGCCCGGTATTCCGCGTTGCCGCGCCAGTCGGAGAGAGGGGTGAAGTCCCGCGCCAGGGCCTCGGCGGCGGTGGCGAAGCTGGCTTCGGCCAAGGGCGCGCCGGTCAGGGCGGCCTCGGCGGCGGTGGCGCGGGCGGGGGTGGCGGCCATGCCGCCGAAGGCCAGCCGGGCCTCGGTGATGCGCCTTTCCTCGACCCGCAGCAGGAAAGCGGCGGAGACGGTGGAAATATCCTGGTCGTGCCGCTTGGAAAGCTTTTCACAGACGAAAACGCTGCCCTGTGGCGGGCGTGGCAGGTCGATGCGGATGATGACCTCATCCGGCGCCAGCAGCGTCTGGCGATAGCCGGTGAAGAAGGCGCCGGCCTCCACCACCCGCTCCCCCCGCGCCGCCGAGGCCAGCACGATACGCGCGCCCAGCGCCAGCAGCGGCGGCAGCGCATCCCCGATCGGTGAGGCGGTGCCGAGATTACCGCCCAGCGTGCCCATGCCGCGGATCTGGCGCGAGCCCAGGCGGCGCAGCAGCGCGGCGAGGGGAGCGAGATCTCCCTCCAACGCCCGCAGCATTTGGCCATAAGTGACGCCGGCGCCGATGCGCAGCCTTTCCGGCCCTGTTTCCAGGTGCTGCAATTCCGACACGGCCGAAAGGCAGAGAATGGCGGGCGGCTTTTCCCGGTGTTCCGAGACGCGCAGGCCGAGGTCGGTGCCGCCGGCCAGCAGCCAGGCATCGGGCAGGGCGGCGCGCAGCGCCAGCAGGGCAGGGAGGTCGGCGGGCAGGTGGAAATCCTGTCCGGCGCCGCTGAAATGCCCGGCTGCGAGGGGCGCGGGTGGCGGGGCGGGGGCCGTGTCATCCTCCAGCCGGGAAAAAGCATCCAGGATGGGGCGGTAGCCGGTGCAGCGGCAAAGATTGCCTGCCAGCGCCTCATGCACACTGCCACCTTCGCGGGCATGCGCCCAGGCGGACATGACAATGCCGGGGGTGCAGAAGCCGCATTGGGTGGCATCGGCCTCCGCCATGGCGCGCTGCACCGGATGCGGGGCGCCGCCAGGGCCGCGCAGCCCTTCCACGGTGCGGATGCTGCGGCCATGCATCTGGCCCAGCAGCGCCAGGCAGGCATTGAGCGGCACGCGGCGGCCGTCCGGCTCCTCCGCCACCACGGTGCAGGCACCGCAATCGCCCTCGGCGCAGCCTTCCTTGGTGCCGGTCAGCCCGGCCTCAGGCCCGCGCAGCCATTCCAGCAGGGTCTGGCCGGGCGGTGTGCCGGGCGGCAGGCGACGGGCCACGCCGTTCAGGACGAATTCGATGCATCCGCTCATGCCGGGAGCGAAGCAAATCCCGCGCCGTGCCGAAAGGGTTTGTTCTCAGCGCCAGTTGATGCCGCCGCCGGCACCGCCATAGAAGCCGGAGGTGCCCTGCCGTCCGGCGGAGTCCCGGTCGCTGCTGCAAGCGGCCAGCGTGCCGGTGGCCAGGACCAGGGCCAGCACGGCGGCCAGGCGGGCGAGGTTGGTGCGTGTCATCATTCGTCTCCCTTTCGGTGGTGGATATGGTGGCGCGCCCCGTCAGGGCACCGTGCCTTCCGGCAGGCTGGCCACATGCTCCAGGATGCCGCCGGCGGTGGTGATCCAGACCTCTTCGCGCGCCGCCGCGATCGTGGCCAGTGCCCGCCGCAGCGCCCGCAGCCGGTAGGGCTGGCCGATCAGGTAGGGATGCAGCGCGATGCCCATCACCTGCGGCTTGCCGTCCCGCACCTGCCGCAGCCGTTCGGCGAAGTCATCCAGGATCATCTCCGCGAACTGCGCCGCGCCGTCCTTGCGGGCGACAATGGCGGGGATGTCGTTGACCTCCTGCGGATAGGGAATGGCCAGCAGCCGGCTGGCGCGGGTGCTCATCCAGATCGGCTGGTCGTCGGCGCACCAGTTCAGGGTGTAGCGATAGCCGGCCTCGGCCAGTAGGTCCGGCGTGGCGCGGCTCTCGGCGATCCAGGGGGAAAGCCAGCCGCGCGGCGCCACGCCTTCCCGCCGCGCGATGGCGAGGGTGGCTTCGGCGATCAGCGCGCGTTCCTCCGCTTCCGGCAGGGTGCTCTGGCGCTCGCTGTTGCTGCGGCCATGGCCGGCGATCTCGTCGCCCCGGGCGCGGTGGGCGGCCACCAGCTCCGGCGCATAGTCATACATGGCGCTGTTCAGCAGCACGGTGGCGGGCAGGGCGAGTTCCTCCAGCAGCTCCAGCACCCGCCAGGCGCCGACGCGGTTGCCATAGTCCCGCCAGGCATAGTTCAGCACATCCGGCTGCGGCCCGCCGCCACCATTGGCGCCCGGCGCCAGTTCCGCCCCCAGGCCCTCGCCAAAGGCGAAATGCTCCAGGTTCAGTCCGAGATAGACGGCCAGCCTCGCACCCCCTGGCCAGCGGTATTCCGGCCGCTGCGGCCAGGGATGGTAGGCGTAGCGGCCATGGCTGGGCAGCATCGGCGGGGTTTTCCTGCAACGGGCGGGCAATTCGCGCAGGCAGCGATACCGCCCCGGGGCAATCTGTTCTAGAACGCCCGGCATGTCCCTGCCCCGTAAGGCCGAGATGGCCCGGGCGCGCGCCCTGCTTTCGGCCGCGGCACGTGAAAGCCGTGGCCGTCTGGCGCGCCCGGTTCTGCTCGGCATCGCCTCCATTGCCTGCGGCATCGCCCAGGCCTGGTTCATTGCCCGCCTCCTGGCTGCCCTGCTCGGCCATGGCGAAGCCCGCTGGGGCGAGGCCGGCTGGCCGGAACTCGCCGCCGCCGCCGCCCTGGCGCTGCTGGCCACCGCCCTGACGGTGGCGCAGGAGCATGCCCAGGCCGCCGCGGGC